>PMND01000158.1 GCA_003161955.1 Ignavibacteriota bacterium | reverse complement strand
GATTGACAGGCCGGCAGCCTTCAGATGCGGCTAACAGTCCCGCACCTCTGAGGCGAGTCTAAACTCCGCCGCACCGTACCGCGCAGAAATCCTATTGCCCCGTCCCCTGTCCCACCAGCACCAGACTCAGATGCGGAAGATATGTTACCAGCAGAAGCGTCAGCACCAGCAAGAGGAAAAACGGCACGACCGATTTGTATACTTGCGGAAGCGGCTTGTTGAACCGGATGCTGGAGAGGAACAGGTTCAGCCCGAGCGGCGGGGTCATGTATCCGATCTCGAGGTTTAACAGGAATATGATCCCCAGGTGTATCGGGTCGACCCCGTACTGGAGCGCCACCGGGAGAATCAGCGGGACGACGATGATGATGGCGGAAAAGATCTCCACCATGTTCATCACCAGTATGAAGAAGTTCAGTATGATCAGGAACACGATCTTGCTGCTCACGTACGTGCTTATGAACGCGAACAGCTTCATCGGTATCTGCTCGTCGACCAGGTAGCTGGTGACGCCCATCGCCGATCCGAGCATGACGAGTATGGCGCCGACGAGTATCATGCTCTCCCTGACGACGCGGGGGAGATCCGCGAAAATCTTGACCTCGCGGTGGATAAAGACTTCGACGATCAACACGTACGCCGCGGTCACCGCCGCGGCTTCCGTCGCCGTGAATATCCCCCCGTAAATCCCGCCGACAACCACGACAGGAAGCGGGGCCTCCCAGCCGGCCTCCTTCAGTGCGCTCCAGACCTCTTTCCACAAGAACGGGGTGCGCTGGACCTTCGCCACGATCCCGGTCCGCATTGCGTATGCTGAGAGTATGAGAATCAGGAGAATCCCCGGGATCAGTCCTGCCATGAACAAGTGGTCGATATTGACCTTCGCGATGATGCTGTAAAGAATGATCGGGAGCGAAGGAGGGAAGAGGAGCCCGAGGCTTCCGGAGGTCGTCACCAGCCCCAGCGAAAATTTCTCCGGATAACGATGCTGTATAAGCGCCGGATAGATAAGCCCTCCGAGCGCGATGATCGTCACCCCGGAGGCCCCGCTGAACGCGGTGAAGATTGCTGTCGAGAAGAGTGCGACGACCGCAAGCCCTCCCGGCATCCATCCGAAAAGCGATCCGGCGAGCCTGATCAGGCGCCTGGGGGCCTGGCTTTCTGCAAGGAGGAAACCGGCAAATGTAAAGAGCGGGATGGCGATCAGTGCCGGGAGGTCGACGAGCCTGTAAAGCTCGGCGATCATCGCGGCTGTGTCCGTCCCGGATGAGGTGAACGCGATAAGTCCGATCGCGCCGATGATCGTGAAGAGGGGGGCGCCCGCCAATGCGAGTACGCCGAGAAGGACGATGACGACCCAGACGCTCATAGCGCAGATCCCTCCGCTTCGGGACCCCGTACCCCCCGCACGATGTTCTCGATCATGCGCAGGAGGAACTGAATCAAAATGAGGCCGAACCCGAGGGGGACAATGATTGCGACGGCACGCTGCGGCACCTGGAGGAAGAGCATGGAATCCGCATCCATCCCCACGCTGACGAACGTCAGGCTCGCCTGCAGCATGAAATAGCAGATTACGATGGCGAACAGATCGGAAAATGCGGCGAACCAGGCTTTCAGTTTTGGATGGAGGAACCGGGTGAGGATGTCGATGTGAAAATGCTTGTCCTCGCGCGTGGCCATGTATGCGCCGAAAAACCCGACCCAGAGTACCATGTGACGGGCGGCGATGTCTCCCCAGGGGATTCCCGTGTGGAGGAAAAGCCGGAGCAGCACCTGCAGTGCGGCGATTCCGAGCATCATGACAAAAAAGAACATCAGCAGCCAGGTGACGGCCTTTGTAAGGAACCTGTCGAACGCCCTGAGAACGTTCATTTGCCGTGCTCCTGCCGGTACGCGTGCAGAGACGACTCCACCTGATCGAGAAACTCCTGCGAAAAGAGTTTGCCGACAAGCAGCTGCCGTGCTTTCTTACCTGTCGCCTCGAACTGCGCCGCCACTTCCTTCGTCGGCATGATCACCGTGAAACCCTTCTCTTTCAGTGTGGCGATTGCCTTCAGGTTCTCGTCCCTGCTGGCAACGGTCAGCTGGCGGAAATACTTGCGCCCGTTCGTCACAAGTATGTCCTGGATGTCCTTCGGCATCGCATCGAACACCTTCTTGGATATCAGGACCGCCCCCTCGCTGTTGGCCAGCGGCACTCCCATCATGTATTTGACGCGGGTAAACCACGAGAGAGCGACAAGCTCATAGGGGGGAACATAAACAGTATTCACCATGCCGGTCTGAAGTGAGGTACTGACGTCCGTGATTGAGAGAGGGATAGGGGAGACGCCAATTGCCTGGAATGCGGCCTCCGCGATCGGATCCCCCTCCCACATCCAGATCTTCGTCTTCTTGAGGTCCTCCGCGGATGCCACCGGCCTGTCGGAGTAAATATACACGAGCCCCACCTCGGCCCATCCGAGCAAAACGAATCCTCCCTCTTCGATCGCCTGCTGGAACTCCTTGTCGAATTTGTTGACGATGAAATCCACTTCATCGTGGTTTTTGAAGAGGAAGGGGGCGTCAAGCACCCGGACCTTCTTCGCGATCTCGTTGATCCCGACGCCTGTGAATCCGGCGGCACTGTACTGGCCAAGTTTTATCTTGCGGACTACGTCCTTCTCGTCCCCGGCCACCCCTCCTGCGTAGATCTTGAATCCCAGCCGCCCACCGCTCTGCTCCCGGATTGCCTTGTCAAAATCCCGCATTATTTTGGTCGGAGTGGTCCCCTCCGGAGCGAGTGTTGCAAACTTCACCAGGTACTGCTGTGCGGTGAGCGAAGGCGCGATGAGCGCCGTGATTATCATCAGGAGAAGAGAGCGTTTCACGGTGTTCCTTTCTCGGAAGAATCAGATTGAACAGCTCACAGACACGCCCGGAAGCGGCGCCCGTGGCGCCGCGGGCGCCATCGTTGACCCCACCCGTTTTGGGCGGCGGCAACGTAATTTAAGAGAGTTTTCCCCATATTCAAGCCCGCGCGTTTCTCCCTCTCACGGCAGATCAAACGGTTGTTCCACAACTGAATCGCCTGTCCTGAGCCGGAAGGTGTATCTCCCTGGCGCGAACTGCACGTTGCTCAACCCCACCACATAGACGCCCGTCTCCTGCGTGTCGCTCACGAGTGTCGTGAGAATCGTGTCGATCGACCCTCTGGGCTTTGCAAGGAGATCGAGCGTCACGGGTGATCTCCGCGCAAGCGAGTACGCCACCATCCGTGGCGCGCCCCCCCGGGGAGAAAGTGCGGCCGAGAGTCCGGTCATCTCTGTCAGTTTCCCCCTGAGGGACAGGAACTCCTGCATCGTTCCGCTCGATATCTGAGACGGAGGGCCTTCGCTGTTGGCCGCGTTCACCGCACTCACGGCGAAGTAATACGTTGCCCCGGCAGGCACTTTGACGGTATCCGTGCATGACGCGGCCATGCCCGGGAGCACCTGTGAGATTGACCGGGGATCGTCGAAAGGGATCTGGGGTGATGTCCATCGGTACAGGACATAGTGGAGCGCTCTCGTCCGCTCCGACGCCGTCTGCGGGGAGACCCACTGAATATCGAAGACGTTTGTGGTGATCTCCGTGACAGCGAGGTGGAGAGGCGGAGGGGGCGACGTGGCGTCTTTCCAGGGCATGGGAGGCAGGAGAGCCGGTCTTTCGTACCGCCCTCCGGTAAGTCCGGCACTCCGGATGCTCTCATAACGGAAGTACGATTGCCCGGCATTCCCCGCCTTCCGTGAGATGTCGATCTGCCGGGGGACTTCCCTGGCGACATCGTCCTTGTAGGCGCCGATCCCGGCATAGACATGCCGCTTCCCCGCAAGCCCCTGCCATCCCGGAGCGAGCGTTGCGAAATCCGGGTTCCCTCTGGAACCTCCTATGGTCCAGTAAAGTTGAGGGGCAACGTAATCCAGTTTCCCCGTCTTCAGCCACGTCCGCGTGTCCTGGTAGTATTCTCCGGCGGCAGGAGAGACAAACCCGGTGTCCGATCCGAAAATCCCGAGCGGAGAGGATCCGACTTTCAGGAGGGGGCGAATGGCTGTCAGCCGGTCATAGCACTCCGCAACGAATCTGTCCAGGTTTGATTTTCTCCACCTGTCCCTCGGGAGACCGGGACCGTATTTCTTGAAGGAATCACCATCGGGGAAGTTCCGCCCCGGGTACCGGAGGTAGTCGAAATTGATCCCGTCGACATCATATTTCCGCGCGATGTCCATCACAACGTTCAACAGGTATTTCCCCACCTCGGGAATCCCCGGGTCGAGCCACCCTTCCCCCTGGTAGCTGAATATCCAGCCGGGATGTGCCCGCGCCACATGAGGGGGGGTACTGAGCGGCAGCGGCCCGTTCCCCTTCACTTTGTAGACATTCACCCACCCGTGAACTTCGATGCCTGCGCCGTGCGCCTCGCTGATCAGGAATGCAAGCGGATCCCATCCGGGATCCTTTCCGAGCGTCCCGGTGAGGTTTTCTGCCCACGGTTCATACGCGGAGCGGTAGTATGCGTCCCCGCGGGCGCGAATCTGGAAAAAAATCGTGTTGAAGTTGTACGACTGAAGGCGGCGGACGATTTCGCGGAGCGATGCCTGTTGTTCAGCCCTGTCGGTGCTCCGCGGCCAGTCGAGTCCGGATGCGGTGGTGAGCCACACTGCGCGTACTTCCCGCTTGGGGGCGGGAGGCGGCTGTGCGACGGCTTCCGAGCCGATGAGTAGGAGAGAGATGAAAAGGAGCAGCCGGATCGACAATGAGATTTCCGAAGTGATGAATCTCCGCGCTAATATAGTCACACAGTGCGGCAGAATCAATGTCAGGTTGTAAGTCTCTCCGGTCGTCGGTATATTAAAGTATGATAAGGGATAAAATACATTCCCGGTACGTCTGCCAGTCCTGTGCGTACGAATCGGCCCGGTGGGTCGGGAAATGTCCGAACTGCGGGGAGTGGAACACGTTCGTCGAGGAGATCCTCCCCGGCAAACGGCATCAAAGCCGGAGCGGGGGAGAGGCAAAGTCCGCCGGACCTGTCTCGATCGGCTCTGTCGACATCGCTCCCGAGCCCCGTTCGGCGGTTGGGATTCCCGAATTTGACCGCGTGCTGGGAGGGGGGATCGTCCCGGGTTCCGTGGTCCTTGTCGGCGGCGACCCCGGCATCGGCAAGTCGACGCTGATGATGCAGATGGCGTCCGCACTCCGGTGCGTCACGCTCTACATCACCGGGGAAGAATCCGTCGGCCAGATCAAGCTTCGCGCGGAGAGGCTCGCGGTCAAGCCCCCTGAATCGCTTCTCCTGCTCGCTGAAACCAACCTTGACGTCATACAGGCGGTGATCGCGAAGCAGCCGCCGGATCTCATCATCGTGGATTCCATCCAGACCATGTTCCGTCCTGATCTTGAAAGCGCCCCCGGGACCGTCAGCCAGGTGCGTGAAGCAACCGCCACGTTCATGCGCATCGCGAAGACGAGCGGCATTCCGGNNACGAGATCGGCGTCTTCGAGATGAACGACGGGGGACTTCGTGAAGTGGCGAATCCTTCCGAGGTATTCCTTGCGGAGCGAAAAACCGGGGCTTCGGGATCCGCGGTCGTGGCGAGCGTCGAGGGGACCCGCCCCCTCCTTGTTGAAGTCCAGGCGCTCGTGGCGCCGACGAGTTACGGTGTCCCGCAGCGCAGCTCAACAGGATTTGATTCCCGGCGGCTGCAGATGCTCCTTGCGGTGCTCGAAAAGAGGGTCGGGCTCCGTCTCGGCCAGTACGACGTGTTCGTCAACGTTGCCGGAGGAGTCCGGATCGATGAGCCCGCCGTGGACCTGGGGATGGCGCTCGCCATCGTCTCGAGCCTGCGGGACATCCCGGTCGATTCCACCGCGGTGGCGATCGGCGAAATAGGCCTCGGCGGGGAGATACGGAGCGTCAGCCAGATCGAAAAGCGGATCGGTGAAGCGGGAAAACTCGGGTTCACGCGCTGCCTCCTCCCGCGCAGTAACGCGCGCAAGCTCGCCCGCCGGAACGGCGTCGAGCTCATCGAGATAGAAACCGTCGACCAGGCGATCACAGCCCTGGTCGGGTCCTGACCGGCATGCCCGCCCCTCCTCGCCGGATACTCATCAAGCCCGGCTCCGTGGTCACCATGGACGGGTCACGGCGCGTCCTCCAGGGAGGCGCCCTCGTCGTCAGCGGNNCTTGAGCTTCTCGACTGGCTCCGCCTGAAAATCTACCCGTTTGAAGCGGCCCACAACGCGGCTTCGATGCGAGCCTCAGCGATGACCGGCATCGCCGAGCTGATCCGGTCCGGAACGACCACGATCATGGACATGGGGAGCGTCGACAACGAAGAGGAGATAGCGGCCGCGGTGGAGGAAACGGGCCTCCGTGCGTTTATCGGAAAGGCGATGATGGACAGCAACGATGTCTATCCCCCTCTCCGCGAATCGACGGACGACGCCCTCCGTTCGACGCTCAAACAGGCCGAACAGTGGCACGGCAAAGGGGCCGGAAGAATGAAGTATGCCGTCGCCCCGCGGTTCGTCCTCTCCTGTTCCGATCGGCTCCTCACGGAAGCCCACGCGATGACGGCATCCTTCCCCGGCATGCTCTTCCACACGCATGCCGCGGAGAACCGGCGGGAGATGGAGGCGGTGCGCAGGCGCTGCGGCACCGACAACATCGAATTCTTCGAAAAACTCGGGATACTCCGGGCCAACACCTGTCTCGCGCATTGCATCTGGATCAGCGAGACCGAAGTCGCTCTTCTCCGCGAGAGGGACGCGAAGGTGCTCCACTGTCCCACATCGAACCTCAAGCTCGGCTCAGGAATCGCGCGGATTCCCGAGCTCCTCTCGCGGGGGATCTCGGTTTCTCTCGGTGCCGACGGAGCGCCGTGCAACAACACGCTCGACATGTTTCAGGAAATGCGCCTTGCGGCCCTCATACAGAAGCCTCTGCACGGCCCGTCGGTGATGACTGCCGGTGCCGTCTTCGAGCTTGCGACGCGGGGCGGGGCAGTGGCTCTCGGCTGCGACCGTGAAACCGGAAGTCTGGAATCCGGGAAGAAAGCAGACCTGGCGCTTCTCGATCTCGGCCGCCTCTGGAATCCCGCCGATGAGACGAATCCCTATTCCGCGATTGTGTACTCCGGCTCGCCGGAAAATGTCCGATTCGTCATGATCGACGGCGCCTGGGTGTACAGGGACGGGGTACACACGACACTTCGCGCCGGCGAGGCCGCCGATTCAGCAAAGAAGGAGCTCAAGCTTCTCCTCGAACGTGTGCACTGATGTTCCCCCGCCGCATGCGGCACCTCTGACATCACACTCATACCTGCTGCGATGAAAAAACTCGTTCTCGCCACGCACAACCGCGACAAAGTCCGCGAAATCTCCGCACTCCTTTCCGACCTCGGCGTGGAGGTGCTCTCGCTCGACGCGTTTCCCCGGATCGGACCCGTCGCCGAGGATTCCGGCACGCTCGAAGGGAACGCCCTGCTCAAAGCCAACGCTGTCGGCCGTTCAACAGGCCTCCCCGCACTCGCCGACGATACGGGGCTCGAAGTCCACTCGCTCTACGGAGAGCCGGGTGTCTATTCATCCCGGTATTCAGGCGAACACGCTACCTATGCTGAAAACGTCTCAAAACTCATGGACGCCATGAAGAGTTTCCCCCCCCGGCGCCGGGCCGCCCGGTTCCGGTGCTCGCTCGCATTTGTCGCGCCGGGAATCGGATCCCGCACTGTTGAAGGAATCTGCCGGGGGAGCATACTTGAGAAACCGCGCGGAACAGGCGGGTTCGGTTATGACCCGGTGTTTCTTCCAAACGGATTCGACATGACACTCGCAGAAATGGACTTATCGCTGAAAAACACGCTCAGTCACAGGGCTCTGGCAATGCGGGAAATACTCCCAATTCTGAGGGAATACTTCAAATAGAGGAGTCAGAGTTGAAGTTCCCCTGTATGATCGTTATCTTGTTGTTCAAAGATTTTAGCGATTTTCCGAACGTTCTCCCGTGAGATCGATATTTCGAAGAACGAGGCTCGAGCCTTCATGGGAGCATACAGCAGAGGGGGTCATCTGGCGCCTTCACCCCGCCGAAGAAGGAATGCTGGTCGGGGAGGAGCGCAATATCGGGTCGAAAGCCGTTTCATTCTTCTGTGCGGACAGTTCGGGCACGCTGTGGAAGGGGAAGAATTTCGGCGAGCAGTGGTGGACGGGAATTGAGACGGTTCACAACGGCGTGCTATTCCTCTACGGGTTTGCGACGCCTGATCTCCCCGGACGGAAAGGGATAACGGCGGTCGATTGTGCCACCGGGGATCTTCTCTGGAAGAATACCGGGTTGACGTTCATTGCAGCGGCGGGGGACGGGATCTACGCGTCACAGGAAGCGCTCGACGGCCCCGTCATTACCGAGATTGCTCACCGGACAGGTGCGCTGGTGAGGGAAGTGGGACGTGGGAGGAATGTGATGCAACGGGTCTCCCGTGCCCCCGATGGTCCGGAAGACGTGCAGTACCCGCAGGTCCTTTCGGCAGATGATGTCTCGCCACTGGCCGCGCTCGTCCGGCAATTCTCCGCCCCTGCGGCGACTGAGTGGCCTGTGGAATATGGAGAGGACGGTTCCTATCTCGTGATCGTGTACCACCGGGGGCCGGGGGAGGCCCGCGGAGTGAACTCTCCGTTCGCTCAGGTACTGGACGTGGTGGAACGCCCATCGGGAACCGTGGCCATGCACGTCACGCTCGACCCGTCGGTTTCGATCCCGGCGTCAGGCTCCTTTCTTGTGCACGCGGGGACATTGTACTTCGTCCGCGAAAGGAAGACGCTCACCGCGGTTCGACTGCGGAAGAGCTAAATCACTGAAAGATCAAATGAAGATCAGCATAAAGCAGGTGGACGCCTTCACGGAGACTCCGCTCACCGGAAACCCGGCCGGGGTTGTCCTGAAGGCGGATGGTCTCACCGACAGGCAGATGCAGATGATCGCCCGGGAGATGTCCGTTCCGGAAACCGCCTTTATCCTCCCCGCGTCGACTCCGGGGGCCGACCTTCGCATTCGCTGGTTCACTCCCACAATTGAGGTCCCTCTCTGCGGCCACGCGACCGTTGCAGGTTTCCACGCGCTCGCCGAAGACAACATGTGCGGGATGGAACATCCCGGCACCTATTCGTTCAAGCTCGAGACGAAGTCGGGGATCCTCCCTGTGGAAGTTACAAAGACCGGCAAGGAGACCGATGTCCTTTTCGGCCTGACCCTTCCTGAATTCACTCGTGCGGGGCAGTACAAGCTCGATATCATGCGGATCCTCAATATCACGCTTGAGGAATTCGAAAACAGGATGCCGATCGTCGTGTCGAACTACCTGTATGTTCCGATCCGGCGTCTCCACACGATTTTTTCGATGAAGCCCAATTTCTTCGCGATGTCGCAGTTCCTCAGCAACCGGAACCTGAGCGGACTCTGCGTGTTCACGACGGAGACCGTCGACAAGGGCTCGCATGTCCACTCGCGGTTTTTCGCTCCGACCGTCGGGATCAACGAAGACCCCGTGACGGGGTCCGCGAACGGTCCGCTCGGGGCGTATCTCTTCGAACGGGGGGAAGTGACGCCCGTGGGGGACATCGTCACAATCATAGGCGAACAGGGGGATGTCATCGGACGGAAGGGACGCGTGACCATCCGTCTCACCGTGCAGGGGACGCAGGTGACCGCGGTGCAGATCGGCGGCAGGGCGGTGACGGTTGTCGAAGGGGAACTTCTGATCGATTGAAGTCCGCCCTCCTCCCCGAATTCCCGATCCGCCTCGCCCCGGGTAAAGCACCCTGCTGAAGGATCACTGCATGACACTCAATGCGCTCCTGTTTGCGCTCGTCTTTCTCGCCGCCCTCGCGTTCTTCGCCCGCAATGTTTTTCGCCTCGTCGGTTACCTGCGACTCGGGAAAAAGGAAGACCGGTTCTCCGGCGCCGGCCGGAGGCTGCGGCGGGTTTTTACAATCGCTTTCGGCCAGTCGAAGCTCCTCCGGGAGCCCCTTGCGGGACTCCTCCATCTCCTGATATTCTGGGGATTCGTCGTCCTCCTTTCCGCGGTTCTCGAATCGGTGGGAGAGGGGCTTGTCCCCGGATTTTCATTTTCATTTCTGGGGCCGCTGTATCCGCCCCTCCTCGTTCTCGTTGACCTCTTCGGCGCACTCGTCGTCTTCTCGGTCCTCGTATCGATCGTCCGCCGCCTTTTTGCACCCCCGGCGCGGCTGCGTGTCACCGGACACGCGAAGTGGGATGCGGTACTCATACTCGCTCTCATACTGACGGTCATGCTCACGATGTTCGGCCAGAACGCAGCGCGTATCGCAACAGGCGTTCCGGGCGACGCGCGTTTCATTGCCGTCCGGCTCTCGGGCCTGTTCCCGCGCGAGAGCGCTCACGCATGGTTCCTCGCGTTCTTCTGGGGTCACATGGTCGCCGTGCTGGGCTTCCTCAATTACCTCCCCTATTCGAAGCACCTCCACGTCCTCACGTCCATCCCCAACGTCTATTTCTCCTCCCTGGCGCCGAAGGGTGCGATCGCCCCCGTCAATCTTGCGGACGAGACGCTCACAAAATACGGCGCGACGGACATTGAGGATCTGACGTG
This sequence comes from Ignavibacteriota bacterium, assembly GCA_003161955.1. Lineage (GTDB taxonomy): Bacteria > Bacteroidota > Ignavibacteria > UBA10030 > UBA6906 > Fen-1273. The sequence goes on along the minus strand of PMND01000158.1, from coordinate 387 downwards.
GAAGCAGCTCCTGAACGGCTTCACATGTACCGAGTGCGGGCGCTGCACCTCCGTCTGTCCGGCGAACGCGACGGGGAAGCTCCTCAATCCGAAGAAGATCATGGTGGATATCCGTTCCCGCACCATGGAGAAAGCCCCTGCTATGGTTGCCGCGTCCGCGTCCGGGGGAGATGCATCGGCGGTCGCCGGCCGGCAGCTCCTCGACAATTTCATCACCGAGCAGGAGCTCTGGGCCTGTACCACGTGCATGGCCTGCGTGCAGGAGTGTCCGGTCATGATCGAGCACGTCGACACCATCGTCGATCTCCGGCGGGGGCTTGTCCTGAATGAATCGCGGTTCCCCGACGAGCTGAAGACCACCTTTGCGAACCTGGAGAGGAACTTCAC
>PMND01000061.1 GCA_003161955.1 Ignavibacteriota bacterium | reverse complement strand
AATCCATACCAGCCAAACCAGAGAAGTCCTGTACCCAGGGCAACGAGCGGGATGCTGTGCGGTCCCTTGTCCTGTACCCGCCGTTTTCCCACAAAGAAGACGCATGCCAGAGCAGAGAACCCGGCGCTCGCATGGACAACGATCCCCCCTGCAAAATCCAGGACCCCCCATTTCGCCAGCAACCCGCCCCCCCAGACCATGTGGGCGAACGGGAAATAGACGAACACAAGCCAGAGCACAAGGAAGATCAAGTAGGCTTGAAACCGGACCCTGTTGCTGAATGCTCCGGTAATGAGGGCAGGAGTAATCTGGGCAAACATCATCTGATATGCCATGAAAACCCAGATGGGGATACTGTTGGATCCCGCGAATGCCGTTGTGAGGTTCACTCCATGGAGGAACATGTACCTCAGGTCGCCGATGATTGCTCCCTCCCCGCCGCTGAAACAGAGGGAGTACCCGAAAGCGAACCAGATGACTGTCGTGACTCCCATCGAGACAAAACTCTGGATCATGATCGCAAGCACGTTTTTCCTGCCGACGAGCCCCCCGTAGAAAAACGCCAGCCCCGGTGTCATCAGCATCACCAGGCTGGTCGCGACGAGCATAAAGCCGGTACTTCCAGTGTCGAATGTCATGGGTGAATTCCTTTCGCCAGTGTCAAATGGGAAGGCCCCTTTTCCGCAGGCAGTGTTTGGGACGGGGCGCGATCGTGTGATTGCCGGAAATATGTTTCGGTTTGCCTTTTCTTCGTATCACGAATGGAGGTGAGCCTGTCGAACGTGAGGGATTCGAGAGAACTCCTGGCGTACTCAAATGACTGCCAGCCCGTCAACGCAACGCAGAGAAGGCCAAAGGAAAGGAAGGAGAGCTGGAGTTTTGTTTTGAGGCTCATGGGTCTGGTGAAGGGGGAAACAGGCCGCTAGAAACGGTATCCACATTCCAGAAAGTAGTGGAACCCGTTCATCGTGTTGTCACGAACGTAGTCGGCGCCGAGCGTCCCGTACAGGGTGCGCGATATCCAGAAATTGGCATTGCCGCTGAACGTCTGCGTCGTATACGTCTGCTTCAGCGGGTCCACGGTGTACGAACGGGAGTCGTACTGGATCTGGATATCCACGCGCTGGGAAAAATTCCTTCCCAGCTCAATCGTCGACTGGGATCCGTTGAGTATCGATCCTCCGACATTGCGGTACCGGAGGCCCCCGAACACGCGGGACGAAAAAATGTCCGTCACGCGGATTCCCGCTCCCAGTGTCCGTGATGAACCGCCATCGCCCGCACGGGAATTGACTCCTGCCTCGGTCGTCAACGTGTAGCTCGTCCCGAGGCGGATCGTCCCGTTGAGCCGGAATCCATGGCTCAGGGCTTCGTGAAAAAGAGAGTCCGGGACGCTCTTCATGGATTGGAAGAGATACACGCTCCGCGTGCCGTCATATCCGAAGCTCGTCCATAGCCATGGCGTGGGGACGTAATTCACGAAGAGGAGGAGGCTCGACACGAAAGGGTGAGACGCAATGACGCCGCCGGTCATCTCTTTCAGCTCCACGTCTGCATTCCCGTAGGCATTGAAATCCGGCCCGAGCGCGAGGGAATTCTGGACCGAGAGGAATTCCCTGTCGAGGCTTCCGCCGACCGTCTGCCGGATGTACGCCGCGCTCGCATCATACGAGTCGAAGAAGGACTCGCCCTGGTGATACGCCAGAAATCCTCCCACACTTCTCTGATTCCCCCCGATTCCAATCACGCGCGACTCGACCCCTGTCCCCGCAAGGGCCCCCGCGGTGAAACGGCCCTGCCTCACGAACAATTCACCGCCGTCGAGCGCGCCTGCCCCCGTGACATACCGTGAGATGAATCGACCGGCGCTGAAGCCAAGAGGGAACGTCTGCCGGTCGAGACCGAGGGACAGCTCAGACAGATCGAACCGGGAATGCGCGGAATCGCCGTAGCGGAGATAAGGACCGCCTGCGTCATAGTACTCCCGCCCGTAGAGGGAAAGCGACATCCCTGTCCCCTCCAGGTTCTCCAGCTTCACGTGCGCGTAGAGGGACGGTTGGTTGATGTTCAGCCGGGAATCCTCGGCAACCTGACCGTTATACTGGAATGCCACCCGTCCGGCGAGCACGTTTTCTCCGGGCTTCCTCTCGACGTCAGGCGGTGATGGCGGGGGAAGAGCGGAGGCCGCGGCCGACGAATCACTCTCCGGGGATGGCGGCGCCTGCGCCGTCCCTTCTTTCAAGAAGGACCCGGTGTCCCCGATGCGGGGTGGAACACGAAGGACGAAGGGACGGCCGACGGAGGAATGCGACGAGATTGCAGTTATGACCGCCGTTCCCACGCCTGTATCCCCCCGTGCAATCACCAGCGTGTCGCCGACGGACAGTCCTTCTTCCTTTCCCCCGTCGAAGTAGATCTGCGCGGATGTGAAATAAGTGACACGGCAGCGAATGAAGCGCCCCTGTCCCGCGTCGCCGGCGGAGACTCCGGCGAAAAGGAACATACCCACGAACAGAGAAGACCTGATCATAGTCCGGTTTCGGCCATTAACCCTGCGGATGGCACCGGTAGCATGCCGAGCTGATGTACTGGTATCCATTCCGTCCTGCGTGAGTGTTGTCGGTGCTTGCCTTGTTGTGCTCGTGGCAATTGATGCATTCAAACGCACCGTAATTCGCCTGGTTCGCATGGCAGTCGGAACAGGAGTTCCATGTGCCGGGGCTGTGATGGCTTCCCGCGCTGATGGGGAACCACTGGTCATGAGGAAAAAACGCCGCCGGTTGCCAGGTAAGAGCCCGATGACATACCGCGCAATCGGTGTTGAACTTCGCCGCCGAATGCCTGGGATTGGTCGTTGCAGTGTATTCCCGGAGATGGCACGACACGCATGCGACGGGAGTCCCACGGAACCGGTCCTGGGTATGGCACGCTTTGCAGGGGAGCGAGGCGTGGATTCCGCGGGTCGGGAAATTGGTGTTATCGTGATCGAATGACGAAAGCCAGGAGGTTGCCGATTCATCGTGGCAATCCGTGCACCGGGTTGTAAACCCCGCGACCCTGTGGTTGATCGCGGATGCGGATTCGAAATCACGGCGGTGGCAGCCGAAACAGTCGGTGGTGAGGCCTGTGAAACGAAGCGTCGTGTGACAGAGCCGGCACGCAGCATCCCGGTGCTGGCCGCGGAGTGGAAATGCCGTTGTGTCATGGTCGAACCTGAGGACGGGATTCAGCTGCGTCCAGGATTCGCTTCCATGGCAATCGGTGCATCGCAGCGGAAGGGGGCCATGAGGAGAGTCTTGTCCCGCGGCAATTTCTGCCANNTCCCAGAGGTTTGAAGCGGACGGCCGGTTTGCCGTCCAGGATTTCCGTCGGGTGACATTTTGCGCACGCGACGCCGGCATGGGCTCCGCTCAGGGCAAATCGTGAGCCCGTGCTGTGATCGAACGTAATGCGTTTCCATGATTGGGCGTTATGGCAGGGCTCACATCGCGTTGTTCCCCCCCTGACGAACTGGCCGAAGTGCGGATCCTTATGACAGGGGGCGCACGCCGTTGTGACGCCTGCATACCGGACGGGATCCGCTTTTTCATGACACTTCGCACATTGGACGGTGGTGTGCTTCCCTTCAAGCGGGAACGCGGATTTGCTGTGATCAAAGAGAAGTGAAGGCCATGATCCGGTGACATGACATGACTCGCACTTCTTGTTCTCTTTTACGAATTGCTCCTTGTGCGGGTCCGGGTGGCAAGTGCTGCACGTGGGGGTCTTTTCCCAGTGAAATTGTCTTGTGCTTTTCGCCTTGATGATGTCGGGCTTGTGGCATGCGATGCAATTTGTCGCAACGTGCGCACCGGTAAGAGGATAGTTGCTCTGAAGATGGCTCTCGATAGTATAGAGCACGTTCTTGAAGTCCCCGTCGACATGGCACGCTTCGCATTTTCCTCCGTCCGGGCGCCCCGCAAACTGTNNGCGGTACGGGGAGCAGGGGCATGGCACGCCAGGCATTTGACGTCTGCGTGCTTTCCGTTGAGCGGGAACTCCGTCCGCTGGTGGTCGAAGGTTTCCCCCTTCGTTGTCTTCCAGTCCCCGGTTGAATGGCACTCGTCGCAGCCGCGGGTGAACTTCTTCACGTGCGGGTCGCGGTGGCACGATTCACAGGTTGAAAACGTCATGCCACGGTAGAGAACGGTCCTGGAATGATCCACGGTCCCGTCGTGGCACTCCTTGCACGCCACCTCCCTGTGTTTCCCTGTCAAAGGGTACCGGGAACGATCGTGCGAGAAGAGAGGCGCCGGCTTCCATCCTTTTGTGTCGTGGCACGAGGAGCAAGGAGCGGAGAACTGGCTTCGGTGAATATCCCGGTGACATGAGATACAGGAGGGAGACAGACCGAGAAGAGTCTGCACCCTTTTTCCCTGAAGCGCTTTCACCCCAGGTGCTCCGACGTGGCTCCACGAATGGCACGAATCGCATGCAATGCCGGCATGCTTCCCGTCGAGCGGAAAGCCGGCCGTTGTGCGGTGATCAAACTTCGCGGTGTCAAGCCGCACAATCTGAAAATCCTCGCCGTTATGATCGCTATGGCACTCGGAGCACCGCTTGTCTGCCACGTGAGCATGGACCCCCCGGGCGGAGTCCACGGCGGCTTTGATTTCTTTGTGGCAATCGAGGCACTTCTCGTTGGAAAGAGTCTTCCCGTACGGATGGCACGATGTGCATTTTGCGATCCCTTCCAGCTCGTGATGCGCGCGGGCGAGTTTGCCGGGAGANNAGTCGGGGCGGGGCGGATTCCTATAAGAATGGAGTCGATTCTTTCAGATGGATCCATATCTATATACGGAATAGTCAGGCTATTCTCAAGTGCCGGGGGGGAGAGAACTTCCTCCCCCCATATAACGCGTCTGCCGGGATGATCAGAGTATTCCCTGGAGAAAGAAGACCGCGCCAAGTACCCCCAGAGTAAGGCTGACGAACCAGAGCCATTTCTTCCTCGTGAGCGCAGAGATGGCGCCCAGAGCTATTGCGATCTGGAAGACCGTGACGCCTTTGGCGAGAATCTGGTGCGAGGCAAGATTCTGTTCCGATGAGTGCTCCTTTTCACGCGCTTTTTCCTCGATTTCCTTCTGCTGGTTCTTGTATTCCGTCACTTTCTCTTCGTCCTTTGCATCGGGCTCCTTTCCGAGCGCATGGAGGAGCTCCATTTTGCTTTCGAGAACGGCGGATTTGACCCCTTTCGCCTGATAATATGCCCACTGGTCGGATGCCTGAATTTGTTCGATCATTGCTTCATTTGCACGATGCCCGGCAAGGAGCGAGCAGGCGGCGGCGAGGACCGCAAGAAGAGCCGAGCTCAGGGCGACAAACACTATCCACGTCTCCCCGCTATGGTGGGCTGCATGTTCCATATCCTCGTGCAGATGTTCGGTTGGGACTTCCATTTCTTCAGGCAAATCGACCTCCATGCGTTAGTGGGACAGTAGTGGTTTTACCCTGCGTTGCCACGGAATGTATATACTCATCGGCCATCTCGAAAGCAATACGCCGGCTGCCTGCGGAGAGTATTGGACCGTGATTGGAGGGACATCAAGGTTGCCGGGGAGGGAATATATCTGGGCTACTTTGTGCGGGTCCTGACAGAATCCCGGGAGACCTTCAGATTGCGGTATTCGGCGATCAAGTCCCTGTTCACCACATCATGAAAGGCGGCCAGCCACTTGTCGAGATATGCCTCATCAAGAGAGGGGNNGCCGGGCAAGGACCCCGCCGACATCTTCGAGGTCACGCGGACGTCCCGCGACGAGCTTATGTATGATCAGGTCTTCCGCCGCGGCGAAACGAACTGTCGTCCTGTCAAATGTCACGCCGACGGCTCTGCGGATCGCTTCTGATTCATACGGTGTGAGGGAGAATATCAGGTCCACGCGGATCGCAGTGGGCTCGTCTGTGAGCGGAAGCACGTTTGTCCTCCGTACAAAGCTCTCGACGTCAGAAACCGAGGGACGCAGCCCTGTTTTCTCCACTGCCTGGCGGACCTTTGCCAGCCCGGTCGCTGCGATGCCGAGTGTGACGTCGATGTCGCGCGTGAGGCGGGGCTCCCCGTGGAAGAGGACTGCCTGGCCGCCGATGACCATGTACGGGATCCCGGCACCATCAAGAGCCCGGGCAAGCCTACCGAGGAGTTCTTGAAACATGTGCGTTCAGGGCAGCGGCAAGTTGAATGTCGGCTTCAATCCCGAGGAGAATGTCATGCTCCCGAAAACTTCCGAGCATGCGGGCCTCATCGTAAAGAGATCCGAGTATCCTGTATTTTTGCTCGAGCGAGAGGTGGTCCTTCGACGGGTCCAGTTCCTTGAACGAAGAGAAATATGCCGGATCAGTAATCACATAGCAATATAGTAAAAATGGTGCGGGTATTCAAACCGTCGATGAAGCGCCCGGTAAGCGCACGGAAATGCCCGGACCGGAACAGCCCGGGTATTTTTCGGAGTCGCCGTCGACCATTTTCATGACGGGGACGAGGTTTGTTGAGACTCAGGTCTGAGACTCAGGTCGAAGGTTAGCTTGACTTTTCAGCGCGCTTGGCATATATTCGCGCATCGATCCTGTGTACCGGGGCTTACCGAACTCTGGAGATCTGTTGCATGAGGCGACGCACGGATGCCTTGCGCTCTTCCCCCCCCACCGTATTTCCGCCTTTGCTCCAACCTGAACGCCCGGAGATACTTCTGAATGTGAACCCTACGATTCTGTCTCTCAACCTTTCCTTGATCAACTAAACGAGGGGGCCGCTACGCGAGTCGCATATGTTGCATTTACCGGCCTGGCACTTTGTGCCGGCACAGTTACGGCACAGACTGCCGGGGAGCTGGTCGCCAGATACGTCAGGGCTCTGGGAGGCGCCGACAGGATCAGCGCAATCACAACCCTCCGGCAATCAGGCAAATCCTTCGGCGGAGACGGCTCGGAAGTTCCAGTCGTTCAGGAAAACAAGCGGCCGAACATGGTCCGGGAGGAGTTTACGACCCAGGGCCTTACGGGGATTACTGCCTATGACGGCGCCGTCGGATGGAAAATCGATCCATGGGGCGGCAAAAAGGATCCTGAATCTCTCGAGGAAGAAGAGATGAAACAGATCATCGAGGATTCGGATTTCGACGGTCCTCTCGTCGATTATGAGAAGAAAGGAAACAGAGTTGAGTTCATCGGGATGGAGGACGTCGAAGGGACCGCGACCTTCAAGCTCAAGCTGACGCTCAAGGACGGGGACGTTCAGTACTACTACCTCGAGACCGAGTCCTCTCTCCCCATAAAGATCGATATTGAGCGGAACGTGCGGGGAGCGGTGCGGTATTACGAGACCTTTCCCGGCGAATACAAGGACGTCTCCGGCTGGTATCTACCGTATTCCATTGAGGGGAACGTCAGGGGGAGCCAGGACAAGTGGAAGGTAAGCTACGAGAGGATCGAGGTGAACGTGCCTCTTGAAAACAGCCGGTTTGTGATCCCGTCTGTTCCGGCGACGACTCACTGAAACGCGCACGCAATGCACATGAAGGGAATGTGAAAACCATGGCGAGAACAACAGCCTCCTGTTTCCGGGCGGTCACGGTGTGCATTCTGATCGGACTTGCCCAACGCTGTGAAGCGCAGGGAACGCGCCCATCAACGGGAAGCCTGTTTGATTCTGAGACGATTTCCGGTCTTGGCGCGCGCAATATCGGTTCAGCCGCGATGAGCGGCCGGGTTGCAGCGCTCGATGCGGTCCGGGAAGGAGACAGGCTGACCGTTTTTGTCGGTGCGGCAAGCGGAGGGCTCTGGAAGTCCGTCAACGGGGGAACGACGTTCAGGCCCGTCTTTGACAAACAGCCGGTCCAATCTATCGGTGCGGTCACGATCGATCGGAAGAACCCGAAGACCGTCTGGGTGGGGACGGGGGAATCCTGGACGAGGAACAGCGTGTCGATTGGTGACGGGATTTACCGGTCGACGGACGGCGGAGAGACATGGAGGAATGCCGGCTTGAGGGAATCCGAACGGATTGCCAGGATCCTCGTCGACCCCGCGAACTCTGACATCGTCTATGCAGCGGTGCCGGGGAAATTGTGGAGCGACGGTGACGAACGGGGTCTCTTCAAGACAACGGATGGGGGAAAAAGCTGGTCGCGCATATTGAAGGGACCCAATCCGTCGACCGGGTGTTCGATGATCTCGATGGACAGTCGCAATCCCGGGACAATTTTTGCCGGGATGTGGGATTTCCGCCGCAGGGGGTGGACGTTCCGTTCGGGAGGAGACAGTGCGAGTGCTCCGAGCGGAAGCGGTCTTTTCAAAAGTAACGACGGTGGAGAATCGTGGGTTGACCTCAATAGCAGGACCGCCCCGGGTCTTCCTCCAAAACCGTGGGGCCGGATTGCCGTTGCCGTGGCGCCTTCACAGTCGAAGGTCGTCTATGCGCTCATCGAAGCTGAACCGCCGAAAAATGGCCTGTACCGATCGGATGACGGTGGCGAGACCTGGCAGGCGCTGGACCGGAGTCAGAACATGGTGTGGCGTCCCTTTTATTTCGCAAATCTGATAGTTGATCCGAAGGACGAGAACAAGGTCTACAAACCCGATCTTTCGCTCATCGCCAGCACGAACGGAGGCAAAAGTTTCAGCAACATTGCGGGGGGAGCGCACGGCGATTTTCATGACGTCTGGATCGACCCGGACAACACCGATCATTTGATCACCGGCGATGACGGGGGTCTCTGGTACTCCTACGACGCGGGGAACAAGTGGTGGAAGGCCGAGAATCTCCCGATCTCGCAATTCTATCATGTCAGTGTCGATATGGAGCGGCCATACCGGGTCTACGGCGGACTTCAGGATAACAGCGCGTGGGTCGGACAATCCCGGTACCCCGGAGGGATCGCAAACAGCCAGTGGGAGAACATGTACGGCGGGGACGGATTCTGGATGTTTCCCGATCCCTCGGATCCGGACTACCTCTATGCCGAGTCACAGGGGGGAAACATCGGACGGATCAATCGCAGGACCCATGAGACCCGGAATATCCAGCCGCTCCCGCGCGCCGGCGAACGGAAGCTGCGGTTCAACTGGAACACGCCGATCCATGTGAGTCCGACTCAGGACGGGACGATCTATATCGGCGCGCAATTCCTCTTCCGCTCGCGCGACCGCGGACAGACGTGGGACAGGATCTCACCTGATCTTACGACCGATGATCCGGAGAAACAGAAGCAGGAACAATCCGGCGGCGTGACGATCGATAACTCCGCCGCCGAGATGCACACCACGATCTATGCGATTGCCGAATCGCCGAAGAATCATGAGGTCATCTGGGCCGGCACGGACGACGGGAACCTCCAGGTGACGCGCAACGGCGGCAAATCCTGGCGTAACGTCGTCAACAACATTCACAGTCTGCCGAACAATGGATGGGTCTCGTCAATCGAAGCCGGACATTTCGACGAAGGCTCAGCGTACGTGACNNGGTGGCGGGATACGCCCATGTGATCAGGGAGGATCCGGTTGACAGGAACCTGCTCTTCCTCGGGACGGAGTTCGGACTCTGGATTACCCTCGACGGGGGAGGGGAATGGGCCCGGTACAAGGGGGGCAACTTCCCCAGCGTCGCAGTCCGGGACATGGTGATCCATCCCCGGGAGCATGATCTCGTCATCGGGACGCACGGCCGTGGGATCTGGATTATCGACGATATCTCCCCGCTTCGCGGCCTGACGAAGGACAGCCTCGAAAAGGAGATATCCTTCACCCGGGCGAGACCGACGGTGCAGGAGATTCCTGCGTGGGGCGGCTGGGCATACGGCGACGCTTCGTTCGTAGGTCCGAATTCCACGGGGGATGCGGTCATAACGTATTATCAGAAGAAGCGCCATATTTTCGGCGATTTGAAGATGGAAGTTCTGGATCAGGGGGGCACTCCCCTCGGAACCATACCGAGCAGCAAACGGAGGGGCCTCAACCGGACTACATGGTCGATGAGGTTACGGGCGCCGAGAGTTCCTTCGGGAGCAACCGGTGCATCGGGGACGGGAATCGGCCCCCGGGTCATCCCGGGGACGTACACGGTGAAGTTGACCAAGGGGAAGAACGTCTACTCGCATCAGGTGACTGTGACCGCGGATCCGCGATCTGCGCACACGGCGGCGGACCGGAGAGCCCAGTTCGACCTCACGATGAACGTCTATCGTCTCCTTGAAGAGATGGCGTTCACCGTGGATCAGATTAACGGCGTGCGGTCATCGCTCGAGGGTGATGCAGCGAAACTCCCGNNGTTGCAACGAAGGAGGGTGGCATGATCACGGGCGAGGAGCGATTGCGTGAGTTCGCCTCGGAACTTTACGGGAATCTCAATGGCTACGATGGCCGCCCGTCTCAAACACAGATTGACCGGGCGGCGGGTCTCAGTCAGGAATTGGCCGGCCTGCAAAAGGAATTCCACGACTGGACGGACCGGCACCTTGCAGGCATCAACAGCGACCTTGCCGGGAAATCCATGGCGCCGATCGTGCTGCAGGCGCGTGAGGAGTGGGAGAAGCACAACAGCACACGTTAAAGAGTGAGGGTTCGCTCAAAACACCGTGAATCCCGCAACCCGTCCCGGACCCGGCATGAACACCTACGTGAATCCCCCTCAGTCGCCTGACCGGCTTCTCGACCGGATCCCCCGCGTCGTTCTGGCTGATACTCCCACACCGCTGCAGGAAGCCCCGCGGCTCGCCCGCATGGCCGGACTGACAACACTTTTCATCAAACGGGACGACCAGACCGGTCTCGCCATGGGAGGGAATAAGGCGAGGAAGCTGGAGTATGACTTTGTAGAGATCCTGAATCAGGAATCCGACGTCGTCCTCACGGTCGGAGGTACACAGTCCAACCATGCCGTGATGACAGCCGCCGCTGCACGCAGGAAGGGGCTGGAAGCCATGATTGTTCTCGGAGGCCCCGGGATTACCGAGTACCAGGGGAACCTCCTTCTTGATGTGATTCTCGGGACAGAGATCCGTTATCTGAAAGACAACGACCGGAATGAAGATCTTGCCTCCGCCATGGATGGGTGGGCGGAAGAGTTGCGTCGCAAAGGTCGCCGTCCGTACACATTGCCTGTGGGGGGCTCGACGGGAATCGGCGCACTCGGATATGTTCGCGCCATGAGGGAGATAGCGGGCCAGCTCCCTGCCGGCCCGTCGCAAATCGTCCTTGCGGTCGGCTCCTGCGGCACGTTCGCCGGCGCGATCCTCGGTGCGCAACTCTTCATGCCCGGGGCCCGCGTCATCGGCATAAGTGTTTCCCGCTCCAGAGCGGAGATCGCGGGCCGGACGATGGAGATTGTGCGGGAGAGTGCGGGAATCCTCGGGTGCGACGTCACGCTGACCGGTGCGGGAATCGAGTCGTACGACTGTTACCGCGGGGAGTACGGCGTGCCGACGGATTCCGGCAGGGAGGCGATTCTCACGTGTGCGCGCCTGGAAGGAATATTCCTTGATCCTGTCTACACCGGAAAATCGATGGCGGGATTGCTGGACCTGGCTCGCCGCCGGATTCTCGACCCGGGGATACCCACAGTGTTCATACACACCGGCGGCCTGCCGATCCTTTTTGCATTCGAACGGGGCCTTCGGGATCTCGCCGATTTCACGACGGTCATATCCCCGCGGAGGGAGCCGGAATGAGATTCCCAGGCCGGCACGTCCTCGTGTCGATAGCGGTTGCCCTCCTGGCTGTTGGGGGGAGAGCCGCGGCGCAGTCGGGGGGAGAGAACCGGGGGGATATCCCGTTGCTCATCAAGGCGCTTTCCGACAGCGACGCCGTTGTACGGGAACATGCCGCGGAAGCACTCGGAGAACTGGGTCCGGAGGCGGAACAGGCGATTCTCCCGCTGATCCGGCTCCTGTCTGACGGTGATCCGTTTGTCAACGGAAAGGCCGCCGGCGCGCTGAGCAGGATCGGACAACGAAGCGTCCCGGGTCTCGTCCGTGCGTTGATGGACGGCGAGACAAATGTCCGGTGGTGTGCTGCGATTGCGCTCGGGAAAATGGGAACCAGTGCACGGGAGGCGGTCCCCGTGCTTGCGGGGGCCCTGCGCGACACGGACGACAACGTGCGATGGTCCGCTGCGGTGGCGCTCGGCGGAATGGGAACTCTGGCCGGGGAGGCGATTCCGGCGCTCATCCGCTGCCTGCACGACAGGGATGAGGACGTCCGCCGGGGTGCGGACATGGCCCTCGATGCAGTGGATCCCGGACGGCGTTCACGAACGCCGGATTGGCGTGTCGCTGTTGCGGCGATCGACAGCCTGGCTCCAGCGCTCATGAGCGAGCTCCATGTCCCCGGCGTTTCCATTGCGGTGATTCATCAACGGGCCGTCGTCTGGTCATGGGAATACGGCATCGCCGATGTCACCCGCCGCACACCTGTAACGCGCGCAACGCTGTTCGAAGCTGCCTCGATGACCAAGCCGGTGTTCGCCTACACTGTCATGAAACTCGCCGAACAGGGGAGGATAGATCTTGATCGCCCGTTGACGGAGTATCTGAACGACCGGCCCTTCCCCGATCAGCCATCACGCTCCCTCATTACGGCGCGGATGGTCCTGACGCACACGGGGGGATTTCCGAACTGGCGGAAGGGGGGAGAGGAGAGGGACGGCCCCCTGCCGGTCATCAACAGACCGGGTTCGCGGTTCAATTACTCGGGGGAGGGGATATTCTATCTTCAGCGTGCTGTCGAGAAGATCACGGGAGAGCCGATTGCCCTCTTCGCGAAGAGGACTCTCTTCGATCCTATTGGTCTCGTACAAACGAGTTATGTCTGGACGCGTGCCGTGGACAGCGTCCTTGCGGCGGGTCATGCCTCAGACGGCACATTCCTCATGAAGACGCGATACACGCATGCGAACGCCGCGTATACGCTCTACACCACTCCCAGGGAGTATGCCGCGTTCCTCGTTGAAGTCCTGAAAACGGACAGATCGGCCCCGTACTCGCTCTCCGCTGAATCGGTAAGGGCGATGCTCACCCGCTATGTCGCCGTCGATGCGCGGGCGCCCATCGGGCGCCCTGCAGCGGCAAGAGGCATGGACGTCTTCTGGGGTCTCGGCTGGTCTATCAATTCAACGGAGGGGGGTGACATCATTCACCACGGCGGGTCAAACGGGTCCGGATTCCGGTGTTTCAGCCAGTTTTCTCCAGCCCGGGGAACCGGGATCGTGATTATGACCAACGGCGTCAGGGGGGACGATCTGTGGGCCCGTCTCATCGCCAGCGTCGGAGATATCTGATTTGCTCTCCGGAGAGCGGAGGGAGCGTCAGTGCTCTCCTGCCGTAAAATCCGCCCACCGATATGATCCCCTGTCTTTGAGGAGTCCGTTCATCCAATCAAACTGAGGATGCTCCGCGAGGAATCTCGCGGCGTCGAACGGCCGGCCGCAACCTGATCCCCAGCGGGCTGCAAATGACATGTTCCTGGCCATGGTCCCATCGACGACTTTTGCATCCACCGTCCCCCCGGGGTCGAAAGGCTCTCCGGTATCCATCGAGTCACAGTCGCCGTGGGCGCAGAGCCCCCGCCAGCTGAGGCTGTTTCTGTGGAGATAGGAGTCGTAGTGGTCGGCCTCGAACTCTTTTGCGAGGCCGGCCGTGATCTTCCCCTCATGTTCTCTCATCAGCTGCTTCCAGCGCACGCGGCGTGAAACCCCCGATATCCGTATGTCGGTTTCGTGCTCCTCGGTTTCCAGACGCAGGATCTTCGTGTTCTCTGCCACGTTGGATCCGCTGTAGTAGCCGTCGTGAGTCCTCTCAAAACCGACGTGCTTCAATCCGAGCTCGAGCCGCGCAATCTCGTTCGTCTTGATGTCCCCCACAAGCCACGCGTTGGCATAGCCCCCGTTGTTTCCGGCTCGCATGATATCGCACCACCCGTCGATCGTCGAGGCGTCCTGCGCAGCCCGCCGCATCCGGACGAACTCCGGAATCCCCCCTTCGTCGAACCCGCTGAAGTCCCCGATCGTCGTCTCCGCGCCGATAATTCCTCCCGCGGTGATGAAGAAGTCGGTCCCGCTGTGGATCCATCCCGGGCTCGTTTGCATCAGTATCCGGTGTCCCTTTTCGGGAACGATGTCAAGTATGACATATGGGTCCGCCACCACGTACGAGCACATGGTATTGTGGCCGAGGACAATACCGCTATCGGCGGTCATATGCCCGGTGGCGATGAAGCTGCTGCAAGACTGTTTTCTGTTGTCGGGGGAGTGGATGTCGAGTTTCTTCTTCTGCTCCGGCCACCAGTATCCCGAGAGCTCGACATACGCGTTATAGGTGATCATTTCCTCCGGTGACGTCGCCACGCCTGCCGCGATGGCTCCCTCGGCGATGCCGCGGATCTCTTCGAGAAGCTCCGCGTCAATTCCGGGGAGGAACATCGGTACGGCCTTCCCGACGAGCCACGTCCACGCCATGCCTGTCTGGTACTCCCATACCGCGCGCGTGATCCGGAGGGATTCCCTGATCTCGCTGGCCATGAGGTAGCCGTGCTGGAACCCTCTTGCCCGGGGTGTCCCCTCGCAATGGAGGTAGACCCACCCCTCTCTTGCATGCCGGCCGGCATGTGACAGCCATGAGGATTGGTCCGGAGAAAGAGGGAGAGCTGCGGCGGGAAGGGAAGAGGCCTTTTCCTCCCCTCCCCTTTCCCGGCCGCAGCCCCCCCACAAGAGCATCGAACAAGTCAGGAGCACGAACGATCTGCTTTTCACGAAGGAACCCTCCTTCAAAGATGTGATGAGACGCCGTCTGCGCAATGTACAGGGGGGAAACCGGGGAGTCAAGGAGCGCTTCCGGCCGGAAAATTTCGGCCAGAAAATCAAGGGGAGGAAACTACGTAAGGCGCGGGGAGATTCGACTCCGCCATCCGTCCCGACGCAATGGCGTCAAATGACAGATTTTTTCACTGTTCCACGCGAGTGCGCCTGCATGAGGATGCGAACCATTGAAGCAACTCTCATGCACGGCACGGGGCGCTACCGGAAAGTCCCGAACAATTTTCCGTCTGTTCTCCGTCCACCTCTTGACATTCACAATCACGCGCGGTATAATAGCCGCGAGAAGGTTTTCTCACCTCACCCAGCTCATGGGAACCTTTTTTCATCAATGACCACTCCACTCGTCGATCTCTTCCTCGAAGCTGTTGCCATCGACGCGGTCTCGCTCCACGAAGCCCCCGTCGTCCGGTTCATCCGCGGGAAACTTTCCGGCCTCCCGGTCCGGATCGTGCAGGATGGAACCGGGCCGATCGTCGGCGGAGAGACCGGGAACATCTTCTGCATCCCTCCCATGTTCGATCCCGCGCGGCCGGCGGTCGCGCTTCTGGCGCACATGGACACGCCGCGATCGACGGCGAATGTCCGTCCCGTCCTGAGCGACTCCCGGATCACGAGCGACGGCACCACGACCCTCGGCGTCGACAACCGGGCGGGTGTCTCGGTGCTGCTCCATGTTCTTGCGGAACATGTCCGCCGGGAGATGGCCGGAAATTTTGTCGTCGTCTTCACGTTCGGCGAGGAGATCGGCATGTACGGTTCGAAACACGTGGACCTGCAGCCGTACAACGTGAACATGTGTTTTGTGTTCGACTGTTCAAAGCGGCCTGGAACGTTCATCCAGTCGGCCGTCGGCAGCTCGCTCTTCACGGCGACATTCCACGGCAAGTCGTCGCATGCGGGGGTCGCACCCGAAAAAGGAGTGAATGCAATACAGATAGCGGCGCGGGCGCTCGCTGAGGTCCCCGTGGGACGGCTGAGTCCGACGATGACCGCAAACTTCGGCATCATCGCCGGAGGTGAAGCGACGAACGTCGTTCCCGACCGGTGCAGGGTGGACGGTGAAGTCCGGGAATTCGACCAGCGGGCGATCGACGAATATCTCGCAGCGACGGAGGGAAAGTTTTCCCGTATCGCGCGTGACAACGGCGGATCTCTCACGTTTGAATCGCAGGTCGATTTCCCCCCGTTCGTCCTGGACCCCGGCAGCGAGGCGTTCCGCGCGACGGCGGAGGTGCTGGCGTCCGTCGGCCTGAGTCCGAACCCCATCCAGTACCTGGGGGGGAGCGATGCGAACATGCTGAACGCCAAGGGGATTCCCGCGGTCAACATCGGCATCGGCGCGCAGAACCCCCACGGTAACGATGAGTTCATACTCCTGGAAGACCTGGAGAAGTCCGCGGAGATCGCGGGAGCATTGATTGCGAGGAGCATCCGATGAATCCCTCCCGTTCGCTCTGCCTCGCCGTGGTGGCCGGTGCCCTGGCATTCTGTGCCGCTTCCGCGCAGCCGCCGAAGGGTTCCCTTTTCATTATCGGGGGCGGACACCGCACGCCCGAGATGATGCGCCAGTTCGTGGATCTGGCGGGGGGACCGGAGAAGGCGAAACTTGTCGTGATTCCGAACGCATCGGCCGACGGTGATACTTCCTGCCGGGATATGGCTGATGAGTTCCGTGCGCTCGGCGTCAGGAGGGTGGACTGTTGCCTGCTGACGCACGAACAGGCATCTGATCCCCGTTCTGCGGGGCAGCTTGACGGTGCGACGGGGGTCTACTTCACGGGGGGCGACCAGGCGCTTGTGACACGGGCGCTGGTCGGGACGCCGGTCCAACGGAAGCTGCTGNNATGAGCAAAGTGATGATCACGGGGGATGAAAAACTCAACAGGGATACGATCAATGCGTTCGTTGTCATCAGAAAAGACAACATTGTCACCGTCGAAGGGATGGGTTTTCTGACGAACGCGATCATCGACCAGCACTTCGTCAGGCGTAAACGGCACAACCGGCTGATCAGCGTGGTTCTGGAGCATCCCGACCTTGTCGGCGTCGGCATCGACGAAGCCACGGCGATCATCGTGCGCCGGGGCGAGCTGTTCGACGTGACCGGCCGCGGGAGCGTTGTGGTGTATGATGCGACACGTGCAAGGGGGATCAGGACCGACAGCCGGGGGAATCTGTCGGCGGAGGGGCTCTCGATGCATCTGCTCATCGCGGGGGACTCGTATGACATGATCGCGCACACCGTCCGCCAGGGGGGGGATGCGCGATGAAAGGGCGACTTTCATTCAATACGCTCCTTATCGTCTACAGCGTCGTCCTGCTCGTCGCCCTGGCGACATGGGTGGTCCCGGGGGGGGAATACCGCCGGGAGATCAAAGACGGAAAAACACTCGTCGTCCCCGGATCTTTCGTCTACGGTGAGAGCCGGCCGCAGGGCCCCGGCGCGGTACTCGCTGCGCCGCTCAGGGGGTTCGTCGAGGCTGCGAACATCATCGCATTTCTGTTCGTCATCGGCGGATCGTTCATGGTGATCCAGAGGACCGGGGCGATCACCGCTTCGCTTCATCGCATGGCCCTTGTATTCGCGCAGAAGCCGCACCTCCAGAAATACTTCATCCCCGTGACCATGGTGATATTTGCGCTCGCCGGGGGACTTTTCGGCATGTGCGAAGAGACCATGCCGTTCGTGCTCATATTCATCCCCCTTTCGCTCTCCCTGGGCTACGATTCTCTCGTGGGGACGGCGATACCGTTCCTGGGGGCGGCCGCGGGGTTTGCCGGCTCGGTCTTCAATCCATTTACCGTCGGGATCGCCCAGCACATCGCCGAGCTCCCGCTCTATTCGGGGTACGAATACCGGATCCTGATCTGGATCATCAGTACGGCCTCCATGGTCACGTTCGTGATGCTGCATGCGGCCAGGGTCAGGAAGCAACCGGAGCGGAGCCCGGTCTATGACCTGGATCAGGAACGGAGGCGGACGCTCGAGCTCGAGGCCGTCGACGGCCGGCAAATGACGCCCGGGCACAAGCTCGTGCTCGGAGCGTTCCTTCTGACGCTCGTCCTCCTCGTCTACGGCGTCCTCAGCCATGGGTGGTACATCACTGAGATCGGGGCGCTCTTCCTCGGACTCGGCCTTTTCGCGGGTCCGCTCGGCGGCCTGTCTCTGGCAAAATCCGCGGATGCGTTCAGGGAGGGGGCCCGCGACATGACGGGGGTCGCCCTCATCATCGGATGCGCGCGCGCCATCCTTGTCGTTGCCGGCGACGGCAGGATTATCGATGTGCTCCTCTACGCTGTCGCGAGCGCCATCGCCGGCCTGCACCCGATCCTCGCGTCGCAGGCAATGTTCGTGGCGCAGGGGGTCATCAACTTTTTCGTNNGACGTCGTGGGTATCTCCCGGCAGACGGCGGTACTGGCATTTCAGTTCGGGGAGGGATGGATCAATCCCATTCTCCCCACTTCCGGCGTCACGATGGGAGTGCTGGGACTCGCCGGGATATCCTGGGACCGGTGGTTCAGATGGATGCTCCCGGTGCAGGTGTATTTTTTTATTCTGGCGCTGCTGCTGTTGATACCACCCTTTCTGTTTCATTACCACTAGTTCACAGATTCTCCAACCACTCCCGCAAGGAGGTGCNNAGGGAAACGGGTTCGGCTACAGCCTGAACAAATACGGACGTGTCCGCATTTATACCCCCGACACGAGCGGGACCACCCAGCTGAACAGGGCGTCCATACTTCTCGCGCTGAGCAAGACCAACGTAGGCGATTATACGGAAGATGCCAACGCCGTGTCCGGACCGACGATCACCGCCGCCGGTCCCAGTCCCCGTTCTGCGACGGTGCTTTTCGACAATTCGTACAATCTCCAGCAGCCGAAGGCGAAGGTCCGGTTGTCGACCTACACCTGGCCGAACGACGCATTTCTGATCGCCCGGTACACCGTTATCAATGACACGACAATCAGCTATCCGCTGTATCTGGGGATCGCAGTGTCGCCCGAGCCCGGCGGGGCGTATGGCGGAGAGACAGTGACATATGACGCCACGAAGAAAGTCGCGTATTTCTACGTGTCGGGGACCGCGATGTACATGGGGCTCAAGCTCGTGAGCGGGTCCCCCTATTCCTTCCACGTGCTCGACTATGGCGTGTATTCGCCGTCGGATCCGAGTTCGGACGCCGCCGACGATTCGACGCGCTACAAGATGACGGCTCTTCCCGGGTTCGACAATTCCCTTACGGTGGGCGCGAACGGGTCGATCTACAATCTGAACGCCGGTCTCGTGACGATCGCTCACGGCGACTCCTCGACGTTCAGTGTGGCCTACGTCTGGGGGACCACGCTGGCTGCCATGCAGGCCGCGGCGGATTCGGCCGATGTGCGCTTTAAGAAGGTATTCACGTCGATCCAGCAGACATCGCAGGCCGTCCCGCAGAGCACCTCGCTCCTTCAGAACTATCCGAATCCATTCAACCCGGGGACCGTGATAGAGTTCCAGCTCCATCACGCGGGGGAAGTGTCGTTGAGCGTCTACGACGTCCTCGGCCGGGAAGTCGCGGTGCTGGCCAACGGGACGCTGAATGCCGGGACCTATCGCGTCCCCTTCGACGGGCGCCAGCTTGCAAGCGGCATCTACTACTACAGGCTCGTCGCAGGTTCGTTCATCGAGTCGAA
>PMND01000067.1 GCA_003161955.1 Ignavibacteriota bacterium | reverse complement strand
AGGATCACATAGATGACCGTCAACGGCACCGTCAGCGCCAGCGCGAGAAGCGATTCGCGTGGTCCGGTGAATTGTCCCGATGGCCGGGCCGGATTCACCATTCGTTCTTCCTCAGATTCCATGTCCAGTGCTTCGACTCCTGAAGAATGGTCCGCCAGCGCGGATCCAGGGGATTCACCGCCCCCCCCCGCACCAGAAGCACCAGGAATACCAGAACCGTCACAGAGAAGGATCCGATGAGCGCGAACACGGTACGGGGAGGATAGCTCTTTCTTGCAGGGGGGACAGCCTGATCGATGATCTGCAATACCGGGTAGTCCTTCTTCTCTTCGATCTTGGCCTGCTCGTAGAGCGGGAGAACATATTCCAGGAGGAGGTTGTTGATCTCGACTTCCCTGTACCTCCGCAAAAACTCAACGGCCGTCAGTGGCAGTTTCCGGAGCGCGAGGAGCGGACTCCCGGGCTCGCTCTGCGACCGCAAGGCTCCCAGCCTCTTCTCGTATTCCTCGATCTGCATCCTCAGCTCCTTCACCTGGGGCGATTCCTTGTCGTACATTCGCTCCATGATGCTTTCCTGGAGCTTCTTCGCTTCAAGCTCCGTCTCCAGGGTCGTGTTTGCCGTTATGATTCCCTGGAGTTGCGTCTTGGCATCCAGGAGACCGGTCCGCTCCTGATATGTCCGGAGTGAATCCTCGGCCGCCCTGAGCGTGGCCGAGATATCTTCCACCCGGTGGCCGAGAAATTCCCTGTTGTCCCGGGATCGCTGGGTGTTCAGATCGATGATCCGTTCGTTCATCCTGCGTATGATATAGTTGACCATGTCGGCGGAACGCTGCCGCGTGCCGGCCCGCACGACGATCTGGAATGCCGATTCTTCGGTCTCTTTTGTCAGGACTTCCCTTTTCAGCCTTTTGACGGCCAGCTCCATGTGGTCCGCCGTCGTCGTGTCCAGCCTGTACGCCTGGAGGAGACCGAACTTTCCGATCACATCCTCCATCATCGATCTGCTGAAGATCACCGTGTTGTAGAGGTCGATGTCCGACCGGGCGGAGGACTTCGACCCGAGACCGAACGGAAGCCCCTTCGTCGCCCGAAGGAGTCCGGTCACGGCCGAGGACATGTCGTCCGACCGCGGGATGAGCATCGCCGTCGCCTCGTACTGTTCTTCCACAAGAAAAAAAATCAGAAGATACGCGACGACGAACGAGGAGAAGAAGACCGCGAGCACGAGCTCCTTACGTTTGACAAGGAAATCAAGATAGTCGAATAAATGAAATCCGCGGGTATCAGACATCGGGGTCACCTGCTGAGAGACTGCATCGTGGATAGAACCCTGAAGACATTATTTCCTGAGCTGGATGACGAGAAGGACCACGCTGACTGCAACGCTGAGGACCGTCGCGGATTGTGCGACGATGCCGAGGTAATACCCGAACGGCCGTTCGGGGACCTTCGGGACCCAGACGTAGTCCCCTTCTTCGACCATGAGCCCGCCCGGCGAGAGCCATTGCCTGGTCTTCGCCTTCACGAGCTTGATGTCCGCCTCTCGCGCCCGGTCCGTCACGCCCCCCGCTTTCCGGATATAATACCAGATGTCTTCTCCCGGGACATAGCCGACGTGACCCGGGTTAATCACCTGGCCGAAGACATACACCGTTTTCTTGATCGTCGGGATGACAATGACATCACCGTCCTGGAGGATGACGTCCTGCGTCGAATCGCGATTGCGGAACAGCCCGGTGAAATCGACGTTGACGACCTCTTTCTTGATGCGGAGATTCGTCTCGAGATAGTAATACGTGCTGTCATCCGGCGGGACGCCGCCCCGGAGGCTTTCCAACCGCTCCAGCTCGATCTCCGGCGACGCGACGGTGTGACGGAGGACTTCAGCGAGCTGAAGGGATGCGCTTTCCGTGAAGCCTCCGGCAGACCGGATCACATCAACGAGGGTCGTGCGATTCCGGGAGATCGGGTATGTCCCCGGATAGAGCACCTCCCCCACCACATCCACGCGGTAGTCCCCCCTCTTGTCATTCTCGCCCGGGACAAGCAGGCGATCGCCGGGCTCCAGGGGAAAATCGGCGATCGTCCCGTCGAGGATTCCACCGGCATCAACCCACTTCCGCAGGACAATTCCTCCGGCAGAATCCTGACGCGTCAGTTCCACGCTGTCCCGGCGTGCGTGCGGAGTGAACCCGTAGGCGATCCTGACGGCGTCTTTGATGCTGTCCCCCGCGGCATACTCGATCCGGCCGGGTGAGTTCACCTCGCCGTACACGCCGATCACGTTCCTGTCAAAGTTGTTCACCGGCACGAGGATGATATCACCCTCGCGCAGATACGGATTCCACCGCTCGTCCTTCGTCGCGAGAAACTTGGGTATGTCCGCGACATCGCGGGAGCCGTCTTTGTGCCGGACGATGATCCGTCTTCGCGAAGATCTCGCCCTGAGAGCCTCGCGTTCACCGGAGTTCTGTCCGGTCAACAGACGGTTCGCCTCCTCGATGGCCCTGTCCACCCGGTTGTACGCCGCCATGACGTACGACCCGGGATTCAGCACCTGCCCCTGAACCGCGACAAGAATCGGGCGGGGGGTCACCAGCGTCATCGTCACTTCGCTCCTGATATACCTCTTCCTGATCGCCCCGAGGGTCTTCTCTCTCGCCGCGGTCAGCGTGAGGTCGGCGACCTGCACCTCCCCCACCGTGGGGATTATCAGCGTCCCCTCCGGAGTGACAGTGAGCTGATAGGCAAGCGGGGGACTCGCCCACACATTGACGCTGAAGACGTCCGACGGGCCCACATGATAGCGGTCCGGCGCGATGACCGATTCGAGCGCCGGACCCCTCGGCTGAACCACTGTGACAGCTGCAGCCGCATTCTTCTCCCTGTCACCGAAAAGATCAATGTCGGTCTCCGGCCGCCGCGTCTGGGTCTGCGATACACCGCCTTCCGGCCGGAGCACGGTGAGGAGGATCGCGGCCACACCGGAGAGCACGCTCCCGAGATTACCGTTCTTCATACATCTCCCTGTAATACTGCTTGTACGCTCCGCTTATGATACCCCGCCACCAGGGCTCATGTTTGATGTACCACTCCACGGTCCGCTGCAGTCCCTGCTCGAACGTCACGGCCGGCGCCCAGCCCAGCTCGCTCATGATTTTCGACGCATCGATCGCATAGCGGAGATCATGCCCGGGACGGTCTTTCACGAACGTGATGAGACTCTCCGGTTTCCGGAGTATCCCGAGAAGAAGCCGGACGATGTCGATGTTGCGGCATTCGCTGTCGCCCCCGATATTGTACACCTCTCCGCTGCGCCCGCGCTCCAGGACCGCGTCCAGGGCTGTGCAGTGGTCACGGACAAAGAGCCAGTCGCGGACGTTCGCCCCTTCACCGTATACGGGGAGCGGCTTATCATCCGTCGCATTGGCGATCATCAGGGGGATCAGCTTCTCGGGAAACTGGTAGGGCCCGTAGTTGTTGGAACATCGTGTGATGACCGCGGGGAACCCGAAGGTGTGGGCGGCGGCCAGGACAAGAAGGTCCGATCCCGCCTTGCTTGCCGCGTAGGGGCTGTTCGGGTGAAGCGGCGAGGATTCCGTGAATTTCCCCGTCGCACCGAGGGACCCGTAGACTTCGTCGGTGGAAACATGAAGGAACTTCCCGACTTTCTGCTCTCTCGCCGCGTCCAGGAGAACCTGGGTGCCAAGCACGTTCGTCGTGACGAAGACGGCCGCGCCGTGGATGCTCCTGTCGACGTGGGATTCCGCGGCAAAATGCACGACCGCGTCGATGTCGTATTTCTTTATCGTACCCTGAACCGCATCCCTGTCGCAGATGTCCCCCCGAACGAATGTGTAGCGGTCGTGGTCCTGGACGTCCCGGAGATTGTCCAGGTTCCCCGCATATGTCAGCTTGTCGAAATTGACGAGACGGACATCCGGGTGCGACTCAAGGAAATAGCGGACGAAATTGCTGCCGATGAACCCGGCGCCGCCGGTGACAAGGAGAGAGCGCATCGTATCACTCCGTTCGGAAAATGGAAGCGGGGTCTACTTCATGCCGGATTTCGTCCACAGGTTCCTTCTTCCCCTCCCCGGCATAGAGGCGGTTGGGGAAGTTCAGCACCATCCCCTGTCCTCCCCCGATGTTCCTGTACGCATGGACGATCCCCCGCGGGATGACGAGAGACCTTGGCGCATCCTCTCCCGCGAAAACGATCTGGCGGGTCATGTACGTCGGTGAGGAGGCCCGGTTGTCCCAGAGGAATATCTTGAAATTGGATGGACCCAGGAATGCGAAGCAGTCGGCCTGGTCGGCGTGCTCATGAGGACCCCGCGTCACACCGGGCGCCGTCATCGAGACATACCCCATGGCCGGATACAGCCCTGCAGGAATCTCATCCTTCCGGAAGAGCTCCGAGAGCCACCCCCGGTCGTCAATGAACTTCGTCAGGTTGCGTACGATGACATCCTGAATCGTCCCATTCTTGAACATGAGCCACCTTCCAAAAGTCGTTGCCGCGTCAGACCATCCGGCGATCCCCGGAGTGATCCGACGTTTGCCGGAAACCAGGGCTACACACGGTACCAAAGAGTGCGGAGGGGACTAATATTTATCGATTTCGGGGGGGAAAGTCAACGGTGGGGACGGGTTTCACGCAGGCAAGGCGGCCTTGATTCTCCGGACAAAATCAGCATAATCCACCGGTTTGCGCACAAAATCGCAGGCACCGTACCGAAGCGCGACTTCCACTGATTCGTCTGACCCCGATCCGGTCACCACGATGACCTTCGCTTTCCCGTCAATATGCCGGATCTTCCGGAGCACTTCCAGACCGTTCATGCCGGGAAGGGCAAGATCCAGGAGAACCACGTCTGGGTGGCGTTCCCTGAATATCGTCAGCCCCTGCGGGCCATCGGCGGTCGTCAGAGTTTCGATCCCCTCCAGGCTCAAAATGCGCTGGACGAGCGCGAGCACCATCTCGTCGTCGTCGATGACAAGCACCCTCGGCATGCACTGAAGATACGGCCATCAGGGCTGAATTGCAAGAGGCTGGCGCGGCCCCTCCGTCAGGTCTTGGCGATGTGGTGCACACTCCTGTCGTTCATCCGGGCGATCGCCTCATCGGCGTCGGCAGCAATGTCAGGCGTCCGGAATTGCGGAACCAGCTTCACGAAGAGCCGGGTCACGATGCTCTCCGAACCCTGATGGGCTGCTTCGATGATCGTGTCGACGTCCATGGCCAGGGAGTCTTCGTAGCCTGGAATGCCGCTCACGATGTGCTGATGGATGCTCACCTGTCCCTCTCCCATAGAGACAGGGACATCATGTTCCATCCTGCTGTGGCAAACCATGATCTTGTCGTGGCTCGTGCGCTCGATCCTGTCCCCCTCATAGAAGAGCTCTTCATACATTTTTTCCCCCTGCCTGAGGCCCGTGAACACGATATCGATATCGCGTCCCTCTTCGAGCCCGTTCAGACGGATCATGTCCCGCGCGAGCTCGACAACGGGGATCTGTTCGCCCATGTCCAGGACGAACGTCTCTCCCCCCGTCCCCATCGTTGCGGCCTGGAGTACAAGCTGGACGGCCTCGGGGATCGTCATGAAATAGCGCTTCACTTCCGGGTGGGTGACCGTGATCGGCCCGCCCATCTCGATCTGACGCTTGAACACGGGAACAACGCTTCCGCTGCTTCCCAGAACGTTCCCGAACCTCACAACGACAAACGTCTTCCCCACGCGCTTTGCGGCGTCCTGCACGATCAGCTCCGCGATCCGCTTCGAGACACCCATCACGCTTGTCGGGTTGACGGCCTTGTCGCTGGAGACCATGACAAACCTCTGGACCGCGTGGCGCTCGGAGAGCTCCACGAGGTTGCGCGTCCCAAGGACATTGTTCGTCACCGCCTCCGAAATGTTGACCTCCATCAACGGGACATGCTTGTGTGCCGCGGCGTGGAAGACCACATTCGGCTTGTACTCTGCGAAGACACTGTCCATCCTGTCTTTGTCCCTGATATCGGCAATGACGGTGCGGATGGACACGCCTCTCTTGGGGTGTTCCGTGAGCTCCTGCGCAATCCTGAATATCGAATTCTCGCCGTGACCCACGAGAATGAGCTCCGTCGGGCCGAATTCCTTGATCTGCCTGCAGACCTCGGAACCGATCGACCCTCCGGCTCCGGTGACCATCACGCGCGATTCATGAAGCAGCGCGACAACGCTCTTGGTGTCGGTTTTCACGGGACCGCGGCGCAGAAGATCTTCCAGCTGAATATTCCGGAACTGATCGACGCGCGCCGTGCCGCGGAGGATCTCGAACAGCGCAGGGACGATCTTGCTCGTGACTCCGTGTTCCTTGCACACCTGGACGACCTCACGCACCTTCTTCCCGGATGCCGCCGGCATCGCAATGATCACCTGCTGTGCGTGATGCAGCTTCAGGAGCTTTGGAAATTCCTTCAGGGTCCCGAGCACGGGGACGCCGTGGATGCTCTTCCCCACTTTTTCGAGGTTGTCGTCGATGTACCCGACAGGGAGAAGGCCGAGATGCCGGTTGACCTGCAGCTCTTTGACGATCATGGCACCCGCGACGCCGGCACCGACGATGAGTGCGGGCTTCATCGAAAAACCTTCATCCGACCGGGTCTGCCATGACTGTACGAGGCGGATGGTGAAGCGCATCGCCCCGACGAGGAGCATCCCGAGAAGTCCGTCAAGCACGGGGAGCGAGCGGGGGAATCCGTAGGGGATGATCCCGATGGGGGTGAAGACCACGAAGAAGAGGATGACCTCGGCGATGGCAGCCAGGATCGTGGCGCGGAGCAGCGTCGCGAGCTCCTGTACGCTCGCATATCGCCAGTACTGGGCGTACAGGCCCGTCACATAGAATATGGCGAGCTTGCACACGCCGTCCAGCACCATGAATATGGCCAGAGGGTTGATGTACAGACGAAGCTCGTGAAGGCTCTCTGTCCGGATATAGAAGGAGATCCAGGGTGCAAGGGAGATCAGCAGGATATCGACAATCAGCAGGTCGCGGTTTCTCAGCCTGGAGAGCATCTCCAATCGTTTTTTCATCAACGGATCCCCCCGATTGTTCGTAAGATGACGACCAAGTCCGACCGCACCGTCCGCCGGGTGAGGTACGCAAGGTCCATCGACAGCTTGTGCGGCAGAATCTTCTCGAGATAGAGCGTTTCGGTGTTCCCCTCCCCCAGCAACTCCTCTTCGTTCCTGTAATGAAGGGACGCCGGGCTGGTGATCCCCGGACGATACCGGAGGATCTCCCGCTGTTCAGGAGTGTACCGTGCGACGAACCCGGGGTCCTCCGGCCGCGCCCCGACGAGACTCATGTCCCCCTTCAGTACATTGAGGAGCTGAGGAAGTTCGTCAAGCTTGTATTCACGGAGCAGGCGTCCCGCGCGCGTGACGCGCCGGTCCCCCCTGACAGTCAACCCGCCACCCATCTTCTCGGCTCCCTGCAGCATGCTCCTGAACTTGTAAATGGAAAAGAGCTTTCCCCCGATTCCCACACGCTTCGTCCGGTAAAACACCGGTCCGCCGTCACCCAGCTTGACCGCGGCCCCGACCACAAGAAACACCGGGGACAACAGAAGAAGTCCTGCGGCAGACGCCAGGATATCGACAATACGCTGCGAGAACGCGCGCTGGACAGGATNNGGAAATGACTTGGAATCAATCATTTTGCTGTTCGCTCAACCGCCAAGGCGCGCTTTGTACCACTCGACAGTCTTCCGCAGGCCGGTCCTGAAGTCCACGGACGGGGTATAGCCGATTTCGCGTGTCGCCAGATCGATTGCCGCGAACGAGTGCTTGATGTCCCCGGGGCGCGGTGCCTCATACACCGGTTTCAGGGATGTCCCCAGGATGCCGTTGATCTCGGCGACAAGCTGATTCAGGGATATCCTGTCATGGCAGGCGCAATTCATCGCGAGCCCCTTCCTGCAGGCGGCGGTGGCGGCGCGCAGATTCGCATCGACGACGTTGGAGACAAACGTAAAATCCCGCGTCTGTTCACCGTCGCCGTAAATCACCGGCTGCCTGCCGCCGAGCAGCGCTTTGATGAACTTCGGGATCACGGCGGAATACTGGGAGGCCGGATCCTGCTTCGGTCCGAACACGTTGAAGTATCTGAGCGCCACAGTCTCGAGTCCGTACAGGGCCGCAAATACCCTGCAATAATGCTCCGCGGCCAGCTTTGACACCGCGTACGGGGACTGGGGGTTGGGTGTCATCCCCTCGTGTTTCGGCAGTTCCGGCGTATCCCCGTAGACCGAAGAGGAGGATGCGTACAGGACGCGCTTCACGCCGGCGTCCTTTGCCGCGTAGAGGATGTTCAGCGTCCCGTCCACGTTGACGGCGTTGGACGAAATGGGATCGCGCACGGACCGCGGCACGGACGGCAACGCGGCCTCGTGGAACACGACGTCGATCCCTTCGACCGCCTCGCGGACCGTGTGATAGCTCCTGATATCCCCTTCGACAATCTCGATCTCCCCCCCGAGACCGCTCAGATTATCCCGCTTCCCCGTGGAGAGATTGTCGAGCACCCGCACGCGATGCGTGCCTTTGACGAGCGCTTCGACAAGATTGGAACCGATAAACCCGGCGCCTCCCGTAACCAGTGCATGCATGTGATATCCCTGCTTTCGTGATTGATTTGTCCGATGCCCCGGCGATACGCCGCTTTAGCGGCGGTTCGCCACAACTATAGCGGTGACCGCATCGACGACGCTCTGAACGTCCTCACCGCTCATCTTCGAAAAAATGGGGAGCGACACTTCGCGCATGTATTCCCGGTATGCNNCGTTTCTTCAACTCCTCCATGAACCCGGCACGGTTGATGCGGAGCCGGTCGAGGTTCAGCCTGAGCATGTACAGATGCCACGCATGCTGCGCATCGGCCCGGTCCCCCGGGACCTGAAGTTCCCCGATTGGAGAGAACGCCTCATGATAGATCCGGGCGATCTCCTTCCGCCGCTCGTGCATTTTCCGGGCCTTCCGGAGCTGCGCAAGACCCATCGCGGCCGCCACATCGGTCATGTTGTATTTGTAGCCCGGCGCGATGATCTCGTAGTACCACGTTCCTTCCGCCGTGTACCGCTTCCAGGCATCCTTGCTGATACCGTGAAGCGCCATCATCCTGCAACGGTCTGCCAGCGCGTCGCTCTCCGTGCAGATCATCCCCCCCTCGCCGGTCGTGATCGTCTTTGTCGCGTAAAAACTGAAGCATGTCACATCGCTGAGGGCGCCGACCATCTTTCCCCTGTAACGGGACGGGAACGCGTGCGCCGCATCTTCGATGACCGGGATGCCGCGGTGCTTCGCGATTTCGTGCACCCGGTCGAGCTCCGCAGGGAGCCCCGCGATGTGGACCGGCAGGATGGCTTTCGTCCGCTCCGTCAGAACCCGCTCGATAAGCGCCGGATCGATATTGAAGAACCCGGATTCCACGTCGACAAACACCGGACGCGCGTCGAAATACCGGATGACCTCCGCCGTCGCCGCAAACGTGTACGGAGTCGTGATCACTTCGTCCCCCTTTTTCAGCCCGATGGCCTCGAGCGCGAGATGCATCGCCGCGGTGCACGAATTGACCGCGACGGCGTGCTTCGCCCCGACTACCGAGGCGAACTCGGACTCAAATTGCCTCGTCTTCGGACCGGTCGTCACCCAGCCGGAGTTCAGGGCCTCACGGATTTCGGCGAGCTCCGAATCGTCCAGGTCGGGAAGCGCAAACGGAAGAAAGTTTTCTCTCATCATCATGGGGATGGTTGTGAAAGAGACTGTCGTGCATGTGACCGGTCCTGCCAGCGGCCCCGGAACTTCACGAGCCCTACCAGAAATCCGAGTCCGTACGATATGTGGAGAGTCGCAAAGGCAACGATCAGGAGCGGCACGTCGGCCATGCTCCCTCTGCGGGCGGTCAGGAATGCGGCGCAGAGGTTCGCGGCGATGTAGGAACCCCCGATAACGAGGAGCGCGTCCATCCCCGGGACAGACCAGAGTGCGGCCGCCAGCGCGACCGCCAGTGATGCGACGAATGCCGCCGGGACGAACTGGCGCATTTTCATCTGCCGCGGGTGTTTCTGAAGGACGCGCACTTTCCAGTACCCGTACTGATAGTACTGCCGCCAGAGGGACCCGATGGAGCTCCTGCTGTAGTATTCGGACCTGATATCGGCCGCCAGGAGAATTCTCGCGCCGAGTTTCCGGAGCCGGTAATTGTACTCGTCGTCCTGATTCCGGACAAGCTCTTCGTCATAGGGACCGGCGCGGTCGATGATCGAGCGCGTGTACGCCGGAAAGGGGACGGTGTCTGCGAGCATTGTCCTGTCAGTCACGGTCCTGAACGCAGAACCGCCGACGCCGAAAGGGGAGCTCATCGCAAGAGCTATTACCCGGGCGGTCCCGGTCCCCCCCATCGTCCGGACAGGCCCCCCGACGCCGTCGACGTGGTCCGTGCGAATGTGATCGACACAGCGACTCACGTAGTCCGGCGCAATCTTGCAGTGGCCGTCGACGCGGACGATGATCTCCCCCTTTGTCTCCGCGAGAGCGACATTCATCCCTTTCGGGACGATCTTCCCCGGGTTCTCCAGCAGGCGGAGGGGAATTTGACGCCCCTCGTACGATCGGACGATGCCGGGGGTTGAATCGGTCGACATCCCGTCGACGATGAACACTTCCAGCCGGTCCGGGGGATAATCCTGCCCCATAACCGCATCAAGACACTCCGTGATGAATTTCCCCTCGTTCCTGACCGGCATGATAAGGCTCACGAACGGAAGCACCTCATCCGGACGGGGAGGACGGCTCATGACTGCCTCCCCCGCGAGACGATCAATCTCCTGACTTTCAGATAGCTCTCGCCGCCGAGGACCTTGGCGGTCTTCTTTGCGTTCCAGAGGAGCACCTGTCCCAGCCGCGGAGAGATGCCGCCGGACGCGATGGCGGCGACAACAGAAGGGGCCATCCCCCGCAGCACTGAATACCGGCCGATGACGAGGCATCCGTCGACGTCGTGCAGCCGTGACGTGGGCTCCGAGGTGAACAGCGTGCGTATCCCCGACGCCGACGCCGTGCGGGCGACGGCGGAGGAATAATACCCCCCGGGGACGGATGCCACGTCCACCTGTTCGCCGAGCAAGTCCGAGAGTATGAGGACGCTCTTTGTCCACTCTTCCCGCTGCACCTCCGGAGTGAGGACGGACATCCTCTCCGGATGAGTGCAGGAATGGCTTCCGACGACATGGCCGCGACGCCTCAGCTCCCGCACCCCCTCCTTGTCCAGGAACCCGTTTGTCCCGATGCGGCCGACGGTGATCAGGAAATGCCCCCCCCAGCCGTGCCGGCCGAGGCGGTCGGCGGCAGCAAGGGCTCCCGCGCCTCCGTCGTCGAACGTCAGGAGCACGGGGACCGCCCCGGAGGATTTCGTTCCGAGCGTCCGTGCGTCCGCGAGGACCGGCGCGTTCACACCCGCGATCGCGCTCAGGTGGGCGCTGAACTCTTCGGCCTCAAGCTTGTAGCGCGCCGCCGTCGCGCCCGGGAAACCGCTCGAATCCGGACCGCCGCCATCGAGAATGTCATGATATCCGAGCGCGAAGGCCCTCATGTGTTCAGCTCGGAATAGAAATGCTTGATCTTCCCCGACGCGGGACGCGTGATCGACTGCACGCGGCGGATCCTGAGGTTCAGTCCGGGCTCAAGGTAGCGGTCGAGTATGCCGTGGATCAGATCCTCATCCGGCCGTTCCAGGGGGCGGTCGGTGACGACCTCGAACTCGAAATCAGCAATGCCCCGCTGGTGGATCACGAACTCCCTCAGCACCCCCGAGGATTCCAGTATCCGCCGGGAGATATAGTAAAATGTCATCCCCGCCGCACGCTTTCCGCTTGGGAGGAGGATCGTGTCATTGACCCTCCCCTCCAGAGACCTGAGACGCTTCCGGGCATCGGCGCTGCCGGCGGCCGCCGCGGGTCCCAGAGTTCCCAGGTCGCCGATCCTGTAGCGTATGAACGGCAACGCTTTGTTGTGCAGGTCCGTGATCAGAATCGACCCGGATTGTCCGTCCGGCAGCACGGTTCCCCCTTCATCGACGATTTCCAGCATCAGATTTTCCTCCGAGACAATCAGCTCTCCGGAGAGATTCTCGAAGGCGATGACGGCGACTTCCGACGCGCCGTATTCGATCACGACATTCACACCGAGCCCCTGCTCGAGGATTGCCCTGTCCTCCGGGGTGCATGTCTCCGATGTGACGATGCAGAGCCTCAGAGTGGGACACCACGCTTTCAGGTCGATCCCCTTCTGGTGGATGTAACGCGCGAATATCACGAGGGAATTCGTGTACCCGTAGATGTAGTCAAACGAATTCCTCCTGAATTTGAGGGCGAAACGGTCAAGCGCCTCGTCGGACAGATCAAAGACCGGGAAACGGACCCTGTTCATCAGGCGGTCCTTCAGCTTTTCCGCCGCGTACTGCCGCCGGTCGAGCGGGATCCCATAAAAACGTGCCTGGCGGGACGACAGCGTGATTCCGTGCCAGCCGAAGCGCTGGCGGATCAACGCCCAGCTGCAGGCGTGGGCAAACTTGTCCTTCGCGAACGTGAACGGGTGCCCCGATGATCCGGACGTGCTCGAAGTGTACAGGTCTCCCGCGTTCATCCCGTCCGTGAGAATACCCCCCAGGGCGGTCTGGTAGTCCGTCTTCCCCATGATCGGCAGATCCTCCCACCGGGCCGGGAGCGGGCCCTTCAATTTCGAGCGGTACAACGGATTGCTCGCGTGGTGAAACCGCGCGATTGCCCAGGCGGCCTCCATCTGCCGGCGGTCGAGCTCTTCCCTCGTGAAACGGGACAGATCCCCGAGAAATTTCGAAGCTCCCGGAATATCATACCCCCTGAACCGCATGTATTGTTCAAACAGTGACATGCGCCCCCCGTACGGTCGAGACAAGCTGTTGTGCCAGGGAACGTCCGTTCGCCCACAGATCGAATTTTTTCTCGGCGTACGCCCTGGCATCGGCGGCGTACCGGTGTCTCAGCGCCTCATCCTTCAGCAGGCGCTCCATCGCAACGGAGAGCGCTTTCACGTCACGCGGCGGCACAAGGATGCCGCATCTCCCCTGGTCGAGGAGCTCGGGGATGCCGGCGACGCTGGTGCCAATGACCGGCAGACCGAGGGCGGCCGCCTCCTTGATGACCGTCGGAACGGCATCACCGATATCGGCCGACGGGTGGACGAGAATCGTGGCGGTGCGCATGGCCTCCTGCACCCCCCGGAACGGAAGCCAGCCCGGGAAGCGGACCCGGCCCGCCAGACCGGACTCCTGCGCAAGGGATTTCAAGGCACCTGCCTGATCGCCGTCCCCCACTATCTCGACCTCCAGGTCGAGCCCCCGGCGCAGGAGTTCCGCCGCGGCACGCAGGACATAATCGAACCCTTTCAGCCTGTCGAACCGGCCGACGCACAGGACGGTGTTCGGCTTACGCCCGCCTGCGACAAACGGGAGCTCCGCAAAATCGAGCCCGAGGTGATGGAGCCTGATCTTCCCTTCGATGGCAGGGTAAATCCGCGGGAACCGCGTGCGGAGGAACTCTCTGTTGAACTCGCAGACGACGAAGACGTTGTCGGCGTACAGGAGCTTTTCTTCCATATACACCTGGTTCCGATAAAGGTCGGTCCCTGCATGGAGAAGGATCGAGAGGGGGATGTCCCTCCCCGTCAGACGGTGCGCCAGGTACGCGCATGTAGCCGCATAGTTCCCCCAGTACGACATGATGTGATCGTACCGTGCACCGTAGCGCCGGCTCCAGGCCCATGCAAGGGGGAGCACGTACGCCGTCTTCATCAGGGGCCCGGTGCCGAACCTCATGGCGGACCTGCTTATCGCCGCGGCTTCGCTCAGGAAACCGGGGAGGTGACCCGCGGAGGACGGGCTGAGCTCTCTCAGGGCATCGACGGGGGTCAAACCGCGCACCTGTTCGCGCGGGAACGATTTTTCGTCGAGGATCTCCGGTGTCCATTTCCAGAGACCGTCGTCGATCCTGTGCATCGGAAAAATGTCGACGGACACGCCGGCCTCGATCAGGCTCCGGATGTCCCGCGCCAGAAAAGTGTCTCCTTTAATCGGAAATTTGTTTGTGAACATCGCAAGTCGCATTGTCAGCTGCTCTCCTGCGGGGTGACGGCAGGGGCTGGGGCGGGGGGAGGCGCCGGCGGGATCCCGGCAGCTCCCTTCATATTGAGGAGGGCGGTCCCCCCGGCGGCAAGAAACCAGAGCCCTTTGGCCGCAAACTCGGTGGAGACCCAGGCGACACAGAGCGCACAGGTCACGAACAGGCCGACGGTGAAGAGGCCTGAACGCCTCTTCTGCCAGCCGAGAACGGTAAAGGAAATGGAGAATGCCGCCAGCGCGAGGGCACCGAGAAACCCGTTCTCCGTGAGAATTTTGATCCATCCGGCATGGGCTTCCCTGCTCGCACCGTAGCCGTACCCGCTCAGCGATTCACGGAACCCCATCTTTGCCCAGGCGACCGTGAACCCGCCCGTTCCGACGCCGAACGGGTGTTCCTGAAACAGGAGGAAACCGCCGTAGGCCAGATCAGACCTGCCGCTCGTGCGTCCGGTCATCGACTGCTCGGGGTCAAGCAGCTTGGTGATCCTGTGCACCGCGGTTTCATTCAGGGCCGTGAAGCTCACCATCATGAAGAGTGCGAGCAGAGTTCCAAACACGATCGAACCGATCTTCTGTACCTTGCTCCGCATGCTGACGATGAGGTAGACCATGCACACGAGTCCCACCAGGAGCGTCCCTCTGCTGCCGCTCAGGAATATCCAGACGAGATTGACAAGGGCGAGGAGGGCGAGGAGGAGCTGTCCTTTTCCGCGGCGCGGGGCGAACCGGAAACCCAGGCATATTGCAAACATCGCCGTCAGGGGAAAATACGCCCAGGCATTGGCGTTGACCGGGTTAAAGTGCGACATCCCAAGAATATACGCGCACCCCAGGCCCACCCCGATAATCCCCGAGACGACGGCCTGCCAGAACCAGGCAGAATCATTGCGGGCATTCCGGGAGAAATACACGAGTATTCCGAAAAACGTCGCCACATTCAGCGTGGTCTCGAATCCGTCCACCAGCACCGGAGTGAAAAGCAATCCGAACAGCAGAATGATCACCGCCAGCTCCAGCAGCCTGGACTGGGGATCGTTCAGCTTCATCAGGAACGCTATCGACAGGAACATCACCACGAGAAGCCAGTAGTTAAAGGTATTCCAGGGGAACAGCCCGCCCGTGAAGAGGAGCGCACGGTCCAGCGTGTCCAGCGTACAGAGCATGCTGACCCCTATCAGTCCGACCGCGGGCCTGTACAATCCCAGGATCGCCGCCAAAAACGCGATGGCCGTCATGCAGGCCAGGCCGGTCATGAATCCCGCAACCAGAGAGAGGCCGGTGCACGCGGCAGTGCAGAAGATGAAGAAGATACCCCATTTGCCTGCGGCGGTGAGCCCCGTCTTCCGCGAGAGAATCCGCGGACGGGGAATCACCATATGGTTCGTCAGCGTTGCAGTGGTCATGCGAGCGCCTTCTCCTGCGATGGTTCATTGACTGACAGCATTCCGGCCAGGCCTGAATGGCCGAGCCTGGCGGCGATGGACCGGTACGTGGAAAGGAGCATCCCCCCCAGCGCATGAGCACTGTAGAGACGCTCGACCTTCCCCCTGCCTGCCTCGCCGAACGTCCTGCGGAGCTCCGCGGACGCCGACAGCGTGACGATCCTGCGCGCCATCCCCGCGATGTCGTCCCCCTCGACGACAAAGCCGGTGACGCCGTCCTGGACGATGACGCCCGAATCGCCGGAAGGGGTCGTCACAACAGGAAGACGGGCGGCCATGGCTTCGAGGACGACATTCGGGAAGCCTTCGTGCTCCGACGTGAGCGCAACGATGTCCGAGCTGCGCAGCAGGCCCGCCACGTCATCCCTTCTTCCGAGAAAACTGACCCCGTCAGGAAGCAGGCTCAGCTCGCGCGCCAGCGATTTCAGTCCGTCGGCCTCCGGGCCTTCTCCGACGATGACGCCCCTGATCCCCGGCATCTCGTGTCGGGCGAGCGCGAGCGCCCTCAGGAACCTGTCGAGCCTCTTCGCCGCCACAAGACGGCATACTGCGATCACGACCGGCGGCCGGCCTTCCCCGCCCGGACGCGGAGCGGACCCTCCCCCCGCATCAAACTCCGCCAGGTCGAGAACATTGGGGAGGACTTCAATCCGCATCGGGGGAATGCCGAGTCTTTCCGCATTCCGCCGTGCGGTGAACGAATTCGCAATAATGGCGGGGGGCATTCTGAGAAGCAGAGGTCCCCATCGCCCGTTGGCTTTCATTTCCTGGTACACATCGCTCCTGATGCTTCCGATCGCAACCGCCCGGTAGAGAGGGGCGACCAGACAGACATACAGGTTGGAAAAAAAATGCGTCGACTGGAGAATGTGGGGCCTGAAGTCCCGCAGCGCCGAGGCAAGTCCGACGACACGTGCGCCGGGATTTCCGAAGCGGCCGATCCACACGGGGGGAATCCCGAGGGAAAGGAGCGCTCGTTCGTAGTGGTCTCCGCGCGTCAGGCAGTACACCCTGACGTCCGCGCCCGCCCGGAGAAGAGCGCCCGCCATATAGACAAGCTGCTTCTCGGCACCTCCCTGGCTCAGTCCCCCCGAAAGCAAAGCAACCCTGACCCCGCGCATGGTTTCGTTCACGGGCGGATTTTCCCCCCGACAAGTTTCATGTCCCACTGGGACGCGCTGATCCTCCCGATCTCGGCCGCCCAGATTTCGAGCGTCCGCTTCTCGGTATACTCCCGGCACCGGCGGCGGAGAGAGGGCCAGTCGATGGGGCCGGAGAGAACAGTGCGGAGCTGCGCCGCCAGGGCCTGGACGTCGCCGGGGGGAACGAGCCATCCCCGGACGCCGTCCCCTCCTATCACCGGACCTGCCGCCCCGACTTCTGACGCCAGAACCGGAAGCCCGTGCGCAAACGCATCAAGCCAGGCCTTGCTGAAACCTTCCGAGAGCGAAGGCTGAACGCAGAAGTCGAGATTCTGCAGCTTTGCCGAAAGAGCGGGACGGTCCAGCTGTCCGGCAAAGCGCACGTGGGCGCCGAGTCCTGCCTGCGTCACTTTCTCTTCCAGCTCACGCCTCCTGGGGCCACCACCGATGATCCAGCATTGCGGCATGGGGCTGTACCCTTCCCGCATGAGAATCTCCAGCGCGGCGATGAGATTGCCGACCCCCTTCTCATCCGAGAGACGCCCCACGTATGCAATTCCGGGAGGGTCGCCGGGTGGACGGGCGGGATCACAGGGGATGGAAGCCAGTTCCGCCGACGTCAGTGCGGTGGAGAAGATCCAGGACACCCCCCTGGCCGGGGGAACCGGGCCTTCGCCCGTGGTTATCATGACATTTCTTCCGCCGGCAAACGACCGCATGATGAACTTGGTCATTCTCGTCATCATGGTCTCCTGGGATGTCCCGACCCAGGAACTCCCGTACCGGGCGATCACCCGTTTGCGGAAGAGGATGGCGATCAGGATCCCGAGGAACGGGATATCGCCGGGAAGGGGGAGGTGGACCACATCGGCCCGCCGGATGTAGGGAGTGATGATGCGGACGTAGTACAGTATGTTCGTCACAAACGATATTTTGCGGCGGAGGTTCCAGCCGTCCGGCAGCCTCATCGGCACGATTGTCGCATCGACCGGGAGCGGGATCCCCCCTCCCGCAGGCCGGGAGCCGGTGATGATCAACGTCATCCCGTCAAATAGGGACCGTATCCCCGACATCTGAAGGGGGAACCCGCCGTCGGAAAACCAGCGGCCGGTCTCATCCTGCCAGCATGGCTTGAACGATATGGCGCACACGTTCATCAACTACCCTCTGTGATTATGTCACGCGGGAGCAGGAGACGGAGCATCCCCTGTTTGTGAAGATCCCTGGCGTGCGCGAGGAACGGTACGAGCATCCGTTCATCCTGTGTGTTCCCGGCATGGAGCGAATGCGGATGCCCTCCGACGACGACGATCCCCCCCGTCAACGCGCAGAGATCCAGCACCCTGTGCGCCTGCGCATTGAACCCGCCGGGGGCGTTCATGCGTGTGCATCGGATCCCGCGGATCACCTCAATGGAGGCAGGTGCGTCCTTCTGTTTCCGGGAGACAATTTCCCATATCTTTTCCGCGACGGTCCGGTAGGAGACGCGGCAGAATGCATATCCGGTTTCTTTGAGCGCGGCGCAGAGATCCCCAAGACCTGTCCGGTGGCGGCCCGCCTCCCTCCTCTCAGCAATGCTGATCGCCATCCCCTCCGGGTAGTCGAACGGCTGATTGTAGGGAGGAACAAACGAATTGACCGGCGCGCCGATGCACTGTTCGAGAGCGTCTTTGCTCGCGCGGAGCGTTTCAACGAGGCCGGCGTGATCCAGGCCTGGAAGCCACTCGTGACGGAAGGAGTGACTGGCGACTTCGTGCCCGGAGGCATGAATTCTCCTCACCTGGGCCGGGTCGTGGTACGGCCGCTCACCGGGAAGCGCCGCAGCCCCCACCACCGCAAATGTGGCCGGGACTCCGTACTCCGCGTGCAGCTCGAGAAGGCGGTCCGTGTTCCCGAATTCGAGGTGGCCCCAGTCCTTGGGCCCACCGGGCGTGCGCGAACGATCCCCCCCCCACTGGGTATCGTAGTCCCAGAACATCAACAGTGATGCGTTTGTCTTCATCGGGGCCCCTCACCTTTCAGGAGATCCATGCTTGCCCTCAGCCGGCCCCGCATGTGGAGGAGAGTCGGCACGACCCTGCGGGGGACAACGAAGTTCCGCGCGAGCATGAGCGTATCGAGACCCCACGCATACACGAACCGCGCCACGTCGAGCCGGGATCGATTGTCGAGCCCCCTTCTCTGGATCTGATAGCGGTTGTACACCGCCATGTATCCCAGCTTCTGATGAGAAGGCCTTCCCCCCTCGTCGAACAGGTGAAGGAACCTCGCCCCTCCGGCCATCACGAGGCTCCCTTTGCGGCGCGCCCGGAGCGAAAAGTCCAGATCTTCCCCCTGGGCGTACCCCTCGAACGCTTCGCTGAAACCGGTCTCCCGCACCACGCTTGTTTTCCACATCGTCGCGCCCCCCGGGAGCCAGTCCCCCTCGACAACCTCCCCGGTGGGGGGCAAGAACGACCAGGGGACGGACATGCCGGAGCGCTGGTAGCTCCCCGGGCGTAGGTCGGACACAATTCCCAGGAACCGGCGCATCCGCCAGAGACGGTTGGTCGGCTGAAAGCTCCCTTCCATGTAGCCCCCCACTCCCGCCACTTTCTCTTTCAGACGGCGGTGCACGCTTTCCATCTCCGAAAGGCAGCCGGGCCTCAGAACCACATCATCGTCGAAGAACACTGTCAGATCCGTATCGACCCATCGGACCCCGAAGTTCCGCTGGCGCGTCAGTCCCTTGAGCGGCCCGGTGACCCTGAAATAAAGCATGAGACGGGCGAGCGGCTTCCCGGTGGACCATCCCCTGACGAGCCTCTCGGTCTCCCCGTCCGGACTTGCATCCACGATGATGAGACGATGGGGCTGAAGCTCCTGTGCTCCCAGAGAGGCGAGGAAACCCTTCAGGCTTCCGGCGCGTTTGTACGTGCACATCACCAGAGAGACGCCGGGGATCAACGGATCGGACGGACCGGGCGGCTGGAGAAGACTCCGATCATCGCTGCCGAGTCTGAAGGAGGAGAGTATGTTTCCATCGTCACTCACCCGGCGGTTCCCCCGGCGAGTTTTCCGACGGCCGCAACGACATCGTTCACATCAGCATCGCTCAGCCCCGGCGAGAGAGGCAGGCTCACCGTCTCGCGTCCGATCTTCAGCGCATGGGGGTAGTCTTCCCCCCTCCATCCGAACGTCTTCTGATAGTACGGATGTTCGGGAATGCTCCTGTAATGGACCCCGACGCCGATTTTCTCGCGCGTCATGGCGTCCAGAAACTCATCGCGGCTTATTCCGGCCCGCTCCGCATTGACGAGGATCGTGAACAGGTGGTAGGCGTGACGGGTCCCTGATTCCACGGGCGCCGGCAGATCCACCGGAAGCCCGGAGAAGGCGCGCTTGTAGGACTGCCAGATGGCTTCCCGTCTCTTCCAGTTTTTCTCGACACGCGAGAGCTGGTGTATGCCTATCGCCGCCTGCAGGTCCATCATGTTGTACTTGAAACCCGCCTCGACGACATCGTAGTGCTTGAACCCCGCGTCGCTGAACCTCTTCCACGCGTCCTTGCTCATCCCGTGAAGACCGAGCACCTTGATCCGGTCGTTGTCTTCCGCTTTCCGTGTGATGACCAGCCCGCCTTCCCCCGTCACGACGTTCTTCGTCGAGTAGAAGCTGAAGCAGCCGAAATCACCGATCGTCCCGGCCTTCCGCCCCCTGTACTCGGTCTCGATGGCATGCGCGCAATCTTCGACAACTGCGAGCGAGTGCTCCCCCGCGATCGCCATGATCGCATCCATGTCGCACGCGCGCCCCGCGAAATGGACAGGGAGGATCGCCCTGGTCCGGCTTGTGATCTTCTTTCGTATCTCGTCCGGATCGATGTTCATCGTATCGGGACGGACGTCTGCAAGGACCGGGGTCGCTCCCGCATGGATAATGCTGTTCACACTCGCACAGAACGTCATGGGAGTAGTGATCACTTCATCCCCCTTCCGGAGGTTCAGCGCAAGAAGGGAGAGATGCAGGGCAGCCGTGCAGGAGTTGAGCGCTGCAGCATACGAGGCTCCTTTGTACGTCGCAAAGTCTCTTTCAAACTTTGCGACCTTCGGACCCGTACCGAGCCATCCCCTGCGCATGGAATCAAGGACTTCATCCTGCTCTTCTCTTTCGATTACCGGCTTGCCAAAGATCAGAAATTCAGACCGCATGGATTTACTTTCTCCTTCGCTTGTGCCGGTGAAGCCCGAACTCCTTGAGACAGCGACCGTAGAAATCCTCGTTCCGGGCAAGTAGCACAGGCAAGGAGAACGACTCTTCCACATGCCGCCGCCCCTTCTCCCCGAGGCGCGCGGCGAGATCCGGATCCTGAAGCAACGCAAGGAGTGCACGGGCGATCTCGTCGGGCCGATCGGGGTCGATGAGCATACCCGTGGATCCGTTGTCGATCAATTCCGGGCCGCTCCCCCTTGTTGTATAGATCGTGGGACATCCCGCCGCCATGGCGTGCAGCGGGGTCAATGCGAATCCTTCGGCATACGAGGGGAGAACCGTCATCCCCGCACTCTGAAATGCGTCCAGGAGGACTTCGAGCTTCACGTGCCCGTGAAAATGCACGCTCCCTGCGATGGCCGGAGGAAGGAGCGAAGCCAGGAAGTCCCGCATGGAGCCTCCCCCCGGCGCATCCCCGTCCTTCCCCCAGATATGGAGGACCGCCCCGGGCCATCCCTTGATCACCTCCGGCCAGGCCCTGACAAGCGAGACCACTCCCTTTTTCTCCGCGAGCGTCCCGGCAAAGAAGACCGAATTTGGATCACGCCGGGTCCCGGTGCGGAGGTCCGGCAGATCGACGGGGTTATAGATGACCGCGTCGGGTTCCGAGCGTATCCCGAACACCGCCCTTGTCCTCGCCCCGATATAGCGGCTCGAGGAGAGGATGAAGTCGCCCCTCCGGATCGACGCCCGCTCCAACCGGTACGTAAGCCATCGGGGCTGCCGGCCCATCTCGCTTCTGAAAAAGCTGGCGGACCCGCTCAGCCGGACGATGACGGGAACGGGGAGAGACTGCCAGCCGGCCGCCGGCGCGCCGAAATCCGGCACTTCGATCAGTTCGACGTCTCCGGAGATGCACCACCCGCGGACGAGCCTGAAGAGACTGCGGCGCGCGCTCACCCATCCCCAGCGGCCCGGCGGCACGCGGAGACGCCAGACGGAAACACCCTGATCTTCCTCGTAGTCCGGCGCGGCGTATTCCGCGTCATAAAGACCGACGACACGCACCTGGTGGCCGGCCTTTGCCAGCGCCCTGGCAAGTATCTGCACGAGGCTCCCGAGCCCCCCGTGAGTACCCGGAGGATACTCGGAGCATTCAAAGCAAAGTTTCATCCTGCGTGCACCGTCACTGGATTACCGTTCAGGGCAATTTTCTTCATCTCACCGGCGAAGCGCTCGGAGGCGGAATCGAGCGGCTGGCTGACGATGAGGTCCAGCCACGCCTTCCGCGCTTCCTGTTTCTCGTACCGGTTCTTCAGCGCATGCAAAACCTGGTCTCCGAGCTCCTGCGGTGAACCGGCCCAGTACACCGGCTGGATCCGGTGCACGGGAATGAAATGAGGGAGCCGGTAGACCTCATGGATATCCCACTCTCCCGCGCGACCTTTGGGATTGTAGTTGACGTAAATTCCCGGTTTGTCGAATATCGCGAAATCCATCCCCATCGTCGAGCCGACATTCACCACCACGTCCGAGTGATAGACGACATTCGCAAGGAGCGTCCCGTCTTCCTTCGTCGGGACAAGCTGCGCCCAGTTGTCGTCCTTGACCCGCAGCCACCGGGGGTCGGAGACGGCGATCTCGGGGTGACGCTCGAGCACACCGTCGAACCTGTTGCTCGTATCCACCGGCGAGCGGCGGAAGAGAACCTGGGGACGCTCCCCTGCCGGGACCCGGAGCAGAGCATCAGCGAGATCTTCAAGATACACCGGATCGAACGGGGAGGTGATGTCATTCCCCGAGAAACAGACGACGGGACGACGGACGTCAAGTCCGAGCTCTTCGAAGAACCGTTCCTTCGGCACGATGAGCGAACTGTTGAAGTAATCCTCAAACTGAGGTGTGCCGACGACATCGACTCTCCCGGGAGAGACGTCGGGATAGTACTGAAGGAGCTCGCGTTTCATGAACTCGCTCCAGACCACGTAGGTGTCGGCATAGACGGCCATTCTCCCTTTGGGGAGATTATCCCAGGAGTAAATGAACACCGCCGACCGGATACCCAGTGCCTTCGCCGCGAGCATCGCGGGGACGGCCTCGAGTGCACGCTGGTGGGTGCAGAATACCATGCTGGGCCGCTCCGCCTCGAGAAACGAGAAGAACGCACCCGTGTGGGGAGCGTTGTACGCAGACCTCTGGTGCATCCGGTCCAGCCACTGGATGCCGCGGGGAAACGAACAGGCCCGCCCGAGCAGGCGCGCGGCGATGTACATGGCTTTTGCTTTCAGGCGGGACGGGGGGCGCCTGCGCTTCAGCTGCACATCGGGACCGTCCTTCTGCTGCCAGTAAATCTGGG
The DNA here is from genome assembly GCA_003161955.1 of Ignavibacteriota bacterium. Classification (GTDB taxonomy): domain Bacteria; phylum Bacteroidota; class Ignavibacteria; order UBA10030; family UBA6906; genus Fen-1273. The sequence continues at coordinate 31,952 of PMND01000067.1, read as the reverse complement.
CAAAGATCTTCGCCTGCCGGAAGAGCCTTTCGACCAGTCCGTCCACGATGGGCGGAAGCTCCACCCACCGCACACGCTCACCCCATCGCTCCTGAAACGGTGCCACGCTTTCTTTCGGAAGCGCGTGCCAGACAACCACCTGGCCTGATTCAAGAAGGCGGTCGATGACCCGCGTGCAGAAGAAATTGCGGATGCCGACGCCATCCGGCACGACAAGGAGATACTTGATCCGGTCCATTCCTTCCCGTAGACTCGTTCATGATGCACACCGGACGGGAACTTCCAGTCCAGCAAGTAAAGGAACGGAAAAACCCTGCAAACATTCGTGATTTCCGGCACAGCGGGAACAGAGCGAGGCACCCGCCGGGTCCAAACGCCGCTACAAAGTGCTCTCGCGGAGCAGCCTCTCCGCCCGCGCCCAGTCATCCTGTGTGTCGATATTGACACTTTTCCCGGGGTCCACCGGATAACCGATCACGCGGTCCCCGAAAAGAGAACCCCCCTTCAACACGACATCCCGCAATGTGACGTACACAGAGCCTTCCCTGTGAAATGCGGGTGGAAGATCCTGACGCCGGGGGATCGGCGTTGATTCTCCCGTGCTCAGGCGGAGCGCGCCGTCCGGTCCTCTGAAAAACACCCAGTGTGGGTTGTATTCCGGCGGAACGGGAAGGACCGTGACAACGGAGTCGGCCCCGCTCTCACCGAGCAGCGCTATGCAGGCATCGATGTCGCCGGACTGGCGGAACGGATGCGTGGGCTGCAGGAGACAAACCGCATCGAAGAGGTCACCGCGGCTCCCGAGCCACTCCAGCGCATGCTTGACGACGAGAAGGCTTGGCGTCGCATCCGCCGCCAGCTCGGTCGGACGCATAAAAGGAACTTCCAGCTTGCAGTCCCTTCCGATTTCCGCAATCTCCTCGTCGTCGGTGGAAAGCACGACCCGCGAGAGAAGACGCGCGGCACGCGCCGTTTCAGCGGTGTACTGAAGCAACGGCTTCCCGCCGAGCATCCTGATGTTCTTGCGCGGAACGCCTTTCGAGCCCCCGCGCGCGGGTATCAAGCCAAGGACGCGCATCCGGGTTTCAGTTCTTCGCAATTTCTTCGCGAACCCCCACGGACCAGTCCACGGTCGGATGCAGGATCGCATCAGACCGGCTGTCGGTTCCCTCGATGTCGAGCGGAAACTTATCCGAAAGATGTTTCGCCGACGCGCGCTCCCCCCAGTAGAGAACCTTGAAATAGAGCGAATAGAGTCCCGGGTTCAGCCAGAGAGGTGGGACCTTGAGCGAGATGTCGTAAGTCCCCAGCGGGACGGTTTTGAACCCGAGGTCATTGCTTTCGCGGCGGGAACGGACGATGAGCCGTCCCTGCATGTCTTCGAGATAACAGAAGAGGGAAAACCCGCTGACATTCTGGTCGACATGCAGCCGCGTGGCGACGCTGAAGACCTCGGACTGCGCCACGGTGTTTCCCCGCCCCTTGTTCAATACCACGAGACCGAACCCCTTTTTTCCTCCCGCTCCCCCGACTGCGCCTTCCGCCGAGGCGTCACCGAGTGCGCCGATCATACGGTAGTACGTCTCTATCCCCTTGCTGATCTCGCCCGATTCGATGATCTCCCCCCCGTTGAGAACGATGCCCGAAGTGCACAACGACCTGATTGCGCCCATATTATGGCTGACAAACAGGACCGTTCGGCCTTCCTTCGCGACATCCTCCATTTTCCCGAGACATTTCTTCTGGAACGAGGCGTCCCCGACCGCAAGCACTTCGTCCACCAGCAAAATATCGGGTTCGAGGTGCGCCGACACGGCAAACGCGAGGCGGAGGTACATGCCGCTCGAATAGTGTTTCACCGGCGTATCGATGAACCGCTCCACTTCGGAGAATGCCACGATTTCGTCGAACTTCCTCTCGATCTCCGCGCGCCGCATCCCCAGGATTGCGGCGTTCAGGAATATGTTCTCGCGTCCCGTCAGCTCGGGGTGAAAACCCGTCCCCACTTCCAGGAGGGAGCTCAGGCGTCCGTGCAGCTCGGCGAATCCCGTGGTCGGCTCCGTGATTCTGGAAAGGACTTTCAGCAGGGTGCTCTTCCCCGCCCCGTTCCGCCCTATAATGCCGACCACATCTCCCTGCTTGATCTCGAAGTCGAGGTTCTTGAGCGCCCAGAACGTCCCCTGATCCTTTTTCCGGCTCCCCGACGAAGGCCGGAACACCCGCTTCAAACCGGAGGCAACCCCGCTCGTCAGTTTTTCGCGGATCGTTTCGTACCCTTTGTTTTCCCCCATGATGTGGAATTCTTTCCCCAGGTGCTCGGCACGAATGGCAATGCTGCTCATATGAAGGGTTCTTTCTCTCAGGATGTGATCGTTTGATGCATGGCAGTCTCAGGCGACCGCTTCCCGGCGAACATAGTCAAGGCTCTTCTGGACGTACGGCTCAAGGCTCGCCATGGCGGCCGAAATCCGCCCGGAGACATAGCCGTCCCCGTACAGCGCGCTCACCGGGTACCTCCCGTGCTTCAACTGTTCTTTCACGCAGAGCGCGATTTCCCGCGAGACCGGCAGGACCCGTTTCACATGGACATCTGTTTCACGGCCGTCCTGGCGGTTGCCGACAAGGGCGACGGGGGTTCCGAAATAGCTCGCGTCCCTGACGAAACTGCTGGAATTCCCGACCGCACAGGCTGCACCGGCCAGAACTTTCAGATAATTCTCCGGCGAAAGATTGATCAGCGTCCGGAGCCAGTCAGGCTTCACGTGATCGCGGAACACCCGGATCGCTTTTGTCACGTGGTCCGACCCCGCGTCGATATTGGGCCAGAGGAGGATGGACTGCATCTCTATTTCCCGAAGGGCCTCGAGGATCTCCTCCATCTGTCTCCGTTCCCCGCCGTATTCCGTCGTCGTCGGGTGGAATAACACAAGCAGGTACGGCCGGTGCACATCAATGATCGCGCCGGACCCCCGGGCATTCACGATGTCCGGATCCAGCGTCCGGTCGAACACCCGCGCGATATCACTCCCCGGGCAGCCGATGCCCAGGATCGTCTCGGGGCGTTCTCCCATCTGTATCAGATACTGCGCCGAGCGTTTCGTGCTCGGGAAATGATAATGCGAGAACTTCGTGATCGCGTGCCGTGCGCTTTCGTCGATCGAACCCGAGACTTCCCCCCCCTGCACGTGGACGATGCAGATATTCATGTATGCCGCGGCTATCGCAGCCGCCAGCGCCTCATATCTGTCACCTATCAGCAGGATGACGTCCGGTTTGAGCCGCTGAAACTCGCTCGCGAACTCGACCATCGCAAAACCGACGGATTTCGCCATCGTGGCCGGGGTGGATCCTTCAAGCTCAATATACACCTCGCCGTCCACTGTGAAGTTGTCCTCCCTCACAACGCGCACGGGCAGGTCAAACCGCTCCAGAACCATGGTCCCGGCGGCAAGGACCTGCAATTGCAGCGCCGGGTTGTCGGCGATGGCGCGCATCACCGGTTTAAGACGCCCGTAGTTCGCACGATCGACAAGAACAACGCATACCTTACGTTTCGCAGTGTCACTCAAGATACTCCTCCAGGATCATTGTGTTTGCCGCAACTGTCCTCGTGAGCTTCCGATGAAGGACACGCTGGACATTCTTCTCGGGAATTCCGGTCCCGGGCTTCTTGAACGCAAGATGGTCGGCCGTGAGCACCGTCCCGGCCGGGAGATCCACGCGCGCAACGATGCTCCGGGTGAAAAGCGCGCGCACGGGCTTCAGTTCCGCGGCCATCGAGTCCTTGTCCACGGGGTGAGCCTTCATCGCCTCGATGAACCTGAGCCCCGCAACGATCTCCCTCAGTTCACCTGTTGTGACGGAGGCGGGGACGTCCGGACCGAACATTTCCCTGCTCAGAGTCACGTGGACCTCAAGGGCCGAGATTCCCAGTGTCGCCGCGGCAAGCGAGGGATAGATCGTCCCCGAATGGTCCGAGAGTCCCACCGCGCACCGGTAGCGCTCCCTGAAAAAAGGGATCAGGTTGAGTCCCACTTTTTCAGGGGGACAGGGGTATGCGGTTGTGCACTGGAACAGCACGAGCGGGAGGCCGTGTGACCTGATCATTTCGACCGCCCCGTCAATTTCCTCCAGCGGGCTCATCCCCGTCGAGAGATACATCGGCAGGCCGGAGGACGCCATCCGCTCGAATGTCGCCGACCTCCCCACTTCCCCGGATGCGATTTTCCATGCCCTGACTCCTACCCGAAGGAGCAACTCCACTGCTTCGAGAGAGAAGGGGGAGCTGAAAAACAACAGCCCGCGCGTGTCCGCATGGTTCTTCAGTTCCAGCCACTGGGGCTCCGTGAATTCCATCCTCTTCCAGTACGCGTACCTGCTCTCGTCCTGCGTGCTGAATTTCACCCGCCATGGCTCACCCGGCGTGCTTTCCGCCGCGGCAATGTGGGTCTGGAATTTCACGGCACCGGCGCCTGCCTCCGCGATCGCATCAATGAATGCGTGCGCGAACCCCAGGCTTCCGTCGTGGGCCTGCGCGATTTCGCCGATGACAAGGCAGGGTCCGCCGTAGTCGGGAGAAGCCGGATCAACGAAGTTCACGGTGTCAGAAAAGATAGTGGGCACGGTTCGCCTTGTAGTACTCGAACATCCTCTGTATCCCCTCTTCGAGCGGGACGACAGGCTCCCATCCCGTTGCGCCCGAAAGTGCGGAGATATCGGTCCGGAAATCGCCCGTTTCAACGCGCTCGTAGTTTTCGGGCCACGGCACGTGCCGGACGGTTCCCTTTCCCACGGTGCCCACGACCGCAGTGACCATCTCCTGGAACTGGTATGATCTCCCGGAACCACAGTTGAACGTCCTGCCGTGCGCCGCTTCTGTCATCCCCGCCCGGAGGAACGCGTCCACAACGTCGGAAACATAAACATAATCGCGGATCTGCGTTCCGTCACCGAAAATGGATATCTCTTTTCCTTCCATCGCCAGGCGCATGAACCATCCCGGCATGGAGTACTTGCTATGCTTCATCTGCTGGCGGTCACCGTAGGGATTCGTGAGCCTGAGAACGACAGTGGGAATCCCGTAGTCCTTGAAATACATATAATGGTATTTTTCGGCGACCAGCTTGTGCGCGCCATAGAGACTCAGGGGGTTCGTGGGATGCCGCTCGGTGACCGGGTCCTCGATGATCCTCCCGAGCACCAGACGCGAGCTTGAGAACACGACGCAGGCGCCACGGTTGTTTTTTCTGCACGCTTCGAGGAGTATGAGCTGCCCTCTGCCATTCACGTCGAAGTCCTCGAACGGGATGGAACTGCTGTCAATGTAGCTTACCTGCGCGGCAAGGTTGAAGATGACGTCCATTCCGCGCACCAACCCGGTCATGAGCTCTTCATCCCGGATATCGCCGCTCACGGCCGTCACCTTGTCCCGAATACTGTCGAGATTGAACCAGTTCCCGCCGTACCGGGGGTTGAGAGAATCCACGATCGTGACGTGCGCGCCAAGCTTCACGAGCTGGTTGGCGATATTGCTCCCCAGAAAACCAAGTCCTCCGGTAATGAGGACATTCTTCCCTCTGTAGACTTCGGCGTTGAAAGGCTGCTGGTTCATTGGAAGTGGCGCTCTCCCCGTAAATTATAATCGTATAAACGCTACAATATAACACTTTAAGTGAGTGCCCGAAAGAGCCGGGGAATATCAGTTCATCCCCCCGGGCGGGCAATAACACTCATGCTACACGACATCGGCAAACGTCCGTTCCATCCGCCGGAAGTAAAAAGCCCCGGTAATCATAAGGAAAATGGCGGCGCCGACAGAAGCAAGGACCATGGGACCGGGCTGTGTCTGCGTTCCAAGGAGCCCCCAGCGAAACCCTTCTACGACACCGACCATGGGGTTCAGCCCATAGACTGTGCGCCACGGTTCGCTGAGGAGGCTGCTCGGATACGCGATCGGTGTCGCGAACATCCAGAATTGCGTCAGGAAGGGGATCGTGAAACGCACGTCCCTGTACTCGACGTTGAGCGCCGACAACCAGAGCCCGACCCCGAGGGATGTCACCAGCGTCAGAAGAATGAAAGCGGGGATCCAGAGGATATTCCACCCCGGGGCAATCCCATAGTAGAACATCATCACAAAAAGGATGACGAACGCGATGGCAAAATCCACAAGCCCCGAGCAGAGACTCGAAATGGGGATGACCAGCCTCGGGAAATAGACCTTCTTGATCAGGTTCTGACTCCCCACAAGACTGTTGGACGCCTGCGACAGTCCGTACACGAAAAATGTCCAGGGGACCAGGCCCGCCATGCTGAATATCGGGTACGGGACACCGTCGGACGGCATCTTCGCAAGTCTTCCGAAAAAGAGGCTGAAGATCACCATCGTGAAAACCGGCTGTATGATCGCCCAGGCTGCCCCGAGCGCCGTCTGCTTGTAACGGACCTTGATGTCCCTCCAGGTGAGGAAATACAGGAGCTCGCGATACTCCCAGAGTTCGTTCAGTCTGAGCGGCACCCAGCCTTTGGAGGGGGCAATGCGGATCACCTTCGTTGCGTCGGGGTGCGGGCTCCCCGCATGTTCCCCCTGGTCTGTTTCTTTCAGCGTTTCGCTTTCCTGAGACATGATGCTCCCTGTTGTGGTTTCTTCACACCGGCGCTGCTGCGCCGGTCATGGATATCGCGCGGTATGTGACACTGATGATTTTCCCGTCCAGGGCGACTGCTCCCCTGTACCCCGGGTCCACCGTGAGATCTTCAAGCGTCCATCGCCGGTCGAGCATTACGGGGACGGCGGACACGTCGATATTCCTCAGTACCAGGGACATCCCTTCTCCCCTCGCCTTGATATAGGCCTCTTTCCGGGACCAGAATGTATAGAAAACTTCAGCCTGGCGGTCCGGATGAGCCGCCCGGAACAGGTCCAATTCAGCCCCGCAAAAGCACTGGAGTGCCGTAGCGGCGAGGTCCTCCCCGGCCTTCATCCGCTCGATGTCGACACCGACCTCCCTGCCGTTTGAGACCGCCACAAGCGCGACTTCCCCCGAGTCCGCCATGTTGAACCTGAGCCCGGCGCGGGCCTCCTCCACCCGTATGAGCGAGGGCTTTCCGAAGGCGGAGCGCGAAAACACGAGCTCCCGTGGTCGTATGCCCGCATAGGCACCCAGTATCGTCCTCAGGGCCCCGTGAGCCGCGATGAATTTCTCCGCGTCGGCAGGGTAATGAAATCTTCCCCCCCGTTCGCGCTCATGCTCCGAAAGCTCGCTTTCAAAGGCTGACAACCGCGCCCCCTCAGGCGACAGAGAGATCCGCCACACGTGCACCTCCCCATCTTCCGGAAGGGACTCCACACTCCGGAGCGAAGGTGCCAACGGTCCGGACTCAGCATTCATTCCCATGGCTCACGGCGGGATTCGACCTCTGTTCCTGCGCCCTCTGGATGCACTCCGTCAGGTTCTGCGCCACAACCTCGACGTGGGGCTCCGTAAGCATTGTCAGGTGGTCCCCCGTCACCTTATGGATCTCGACCCCCCGCAGTGCAAGGCTCCCCCAACCCTGTTCCGGATCGGGGAACTCCCCGACAGAACGGGTACTCGGAGGAAACAGCGTGATCCGGCCGGGATAGGGGCGTGGCCGGTAATTCACGATCGCCTGCATGTTATACTCTTCCACTCTCTGCAACGACCTGGGGAGTGGAATCCCCATCCGGGTGAAGGGCTTCTGCCTGATTCTCCAGAGGCGTGTCCTGAGTCGACGGATCAGGGTTTTGCTTTTCCTCCGGACGTAGTCAATCCGCCCCGGCCTGAAGAGAAGATTCCCGGAATGGTATCTCAGGCGCTCGACAGTGCTCTCCAGTTTAAACCGTCGAAATTCACTCCCGGACAACGATCTGAGATGGCTGTGCGCGAACGTGTCGAACATCGCCAGAATGCCGACATCCTCTCCGCCGGCAACGAGTTGTTGCGCCATCTCGAAAGCCACGATTCCACCTGTACAGGCTCCGCCGAGATAGTATGGTCCCGCCGGTTGCAGCGCGCGGACCTCCCGCACATACTGTCCCGCCATCTCTTCCACTGACTCGAGCGGGACATCCGCCCCGTCCAGTCCTCTCGCCTGAAGGCCGTACACCGGCTGATCGGGATCGAGGTGGGAGGCGAGGCTCCGGTACCCCAACACGTTTCCCCCCGCCGCGTGCACGCAGAAAAACGGAGGCCGGTCTCCGGCGGGTTTGATCGCCACAAGAGACGACCATGTTGACCCCCTCCCTTCCCGCCGCAGGAGAGCTGAAATGCCGTCGATCGTCGGTGCCTGGAACAGAGTTGCCAGCGGGAGGTACTTTCCTGTCAGTTTTTCAATTTGAGCAAAGAGCCTCGCTGCGAGCAGTGAGTGTCCCCCCAGCTCGAAGAAATTGTCGTGCACCCCGATCGGCTTCTTGCCGAGGAGCGACTCCCACAGCCCTGCAAGCCCGACCTCCAGGGGATCGCGCGGGGCAACGTAACCCGGGGCAGGCCGTCCGGACGCCGCCGGGGGAGGAGGCAGGGCACTCCGGTCGATCTTGCCGTTCGGCGTGAGCGGCAACCGCTCCAGCATGACAATGGCGGAGGGGAGCATGAAGGCCGGAAGTCTCTCAGCCATGAGGGCCGTGAGGTCCCCGACAGAAATCGATACTCCCCCTGCAGCCGCACAGTAGGCAACAATCTGCTTCTCACCCGACGGGCCGTCACGGACCACCACGACGGCATCGTGTACTCCCCTGTGCTCACGGAGTACCGATTCGATCTCACCCGGCTCGATGCGGAATCCCCTTATCTTCTCCTGCCTGTCCACACGTCCGAGGAACTCGATGTTTCCGTCAGGACAGAAGCGGACAAGGTCCCCAGTTTTGTAAAGTACCGACCCTCCAGACGAATCAATGTGATTCCGGACAAACCTTTCATCAGTCAGCCCGGGCTGGTTCACATATCCCCTTGCCAGCGCCGGCCCGCCGATGTACAGTTCTCCGGGGAACCCCGCCGGGGAAGGAGCGCCGTCCGGGTCAAGAATATACACTGACCGATTGCGGAGCGGACGACCGATCGGGATTCTCGTCGAAGCTCCCAGCTCCTCTGTGGGGAGGTCGCCGCAGTCGTACAGGAGCGCGGTGACCGTTGTCTCTGTCGGGCCATAGGCATTCAGCAGACGAACGGCGCCGAACGACGTCTTCCTCCATTGCCTGAGCGCGCCCGGCATCATCGCCTCGCCGCCAACGATCAGGAGCCGGAGAGAATGGGCTGCCGGGGCAGGACCGGGACCCGGAAGGTCCATTGCGGCCTCGTTCCAGTACGCAGTCGGAAGGTTCACTACTGTCAACTCCTGCGCCACGATCTGCTCGTACAGTTCCTTTGCACTCCAGAGTTCTTCACCCCGGAGGGCGAGGCGCGCCCCGGCGGTCAGGGCTGTGAAGATCTGTTCGACGGAAGGATCGAAGCTCAGGGACGCGAATTGAAGGACCCTGTCACGGGGACCGATCCCGTATGTCTCTCTGCACACCGAACAATGGCTCGCAATCGCCCTGTGCGTGACGACGATCCCCTTCGGTCTGCCGGTCGAGCCGGAGGTAAACATGATGTACGCCGCATGGGCCCCGTTCGCCCTGCGTCCGGGATCACTCCCGTCGCAGCCGTCTAATGTATCGGTGTCACAGGACACGCGCCGGATCCCGGGGCCGAACAGATCGCCGTCGAGAGGCGGCCCGGTCACCACCAGTCGTAGCCCCGTGTCAGCCACCATCCCTTTCAGGCGATCCGGCGGGTACGCCGGATCGAGAGGGACAAATGCTCCGCCGGCTTTGAGGATAGCGAGCAGTGCAACGATCATATCCGTGGAACGCTTCACGCAGATCCCCACCGGCACTTCCGGTCCCACCCCGAGCGATATGAGGTGGTGTGCCAGCCGGTTGGCCCGGAGATTCAACTGGCCGTACGAAAGTTGTTCCCCCCGGCAGGAAACGGCGACGGTCTCCGGATGTTGCGCGGCCTGCTCTTCAAACTCCTCGCAGATGCACCGATCAGACCCGGTGCCGGGCTGGACATTGTTCCACTCGACAAGCACCCTGTGCGATTCACCCGGGGTCATCAGCGGGAGTCCGGATATCCGGCGGGAGGGTTCCCTGACTATCCCCTCGAGCAGCACGTGAAACCGCCCGGCCATAAGATCGACAGTGGCCGGATCAAAAACGTCTGCGTTGTACTCGAATGATGCTTCAAGCCCCCCCGGCGAATCGGTCATCGTGAGCGTGAGATCGAATTTCGAACTCCCGCTGGAGAGTTCGAGTCCGGTCACGTCGAGGCCGGGGAATTCAAGCGCGGACGCCCGCGCGCTCTGGAGCGCGAACATGACCTGCACGAGCGGGGACCGGCCTGGAGCCCGTTCCGGGCGAAGCTCCTCGACGAGCCGCTCGAACGGCAGATCCTGGCTGGCAAAGGCGCCGAGAGCCGTCTCGCGTACACGATGGAGGAGGTCCAGGAAGGTCGGGTTGCCGGAGAGGTCTGTCCGCAATACAAGAGTATTCACGAAGAATCCTATGAGCCGTTCCAGCCCGGGACGGGTCCGGCCGGCCACAGGGGTTCCAAGGAGTATATCGTCCTGACCTGTCATTCGACGCAGGAACACACCAAAAGCCGCTGCCAGGACCATAAAAAGGGTCGCACCGTTGCCCCGGCCCAGTTGCCGCAGCTCCTCCGAAAGCGCCGCCGGATACGCCACGCGGCGATCCCCGCCCCGGCGGGGTTGCGCCTCAGGCACGAGGCGGTCACGGGGGAGCTCCAGGATCCCCCTGCATCCCGCCAGGCGGGATTTCCAGTAGTCGAGCTGCCGGTCGAGGACCGTGCCGCTCAAGTATTCGCGTTGCCAGACCGCATAGTCTGCGTACTGGACCCGCGGCTCCTGAAGCGGCGAGGGAAGCGACTGCGCATAGGCACCGTACAGCGACCCAAGCTCGTCAAAGAAGACCCCGAGAGACCATCCGTCAAATATGCTGTGATGGATGACTATGACAAGGACATGCTCTTCCGCGCCCACCCGGAGGAGGCTGACCCTCAGAAGGGGTCCCCGCTCGAGGTCGAACGGCGTGCCGGCATCACGCGCAGCGAAAGCCATCGCAGAAGCCCGGCGTTCAGGTTTGTCGGAACCCTCCATCTCCAGCACCTGCATTGGAACAGGAACCGGCGCCGCGATGATTTGCTCGGGCTCATCATTCACCACTCTGAATGTCGTCCTGAGGACTTCATGGCGCCGAAGGATTTCGTTGAAGGAATGTTCGAGCGCGGCGACATCCAGCCTGCCGACAAACCGGAATGCCATGGGGATATTGTAACTGGCGCTCCCGGGGTCCACGCGATGCAGAAACCAGAGGCGTTGCTGAGCGAACGAGAGCGGAATCCGGTCATGGATCAGCCGCGGCGGGATTTCCCCGGTTCCCGCAGGTCTGGCGGCCGCCCCGGACAGTACACTGTCCAGAAGCGCCCGTTTGGCCGGCGAGAGCCTGGAGCGGCGCGTTTCCGGGTTCACTGATTCTTGCATCGATTCATTCCTCGGTTACACTTCCTCATCACGCAGGTTCTCGATCTGATCGAGGAGCTTCTCTTCGATCGCCATAGCCAGTTCACCGACCGTCGGGTATTCGAAAACACTCACAAGGGAGAGATCGACCCGCCAGCGGTCACGGATGCGCGAGACGACCTGCATCGCCAGAAGCGAATGCCCCCCCAGTGAGAAGAAATTGTCATTAATGCTCACCCGCTCGACGCCGAGGATCCGGGCGAGGATACCTGCCAGGGCATTCTCGGTCGGCGACATCTCCTCCCCTGCCGCACCGCCGGGGTCGACCGCTCCCGTGGGAGCTGACGCGGAAAGAAGCACGCGATCGACCTTGCCGCTGGAATTGCGGGGGAGACAATCCTGAATCAGGAACACCGACGGGATCATGTATTCGGGCAGCTTCAGCTTCAGGGAGTCCCGCAATGTGCCGGCATAATCCCCGGATCCTCCATCGACCACACAGTGTGCCACCAACCGCCTGTCGCCCGGCGCAAATTCCGTGAATGTGACCACGGCTTCGCGGACGCCCGGATGCCGGGCGAGCACCGCCTCGATTTCCTCAAGTTCCACCCGGAAACCCCGGATCTTGACCTGATTATCGGCCCGGCCGATGAATTCGATATTCCCGTCGGGGCGGAAGCGAGCCAGGTCCCCCGTCCTGTACAGACGCTCCGGCGCCCCGGAACCGGCGGGACCCGCCACGAACCTTTCGGCTGTCAGATCCGGACGGTTAAGATATCCCCGGGCGAGACCATCTCCTGCGATGCACAGCTCTCCGGGAATCCCGACGGGGACCGGCTGCAGGAACCTGTCCAGGATGTAGACCCGTGTATTCCGGATGGGACGTCCGATCGGAACGGAGGTCGTAATCCCCGTCCCCGCACCGACGGTATAGCAACAGGTGAACGTCGTGTTCTCCGTCGGTCCATACCCGTTGATCAATCTGCACCCGGGGTACTTTTCCAGGAACCTCCTCACCTGCGGGACCGGAAGAACTTCCCCGCCCGTAAGCAATTGCCGCACGCCCCCCAGGAAGTGGAGCGATCCATCGACCATGTGACGAAACAGGGACGCCGTCAACCACAGGGTCGTGACGCCCGTGTCCCTGATAACGCGGCCGAGTTCCTCGAGAGAGGGAATGGCCGGGGGGAAAATTACGAGCCGGGCACCGTTGAGCAGGCTCCCCCAGATTTCAAATGTGGAGGCATCGAACGAAATGGACGCAAACAGGAGAAAGACCTCTCCGGAATTCAACGTCGCATAGTCGTTCGATCTGACGAGACGCACGACCCCGCGATGAGGGACGCACACCCCTTTCGGCACACCCGTCGAGCCGGAGGTATACATCACATATGCCAGCGCATCCGGCGACCCCGTCACGGAGAGGTCTTCGTCTCTCTCTCGAGCGATGTCTTCCCATTCCGTGTCCAGACAGATCACCTTCGCAGACCGGGGAGGAAGTTCATCCCTGTGGGACCGCTGTGTCAGGATGAGGCCCACGCGCGCATCGTCGAGGATAAACGAGACCCGTTCGCGCGGGTACGAGACCTCCAGAGGAACGTACGTTCCTCCCGCCTTCAGAATGGCGAGCAGGCCGACGATCAGGTCAACCGATCGATCCAGCGCAACACCGACGCAGGACTCCGGCCCCACACCCCGGTCCAGGAGGAATCGCGCAAGCCTGTTCGCGCGCGAATTCAGCTCACGATACGTGACCTGATGCCGCTCATCCTGCAGAGCGACCCCATCGGGAGTCTTCCGGGCCTGCTCCTCGAAGAGATTTGAAATCGTCATCTCCGGTGGATAATCGGACTGCGTGGCGTTCCACCCGATCGTCACCTTCCGTTCCTCTTCTTCCGTCATGATCGGGATCTGCCAGAGACACCGCCCGGGATCCGCCACGATCCCCTCCAGCAGAGCGATGAAATGGCCGGCCATGCGTGCGATGGTCTCCCGCTCAAACAGGTCAGCGCTGCACTGGAGCCATCCCACCAGACCACCGCTTCGTTCCATCATGGAAAGCGTCACATCAAACTTCGCCGTGTCCGTGCTGATGTCGAGCTTGCCGGCGGGGTTCCCCCCCAGCGTGATCCGGCCTTCCGGCGCGCTCTGCAGAACGAACATCACCTGAAAGAGCGGGGAATGCATGAGGGTCCGCTCTGGCTGGAGCTCCTCGACAATCTTCTCGAAAGGAACTTCCTGATGCTCAAGCGCCCCCAGACAGACCTCGCGCACGCGCTTCAACAGCTCGCGGAATGCCGGGTTTCCCCCCAGGTCCGTACGGAGAACTAGCGTGTTCACGAAGAATCCGGTCAGCCCCTCCACTTCCATGCGCGTGCGCCCCGCGACAGGCGTTCCTATGATCAGATCATCCTGATCACTGTACCGGGAAAGGAAGACGTTGAATGCCGCGATGAGGGTCATGAACAATGTCACCCCCTCCTCCTTGCCGAGCTTCGTCAAAGCGGCGTACAGGGGGGCGGGGACCGTCATGAATTCCGTCAGACCTTTATGGGTCTGCGCCGCCGGACGCGCCCTGTCCGACGGCAGCTCCAGCACAGGAAGGCTCCCTCCCAGCTTCTCCTTCCAGTACGCAAGTTGTTTTTCGAGGACCTCTCCCTGCAGCCATTCCCGCTGCCAGAGCACGAAATCCCCGTACTGGATGGGGAGATCAGGGAGCACGTCCTTCGCTCCGCGGGGGGACGGCTCATACAGGGCGGACAATTCCTTGAAGAATATGCTCTCGGACCATCCGTCGAAAACGATGTGGTGGAACACAAGCACGAGCAGGTACTCGTCCTCCCCCAGCGTAATGAGTGTTACCCTCATCAACGGGCCGCGTTCCAGATCAAATCCCCTGTGGGCTTCCTCATGAAGCTGAAGCATTGCCGCAGACTCGCGATCCCCTTCCGGCACAGAACGGAGGTCCCGGATCCCCACGTTGACGCGGAGAGCGGGGCCGACGCTCTGGAGGGGCGCTCCGTCCACGGCGGTGAACGTCGTCCGCAACACCTCGTGCCGGCGGACAATCTCCGTCAATGCGTTCTCCAGCGTTCCCACAGACACCTCCCCGCGGAGCCTGTAGGCGTACGGAACGTTGTACGCTGACCCCCCGGGGGTCAAACGGTCAAGAATCCACAAACGCTGCTGCGCGAATGAAAGGGGGAAGGGGCCCTTTCTCTCGCGGCGGCCGATGACGCCGGAGTGCCCCTGCGCCCCGCCGCCCGCAAGGCGCTTCGCCAGCAACTCCTGTTTTGAGGGGGAGAGTGCCGACCGCCGCCCCGTCACACCTTCCGGATCAGCCATGGGGTTTTTCACCGGGTGTCAGGGTAAGCGCAATTCGCTCGTGAACCATATCCTCATCGGACATTCCCTCGACTTCTTCCAGCAACTTCCGCTCTATGACGGACGCCATGGCCACAACGGTCGGTGCGTCGAACACGTCAGAGATCCTCAGATCGATGCTCCACCGGGCGTGGATGCGTGACACAAGCTGCATCACGACGAGGGAATGGCCGCCTATCTCGAAGAAATTGTCGGCAGCGTTGATCCCCTTCACCCCGAGCAACTCCTCCCAGAGACTGCTGAGTGACTCCTCGGTCGGCGTCAGAGAGGCCTTCAGGGCTTCCTGAGTGTTCCGCGGTTGATTCGCATCCGCAGAGAGTGCACGCCGGTCCACCTTCAGGTTGGAATTCAACGGCATGGAGTCCAGCCGCACAAAAACCGCGGGCACCATGTATCCGGGGAGCATCCTCCTGGCGTGAGCCCGCAGTTCGTCCACCGCGGGAGGTGGCTCCGTGGCGGGGACGAAATACGCCTCCAGCCGCTTTTCACCATTCGGCGCCGTTCGGACGATCACCGCTGCCTCACGCACAGCGTCGTGCTCGAGCAGCACCGATTCTATCTCTCCCGGCTCGATCCGGTACCCGCGGATTTTCACCTGGTCATCCGCACGACCGAGAAACTCCAGTACACCGTCCGGACGATACCTGGCAACGTCCCCCGACCGGTATAACAGGGATGAGGGATCCCCGGAGAAGCGATCCGGCACAAACCGTTCCGCGGTCAGGTCGGGACGGTTCAGATACCCCCGCGCCACGCCGGTCCCCCCGATACAGAGCTCGCCCGGGACGCCTTCAGGCACAGGCCGCATCTCGTGATCGAGCACATAGAGGCGCGTATTGGCGATCGGCCTCCCGATGGGGATCGACCCCGGGGCCGGGATACCCGGGGGAACCCGGTAGACGGAGCAGCCGACGACCGTTTCCGTCGGACCGTATTCATTATAGAAGAGTGCTGCGGGAGCTATCCGCTGCCAGCGGAGGACGAGGTCCGCTTTCAGATCTTCTCCCCCTATGACAAATGTCGTTGTCAGCGCAGCACCCTCCCCCGGGGGGATGAGCGCAGCGAGCAGTTCCAGATGCGCCGGCGTGATCTTGACAAGTGTGCCTTCGGCGTGTTCCATGAGGGCCGCGCACAGATCCTCGGGTCGTGATGATTCCGGCAAGAGATACACGGTGCCACCGCACAAGAGCGGCGAATACAATGCCGTGACCGTCAGGTCGAAAGCGAGGGGACTGTGCACGAGCGAGCCCCTTCCCCGCCGGACATCGTATGCCTCCGTGCACCAGAGAAGGTAATTCGACAGCCCCCGGTGCAGAACAACTGTCCCTTTGGGCCTCCCTGTCGATCCGGAGGTGTAAATGACATAGGCTGCATTCCCGGGCCCGGCACGGCCCGGGAAGTTCGTCTCCGGCGATGCCTCACCGGCAGGATCCACGCCGGGGATCTCCTCCGGAAATACGAGGGGGACGTCCATCGTGCCGAAAAAGCCGGCCAGATTCCGTGCGGTGACGATGTATGACGGACGGGCGTCGTCCAGAATAAACCGCCGGCGCTCTTCAGGAAGCGCGGGATCGAGCGGGAGGTATGCGCCTCCGGCTTTGAGAATCCCGAGGAGACACATCATCATTTCGCATGACCTCTCCAGTGCGATCCCCACCACAACCTCCGGTCCCACGCCGAGTGCCGACAGCCGGCGGGCGAAGAGGTTTGCGCGATGGTTCAGATCCCGGTAGGTCCACGCGTCTCTCCCGCAGGAAACCGCCACGGCCTCCGGGGTCAGGCCGGCCTGAGCCTCGATGAGCTCGTGGACACACAGAGGCGTTCCCCCGGGGACCCCGGTGGCGTTCCACTCCAGGAGTATCCGCCGTTCTTCCCTCTCCGTCAGCAGCGGGATCTCCCCCATGCGCATATCGCCCCTGCCTGCCGCCATGGACGTCAGTATCGTCTCGAGGTGCCCCAGCATCCGTTCGACGGTCGATGGAGTGAAACGGGACGTGGAATACGTCAGTCTCAACGCGCCTTCCTCCCCCTGAATCTCAAACACCAGGGGGAAGCGCGTATGGGAGAGGACGGAGAACTCGCGTTCGNNACGAGGAGCGTCTCAAAGAGCGGCCTGCCGGCGCCCACCGTGCCCCACCCGCGGATCCGCCCGAGCGGCGTCTGTTCGTGTTCACGGACGGCCGAATGATCCTTTCGCATTTGCCGCAGCAGGTCCACCAGGAGCGCCTCCGGCGGGACGCGGACCCTGAGCGGGAGAGTGTTGATGCAGCACCCGAGGATACTCTCCGCACCGCTCACCGTCGATCTGCGGCAGGCTCTCGTCTCGCCGAAGATGACGTCGGTGGCCCCACTGTAACGACTCAGCAGAAGCCCCCAGGCCGCGTGGAACACGGTGCTCAGCCGTGCCCCCGATGCAAGGGCCAGTGCACGCAGGCCTTCGAGCACCGGGGGGGGAAGGTGGATATCGCGCCTGCCGAATTCAAGGAATGCCCCCTCCGGAGAACAGGGGCCCGGCTCCGGAGGGAGAGGCGTCGGGTCGGTGAACCCCCGGAGGTAGTCCTTCCAGAACAACTCGGAGCGGTCGTGATTCTCCCTGTGGACAGAATCGACATACGCGCGGAACGGGACCCGCTCTTCCCATGCCGGCTCTCGTTCTGCGGTGAGGCGTTCGTACGTCGAGAAAAGCTCATCGAGCAGGAGCGGAAACGCTTGGCCGTCAAGGAGTATGTGGTGCAGCGACACGACCAGCATCGACACATCCGTGCCCATCGTGAACGCCGCCAGGCGGATCAGAGGAGGGGAGACGGGATCGAATCCCCGCCTCCGGTCTTTGTCGAGGTGTGCATCGAAGAGTCCCCTCCCTTCCGCCGGAGACTTCATGCTCCAGTCGCAGTGGAGAATGCCGGCATCAACCGAGCGATGCACACGCTGGACCGGCGCTCCGTCACCCGACCAGTGGAAAGAAGTCCGGAGGACCGGGTTCCGGTCGATCACCGCCCGCCATGCCTTTTCCAGCAGGTCGGGAGCGAGATGCTCGCGGAGCACACCGGCGATCTGTACGATATTCGCGCCGCTCCCGGGGGCAAACGCATGATCGAACAGCATCCCCTCCTGAAGCGGGGTGAGAGGATAGCCGTCCTCGATGTCGGAGTCGTGCACGGACCCTCATTCCCTGTAGATGAATGAACAGTAAAGCAGGAAGTCACAAGACACTGGACTTCCTGCTTCACGTTGTGCCGATCCTTATGCCTGATGAACCGTCCCGCTGGAGCCCTGCGCTGCATGCCGCGTATCGATGACCTGGGCCTTGAACGACGAAAAGTCCATACCCTTGTACTCGTCGTGCGCGGTCGAGATCAGGATCACGTCGTACCCGGCCGTGATAGGGACCGATTTCCTTCCGGCGTACTTCGCGAACTCGCGGGAAGGTCTGATCGTCGGGATGTACGGATCGTTGTAGCTGACGACAGCCCCCTTGGCTTCGAGTTTCTCCATCAGGTGATACGACGGCGATTCGCGATCGTCATCCACGTTGGCTTTGTATGCAAGCCCGAGGAGAAGAACTTTTGCGCCCTTCAGCGGCTTCCCGCATTCGTTCAGGACTTCCATCACCCGCTGGACCACGAAGTCAGGCATGGAAGCATTGACCTCGCCGGCGAGCTCGATGAACCTCGTCGAGACGCCGTACTCCCTCGCCTTCCACGTAAGGTAAAACGGATCGATGGGGATGCAGTGACCGCCGAGGCCCGGGCCGGGATAGAACGGCATGTAGCCGAACGGCTTCGTTTTGGCGGCCTCGATGACCTCCCAGATGTCGATACCCATCTTCATGAACGTCATCTTCAGCTCATTCATCAGCGCGATGTTGACCGCACGGAACGTGTTCTCAACGAGTTTCGTGGCCTCCGCCGCCTGTGTCGAGGAGACCGGGACCGTCCGGACGACGATCTGCTGGTATACCTTTTCCGCAGCGGCGAGCCCGGCCGGTGAGGTCGAACCGACGACCTTGGGGATGGTCTCGGTCGTGTAATCCGTCCTGCTCGGGTCTTCCCGCTCGGGGGAGAAAGCGACGAAGAAATCCTTGTCCACCTTCAACCCGTTCTTTTCGAGTATCGGCACCATCACCTCCACCGTCGTCCCCGGATATGTCGTCGACTCGAGAACGATCAACTGGTCGGCCCGGACATACGGGGCGATCGCCTCGCACGTCAGGACGATGAACGACATGTCGGGTTCGCGGTTCTTGTTGAGCGGTGTGGGGACTGCGATGAGGATCGCATCGCAATCCTTCGCCCTTGAGAAATCCGTCGTCGTCTGCAGCAGTCCGGACGATGCAGCCTTCGCGACACGCGTCACCGGAATATGCTTGATATAGGATTGTCCCTTTGCAAGCGCCTCGGTCTTTTTCTCGTCAATATCTATCCCCAGAACATGGAAGCCCTTTTCGACGAAGCACAGCAAGAGCGGGAGGCCCACATAGCCCAGCCCCACGACGCCCACAACGGCCTTCTTCCTGTCTATCTTATCAATGAGTGTTGAGGTCATAATGTTCTCTGGTTTTCCCTGAGTGTGACTTGATCAGTGATTGTGTGACGCAGATCGTGTATGCATCAGGCGGTCTGTTTCGCATCCTTCCCCTTTCCGTTCGCGGGGCGGACGGTCCCGTACGCGGACCCGTAGTGGCCGTACCTGTCGCTGCCGTAGAACCCTCCGTACGCTTCGCGCGGATCGAACTTGTTCAGGACGATGCCGACCAGTTTTCCCCCCGCACCCCCGAGGAATTCAATCGCCCGGTCCAGGGCAACGAGTCTCGTCTGCCCCCCCGACACCACCAGCATCGCACCGTCCACCAGCGCGGTGAGATTGGCGGCGTCACTGACGGCAAGGACGGGAGATGTGTCAATCAGAACCCATTCGTAGTGCTGGTTCAGTTCCTTGAGGAAACTCATCATGTGCTTCGAGCCGAGGATCTCCGGGTCCGTCATCATCAGTTCACCCGCGGTCAGGACATCGAGGCCGGGGATGATATGCTTGTGGACCGCCTGCTGCAGCGTCGCGCGGCCTGTCAGCACCTCGCTCAGGCCCGGAGAGAGGTCGAACCCGAACAGCTTGTGAACCATCGGCCGCCGGAGATCGCTGTCCACGATCAGCACCCTGCGTTCCGACTGGGCGAAGGCAAAGCCCAGGTTGGCCACCGTCGTGGATTTCCCTTCCCCGGGATTCGGGCTCGTCACGACGACTTTCCGTGTCCGGTCCTCGGACAGAGCGAACTCCAGCCTTGCGCGGACGCGCCTGTAGGACTCGCCGGCGGGCGAGAACGGTTCGAGCAGCGAAACGAGCGTCCGGTCGTATTCTTTCCCGTCGAACATCACCTTCCGGGGGGGAGGCGGGGTCTGCTCGTGGACCGGCTTGCTCCTCATGCGCGCAAATGTTCCACCTACCCATGATCCGAAATGGCGAGTCGATTTCGCGCCTCCGTCGGAATCGATTGTCCGCCCGACAAAGGAAAGGAGCGGATACCCGCGCCGCTTCAGGTCCTCCGGCGTGTTGACGCGTACATCCAGGTACTCGCGTACGAAAACAAACACCACCCCGACCCCGAGTCCGAGGAACACTCCCAGCATCAGGTTGAACGGAACGTTCGGAGACACCGGGGATGTGGAGACCCCGGCCTTGTCAATGATATCCACGTATCCAAAATCTGACTTCTCCCCTATTGCGGCATCATTGAACCTCTCCTCGACAAGCAGATACAGCTTCTCGGCGCTGATCTGCGTGCGCTTCAGTTTGGCAAGCTCGATGCTCTTGCGGGGGATCCCTCCGAAGTTTATCTCGTACTCGTGGATCACATTCCCCAGCGCGCTCTTCTTCGCTATCAGCGCCTGAATCTGCATCTGGGTCTCGAATATTTTTTGCTTCGCCTGCACCAGGTACCCGGCGGGGTCGCTCTGGGCCGCGCCGGTTTCCCCGGCGGGGAGAGTCTGCAGGTACGACGTCGTCCGGTCATCCAGCTTCTTCTGCAGGTTGCTGATCTGCGACTCTATCGCCTTGAGCTGCTCCGCATACGCTTCTTTCGCCGCCCCGGAAGTGCTCGGGTTGGAGAGGACGTCCCGTTTCACCTGCAGCCCGGCCAGCTGCTCCTGTATGAGCTTGATATACGGATCGTTCGCCTGCTTCATGACCCTGACGAACTCCTTCTCCTGCTGGGGGAGGCGCTCCTGATATGTCTGAAGCGTCTTGTTGAGGGCGTCAAGGTCGATGTCGATCGCATCCCTGTTCGCTTCGAGCTGGGAGAGCTGCGCGGTCACCCTGGTCGCTTCGGCGTCCAGCGAGACAACCCCGGAAGACTCCATGTACTGCTTGAGGACCGTTTCGATCGAGTCCAGGGTCCGCCGTTTCGCGATCAGCTGGTCCTGCAGGAACTCGCGGCGGGAAGTCGACCGGGACCTGCTCGAGCTGACGGAGAATTCCTGGTACACCCCCGCATAGGAGTTCGCGAGGACTGCAGCTTCACTGGGGTTCGTGCTCCGCGCCGTGATCTGGATGACGTCCGACTCACGCTCCGGGGTAAAATCCATCGCCTTCTGGGCCCTGAACGCGACCTGCGTGAGGCTCGCGATCCTGTTCGACGAGTCCTTCGTGACATTTTTCACCTGGACGATCGGGAGCAACTCCGTTTTCGCGTCGTCCATGTACGGCTCCTGGAGGAGCTTCCGGGCGACGGATTCGGCCATCGAGGTCGTCCGCAGCTGACCGATCTCGTTCGCGATCTTGTTTTCCACCGGCCCTCTCTGGGACTCATTGATCGAATACGAGGTGCCGAGCTGGCGAATGTTCAGGAGCACCAGCGCCGTCGATTCATACACGGTTTTCGATGCCAGCGTGTAGACGAGGGATGCCACCAGCGCGACTCCCAGGCAGGACAGGATGACTTTCCTTCCCCTCAGGACGGTGGAGAGGTAGTCCTGCACGGAAAACGAATGGGCTCCGTTTTCGGACGGCCCGTAGATGGGGTCCGGATTGACCTGATTCATGTGGTGCTTTCCCGATTATTCCTGGTGAATGATTTCAATTTCAATGATGCGAGTTGTATACCACGGTCGACACCGTCGCTGCGACGACGACGACGCTCCCTACAACCGTCAGTATATCCCTGAGCGTCGTCCAGCTGGTCTCGTCGATGAAGATCGTGTCACCCGGCTGCAGTATGAGCTGTGAATCGTTCACGCGGTACAGGTTCTCGAGATTCACGAAGTTCTCAGACTTGCTGACGCCGTTGTCCGTCCTGATGAATCGCGTGATCTTCACCGAAGCCATTTTTGCATCGGGCCCGGGACCTCCCGCATACGACAGGAGCTGCACGAGATCGGTCTGGATCGAGACCTCGTACCTCCCCGGATGTATCACCTGTCCCCAGACATTCACCTGCATCGTCAGCTCACCGGGTTTCGCGATCGAGTAGTTGGCCGGGGTTGCGTAGACGGGCTGGCTGAGAGATATCCCGCTTTCACGTATCTGGGCCTGACCGCCCGCTCCGAAGCACCATGTGAGACACAGGAGAGTACAGAGGCATGTTCGCAGACGGCTTGGATTCATGGTCATCGACTCTGTGTTGTTTGTGATTGCCGCGGCCGGAAACCCCGCCGCCCTGGTTACTTCACGAACGCCATTTTCTGGATGAACGACAACCCTTTGCTGGTCGTCAGCCTCACGAAATAGACCCCCGTGGCAACCGTGTTCCCATGCTCGCTCCTGCCGTCCCACCTGAACCAGTACCTCCCGGCCTCGACCGGCCCGGCATAGATCGTGCGCACTTCAGACCCCAGGATATTGTACACGACAAGCCTGATTTCCGAGGCGAGCGGCACCGAGACGGGGATTGTGGTTTCCGGATTGAACGGGTTGGGGAAATTGTTCCCGAGCGCGAATGCACCGGGGAGCAGCGCATCGAGCTCTTTGCGCATGGCATCCGGCGTTCCCACGACCACCCTGAATGCGGAGACGTCGGTGGCGGGGATGAACGGATACTCCGCCGCCGCGCGCAGATCAACGGACCGGGCCCTTCCTTCGTCGATGAGGTACACCTGCAGATTCTCCGGGACCCCGGCGACACCCCTGAACGAGATCTTCGCAGCTGTCCGGAGGGATGTCCGGACCTCGAATTTCCAGGTCTCCACATTCTGAACCGGAGGGCGTATATCGGTTGCAAATTCTCCGTTCACGGCATCCCATTCCGGACGCGCGAGGAGAAGTGCCGGGACCCCTTTTGTCAGCCTGGGGCGGTGAAAATCAAGCGCGTTCTTTCCGGCGGGCGCATCGGACGATACGCCGAGGGTCGTTACCTGGTCGACGAAGCCCCCGGCATCAAGGTCGAGCCTCATCCTCCATGCGCCCGCGACGGCGGCCGCCTTTGCGGTCCCCGGTGCGGCCTTGTACGGAACCTGGAGGAAAGCGAGGCTGTCTGTGTTCTCGAAATAGTACCCCACATAAGGCTGGAGGATACTCGTCGCAGACCATCCGTTGTTGTAGGTGAACACAGGGTGATCGGACCGCGTCGGAGGACTTGCCGCCGCGATATCGGACCAGTTGACCGCTACGGGGAAAGGATCTGTGATGATGTTCCATCCCGTATGCAGAGCAATCGACGCCCTCCCGTTCCCGTCGAGAACTGCGGCGGTGACGGTGTCATTCACGATCCAGTTCCCTTTGTTCACGAGCCAGAATCCGCGCCCCGCGCCGAACACGAAGGGGGATCCGGCGGCGTACGAAACCCAGTAGTTGGTTGAATGCCCGTTGTCCCAGACCACCGACCAGTCGGTCCCCGCCGTCCCGGGCAGATAGTTTTGCACAGGGGTGGGGCCGCTGCCGGGGAGGCCGACGAGCCTGAAGTCCGTGGATTGGTAGTCCGAGGGGACGCCGTGCACCGGGAATACCACCGTGTCAAGAATTGCGACCCTGGCGGGATAGGACGCGACAAAACTCCACGGAGCCGAGAAGGAACTCGTCGCGCTCAGGCCGACGGCGGCAACATGCCAGTAATACGTGGTGCCGATTGCCAGCGGACCGACTACCATGAATGTGTCAGTGACGACCGTGTCCACGACCGGCGGAAGGAACGTCTGTACGCGCGCGAATTGCACTGCATAGCCGGTCGCGCCCGACGACGGCGACCACCGCAGGGCCACGGTCGTGGGCTGAAATGCGGAACCGTTCCCGGGCGCAACGAGCACCGGGATGGGCGGCGCGGAGAGATTGACAGTGAACCCGAGCGACCCCGACGTATCGACGCCGGTATAGATGGCAACGAACCTCAGGCCGAGGACTGCGCCGGGCCCAATGGTGACTCCCGCCGTGATCTGTGTTACGCTATCGACGGAAACCGTGTTCACTGTTATGTCGGCCGGGGGCTTGAAAGCCACGCGGGACGCGCCGCGCACGAAATTGGAGCCCCGGAAGACGATACTCAGCGTCTGTGACCTGTTCGCGGCGTTCGGCTGAACGCTTGTCAGAGAAGGAACCGGGTTGAAAACGGTGAACGAGTTGGGGAGTGAGGCGGTCCCCCCCCCGAGACCCGTGTTCGTGACGGCAACCGCGTGCGCTCCCGCCGTGGCGCCCGCGCCTATCACGATGGACGCGGTGATGTGCGTTGAGCTGTCCACTGTCACGGAAGTGACCGCAATCCCGGTGTCACCCAGGCTGACTGTGCTCACCCCGCCGATGAAGTTGGTCCCGGAGATTCCGAGAACCAACGCGGAAAGCCGCGTTCCACCCCCCGGCGCAACATCGTAGACCGTCGGAAGCGGATTAACAACCGAGAATGCCCCCTTCAGTGTGTCCGTCCCCCCTCCCGTGCCTGCCTGCACGCTGTTCACCACGACGACATCCCTGGGCCCGGTCGCAGCCGCGGCAAGGATCGTGATGCCTGCAGTCAACTGGTTCACGCTGTCAACCGTCGACGCATTGATCTTGATCCCCGCGCCCAGGTTCAGCACGGACACACCGCCGTAGAAGTTTAATCCGCGGACGACGACATTCAGAGTTTGCAGCCGGGCTCCCGAAGTGGGGAGCAGAGAGAGGACCTTCGGGGCCGGGGTCAACCCGACGGTGAATCCGCCCGGAAATGTCCCCGTGCCACCGACGGGGGGGCCGTTAGTCACCGAGACGGAATAGGCGCTGTCCCGGGCATTGCCGCTGATCGATATCGTCACCGTCATCTGCGTGGGATTGTTCACCGTCCAGGAGAGAGGGACGATGGACCCGCCGAAGTAGGGGAGGCTCGTTCCGCTGATGAAACCCGTTCCTCCCAACACGACATCCAGCACCTGCCCTTTCCGCCCGTTGTTCGGAGTGATCGATGTCACCGTCGGGGAAGGATTGACGACCGCGAATGCATTGCTCGCCCCCTTCTCCGCACCGCCGACCCGGACGACCCTGATCGTGTCGGAAGTCCCGGCTCCCTGGAACACTATCCCCTGGACAAGACCGGTGTTGAAACCCTTAATTACTCCTCCGCCTGCCGTCAGCGGGGCGTTGGAGGTGACATTGATATCCACTGGCCCGGGGAATGAGGAGACATTGTTGTAGATATCCCTCGACTGGATGAGTACATTAAACGAGATTGTCGCAGCCTGCGTGCCGATCGGATTCCCGTCCATGGCCGCAACTGTGAACTGCGTCACGAGCCCACCTTTGTTCGACCTGGAAATCGTTGCGGTCGCGCCTGCAGGAGATATCCTCGCGATGATCAGGTAATCGCCCGCCACAGTGTTCGCGGTGATCGTTGAGGAGGTCGCAAGCCCGGCTGATGTCGTCAGCGCGGAATCCACCGTTTTCCCTGTCCGTGCGAATATCGCAGTGGCACCCGCGGAGGGGGCGGTGAATGTGACCCAGACACCCCCTACGGGGTTGTTAAACTGGTCCTTCACCGCGACCTGGAGGCTGTCCTTGAAAGCCGTATTGACGACTGTTGTGTCAGACTGTGTCCGTGTGAAAGCGATGTTCTGCGCGCCGCTGGGATCGTTCGTGAGTATAAAGCGGGCGGCAGCGGTCACGCCGACGGCTGTGGCCTTGACGGTATCCGGGCCTGAAACCGCGTTCGCGATGTACGCAGGCGCAGTCGCCGTCCCCGTCACATCAGAAACGACGGTGGAATTCCCGACAAACGTCCCGCTCGACGCAGTTGTCGCCGGCGTAAACGTGACGGTCACTCCGGGCACGCGGTTCCCCGAAGAGTCCGTTGCAACGACGGCCAGCGCAACGGGGAAGGGATTCGCTATCTGCACGTGCTGCGGGGTTGTCCCTGTCACGGTTGAAATGAGCGTCGCCCCGCCGGGACTGTTTGTCAGCACGAAGAGTGCGGGGGGAAAGCCCCCCGCTATGCGTGCGGTGTCAGCATACGTCCCTGCGGTCTTGTTTGCAGTGAAAAGCGGAGCTATGGCAACACTCGAGGCGTTCGTGAGGACCGGTACGGTCGTTGCGCCACCTGCGAATGTCCCGCCTGCACCTGAACCCGGAGTGCTGAATGCCACCGACACGCCCGTGCCGACGAGGTTATTCGATGAATCCCTCACCGTGGCCTGCATGGCGGTCACAAATGACGCGCCTATGAGCGCACTCTGTCCCGATCCCGCTGTCGCCGTCACGCTCGCCGGTGTTCCGTGTATCACGGTGACCGTTCCCGAGGTGACCGCTGTCAATCCGGCCGAATCAGCGCGGATCTGACCTGTCCCGATGACGTGACCTGTGAAGACCGTGCTCCTGCCGGCGGAGGGGGCCAGATCACCCGCCACGACGCCCCCCCCGGCATTCTGGACTGACCAGTTCGCGGTGACGTTCCGGACGAAATTCCCTGCGTTGTCCCTGGCAATTGCATACACAGTTATCGACCTCCCCGATGAGATCGTGGAATCCGGAAGGACGACTCCTGTTCCGTTTGCCGAAGTCTCGACGAGGATTTTCGAAGGAGCACTGGCAATGACCACATGCAGTAGGCCGGACGGGACCTGTGTCAGCGCCCCAGTGACGGCAAGTATCTGAGCCGACCCGATCAGCCGCCCGGTGAATGTGGCGCTCTTTCCGTCCCCGCTGGCAACCAGGTCCGAGGGGACCACGCCCACCGGGCTGACCAGCGACCATGTCGCAACTGTATCGCTGATGAAGTTATGGTACGAATCGCGGGCAATTGAATACACGGTGATGGAAGTCCCGGAAGAAACGTTCTGCCCCGGGAGGACAACGCCGCTCCCGTCCGCCAGCGTCTCGACGCGGACTTCACTTGTGAGGGCGTGAACCACATTGAACAGCAAGCTGAACACATTCCCCGCCACTGTGCTCACGCTGTTCCCTGTCGCGGTCAGCGTGTACCCTGCCGCTGCATGAGTCAGCGAAAGGCCGGCGAACACGGCCTGTCCTGTCGTGGTGTTCACTGATACTGTCGTCGTCCCTCCGAGCACATCGGCGCCGGGATTCGCCAGGAGAGCCAGTGTGACGTTCTGGGCGGTCCCCGTGACCGTGTTGCCAAACGCGTCCTGCAGTGTCACGACCGGCTGCTGGGCAAAGGGCACGCCTGCGGTCCCGCCGCCCGGTTGCGTCGTGAACGCGAGTCTCGCTGCCGCCGCCGCGGAAATCGTGAAGGGCAGGCTTGTCGCAGACGCCAGGCCCGAGGCTTGAGCGGTGAGAGTCTTCGATCCCAGAATGTCGACTGTCAGGTTACTGAATGTCGCAACACCGAAGGCGTCCGTGATCTGCGTCGGCGGGGTGCCATCGAGTGAGCCCGTCCCGTTGAGCGTCAGCGTAACGGACGTGCCGCTTGCCGCGATGTTGTTCCCGAGAGCATCCTGTACCTGGACGGTGACCGGAGGAACGATGCTGGCGCCCGCGACCGCATTCGACGGCCCCTGCACAAACACGAGCCTGCTGGGGGTGAGTGCGGAGATCGAAAACGTCTGGCTCGTGTCAGGCGTCAGCCCGCCGCTCGCCGCCCGGAGAGTCTTCGTCCCCGACAGGTTGATGCTCAAGCCGGCAAATGTGGCGAGCCCCGCTCCGTTTGTCGACTGCGTGGCAGAGCCGCTCAGCGCTCCCGTACCTGTCAGCAGCGCAAGCGTCACCGACGAAACCGGTGTGGTCGCATTGTTCCCGAACGAGTCCTTCAACTGGACGGTGACGGCGGGGGTGATTGCGGCCCCGGCGTTCGCATTCGTCGGCTCCACCACGAACGCCACCCGGTTGGCCGCGGCCGGGTTTATCGTGAACGCCCCGCTTATTGCGGAGGTATACGTGCCGCTGGAGGCGATGAGCGTCTTCGGACCGGAGAGGTCTATCGAAAGGTTGCCGAACGTCGCGAGCCCGGAAGCGACCGTGTTCTGTGTCAGCGTCCCGCTGAGAACGCCTGACCCGGTGTTTATCGCCACGGTGATGGGGATCCCCGCCGTCGTAATCACGTTGGCGAAGGCATCCCGCACTTCCGCAGTCACGGTGGGCGCAATCGCCACGCCTGCCGTCGCGTTCGACGGCGGCACGACAAACGCAACCGTCGAGGGGGCGCCGGGCTGGACGACAATGTTCCCTGTCACTGCGGTCGCCAGCGCGGGGGTGCTGCTGAACGTGATGGTGATGGTCTCCGCCGTGTTGTATGAGAGGTTCGAAAACGTGGCGACGCCATTCACCACGTTGACGGTGACCGTTCCCTGCAGCGCGCCGGTCCCCACGGTCCTGGTCGCTGTGACGGTCCCGCTGAAGGATGTGACGAGATTGTTGCTTGCATCCTCGATCCAGATCACAGGCTGTGTCGTAAAAAGAACCCCCGCCGTTTCGGGCGTTGAGGGAGGCGTCACGATCACAAGTTTCGACGCGGCGGCGGCGGTGTTCGCCAGATGGTACAGGGCAGGTATGCCGGCTCCCGCCACCCTTGCGGTATCGACATACGCGCCCGCAGTGCTGTTTGCCGTGAATGTCCCGGGGGCTGTCGCAATACCCGACGCGTTTGTCGGCACAGTCGCAGAATGGAGGCCGCCTGTCCAGGTTCCCGATGCACCCGCCACGGGAGACGCGAATGTCACAGTGACGCCATTGACGGGATTGCCAAACCCATCGCTTACCACTGCCGCCAGTGCGACAGGAAATGCTCCCCCCACCGCCATAGTCTGATTGTCGCCGGCACTAACAATGATTGTGGACGGTGAACCGGCGATGACGGTGAACGCGGCACTCGTACCGGTTTCGGACCCGGCCGTACGGGTGGCTGTGATCGTCCTGTTTGCAGATCCCGCAAATGTCACGGTCACCGACTGGGAAACAAGCACGCCGGCAACGAAATTTGCCGTCGCAAAGGGCGCACCGACAAGCCCCGCGTTGGATGTCAGCGTCGCCGTTCCGGTGAATCCGGTGGCCGTATTGTTGTTTGCATCACGTGCCGTCAGCCTGATATTGAAAGCAGCGCCGGCCGTCTGCTGGGGGATCGCCCCTCCCCCCGCGCTTTCAACGACGAAGTTGTTGACAGCCCCGGGGTTGACGACAAAGACGTTGCTCGTTCCGGCCTCTGAGCCACCGTTCCGCGTCGCAGTGATCGAGAAGCTGCCGACGTTCGATATTGTCACAGCCCAGGGATCCAGCACACCGTTCACGAATGCGGTTGTCGGCCCGGCGCCAGCGGAAATAACGCCGGTCGATGAGAGATTGACGGTTCCCGCGAAAGCCGTTACAGTATTGCCTCCGGCATCCTTTGCTGTGATCCTGAGGCTGAATGGTGTCCCCGCAGTCTGGGACCCGATGATCCCTCCCCCGGTCTGTTCCACGGTAAAGTGCGTTACGCCGCCTGTGGCGATCGTGAAAGGGTTTGAAGTCGCCCCTGTCAGAACCGGCGCACTGGATGCAACGAGCGTGTACCCGGCTCCATTCTTGTCGATGGAGAGGCCGCCGAATGTCGCAACACCCGCAACCGCCGCAACCGCGCCGCCGCCGGTAAGGATGCCGCCGGACGGATTTGTCCCGATGGCAAGCGACACACTCCTCGTGTCGGTTGTCAGGGTATTCCCGCCGGCATCCTGTATCACGACCGTCACAGGGGGCGTGATCGTCGCACCACCGGCCGCACCCGAGGGCTGCACGCCGAATGCGAGCTTTGCAGCGGGGCCGACCGTGACATTAAAGGAGCTGCTGACGATCACGCCGGGAGTCGTGGACACAGTACTCCCCGTCGCGGTCAGCGTGTACCCGCTCCCGATCTTGTCGATGGAGAGGCCGGTGAATGCCGCCTGTCCGGTCGATGTGTTCACGGAGACCGGGTTCGTGCCACTCAGCACACCCCCCGGACCGGCATTGTTCTGTATCGCAAACGTTATGCTCTGTGCGGTACCGGTCACGGTATTCCCGCCCGCATCCTGAAGCGTGACCACGGGCTGCGTCGTTAGTGGAGATCCGCCTGTCCCGTTTCCGGGTTGGGTTGTAATCGCAATCTTTGCCGCCGGACCCGTGATGATATTGAACCCGGAACTGACAACAACACCCGGCGTCGTAGACACGCCGTTCCCCGTTGCAGTCAGCGTGTACCCGGTCCCGGTCGAGTCGATGGAGAGTCCGCTGAATGTCGCCAGCCCTGTCCCCGTATTCACCGAGACCGTCTTCGTGCCGCTCAGTATCGCATTCGGACCGGCGTTGTTCTGAATGGCCAGCGTGACGTTCTGAGGGATCCCCGTCACGATGTTCCCCCCCGCATCCTCGAGTGCCACGACCGGCTGCGGGGAGAATGCCGAGCCTCCCGTCCCGGTCCCGGGCTGCGTGGTGAACGCAAGCTTCGCCGCGCCCCCCCCGCCGATAGTGAAAGGATTTGACACGGACGGCGTCAGGACAGGTGAACTGGATGCGACGAGCGTATACCCGGCACCGTTCTTGTCGATAGAGAGGCCGCCGAACGTCGCCACTCCCGCAACCGCCGCAACCGCACCGCCGCCGGTAAGGACGCCGCCGGAGGGATTTGTCCCGATGGCGAGCGACACGTTCCTCGTGTCAGTCGTGACCGTATTCCCACCGGCATCCTGAATCAATACTGTCACCGCGGGCGAGATCGTCGCTCCCCCGGCGGCCCCGGCGGGTTGCACGCCGAACGCGAGCTTCGTGGCCGTGCCGACCGTTATATTAAACGGACTGGACGATGGGGTTGTAAGCGCAGCAACGCTCGACGCCGTCAGCGTATACCCGTTCCCCGCCTTATTTATCGACAGCGTGTTGAACGTTGCAACCCCCGCAACGGCCGCCACGGTGGCCGTGCCGGAGAGCGTGCCTCCTGATGGGTTTGTCCCGATTGCAACAGTGACGTTGCGTGTGTCGTTGATGACGTTCCCGCCAGCGTCCTCGATAAGGACCGTCACGGCGGGGGTGATCGTGCTCCCCCCTCCGGTATTGGATGGTTGACTCCCAAAGACCAGCTTTGTTGGACCGCCCAAAGTTATGTTGAATGAACTCGAAGTCACACCCGTGAGAGCAGGAGCGCTGGATGCTGCGAGCGTATAGCCGATCCCTGCCTTGTCGATAGAAAGGTTGTTGAATGTAGCAATCCCACCTGACGCCGACTGCGTCAGCGTCCCGCTCAGCACCCCCCCCGAAGGGTTCGACCCGATTACAAGCGTCACATTCCTCGAGTCGGTGTTGACGAGGTTTCCTCCTGCATCTTCTATGCGCACGGTCACCGGCGGCGCGATCGTTCCGGTAGCCACTGTGTTTGATGGCTCTGAGGCAAACACCAGCCTGGATGGAGCACCCAGCGTCACATTAAAGGAGCTGCTGACGACCACGCCGGGAGACGTGGACACAGAGCTCCCCGTCGCGGTCAGCGTGTACCCGCTACCGATCTTGTCGATGGAGAGGCCGGTGAACGCCGCCTGCCCGGTCGATGTGTTCACGGAGACCGGGTTCGTACCACTCAGCACACCCCCCGGACCGGCGTTGTTCTGTATCGCAAACGTTATGCTCTGTGGGGTACCGGTCACGGTATTCCCGCCCGCATCCTGGAGCGTGACGACGGGCTGTGTCGTGAG
>PMND01000088.1:76802-87982 GCA_003161955.1 Ignavibacteriota bacterium | reverse complement strand
TCACAAAACCAGGGGGTAGAGAAGTTTGAAGAATCTTCATTTTTCACTTGACATTGATTAGCGAGGTTGGTACATTTTTAGCGAAATCAGTACGGAATCTGCAACATTCGATCTTTAAGAACTAGAGCCTCTCGGGGAAGACTTGAAAGGGATGGTTGGGTTCGGCAATCGACAGCTGCCGAACGAAAAAGAAGGCTGATCCCCTAATCTGGTTGCTGTATCTAGATGATTTAGGAACCCTGGCTTCGAGTTTGGCTGAACGTCGCGATCATAACTACTTCGAAAACCTACTAAACACCGAGTTGAATCCCACTCTATCAGGAGAAAAAAACATGTCACGCATAGCGAAACGTACCCGCTCACTTGTCATAACCCTTTTTGCGATCGCCGTAACGAATATCGCAATTTCCTACGCGAGCGGCATACCGATTCTCCCCGATTCTCCCAAGCCCAAGAGCGGGATTCCTATTCTTCCTGATTCACCGAAGCCTAAGAGCGGTATACCGATTCTCCCGGATTCTCCGAAGCCGAAGAGCGGAATCCCTATCCTCCCCGATTCCCCCAAGCCGTAATCGGACTCGAGGTTTGCGCACCTTTCGCGCCGAATTTACTTCAAGCTCGCAAATAAAGAAGATGCTCACGGTCCGTAACCGTGAGCATCTTCTTTATGGGCGGTCCTCGCCGATCCCCTCGCTCCTGAGACATTCCTAATAGTTCCAATTTGTGGCTGACGACAATAAGAGGTAGATTGCGACACACAGTTCGTTATCTCCCCTTGAGAATACGGATCAATGAAATCTAGGAATCTAGCTCTGCATGCAGGCTTACTTGTGCTAACGTTTATTACTGTGACGTTTGCCGGGGTTCAGTGGCTGAACAAGGATCCCTTCGAACTCGGTTCGTTCACATTGGGTCTCACCTACGGCTTGCTGGTTATCGCATTCCTGACCGCGCACGAAATGGGGCACTACATTGCGGCCCGCATTCACGGGGTCGAAACGACCCTACCATATTTCATTCCATTCCCTCCGTTTTTTGGTTTCATGCCGTTTGGAACGCTGGGCGCAGTGATCCGGCTTCGATCGGAGCTCCGAGACAGAAAGACCCTCTTTGATGTGGGTTCAGCTGGGCCAATTTCCGGGTTTATCGTCTGCATCTTCGTCCTGTTTTGGGGGATGACTCACCTGCCCTCGATTGAATACCTATACAATGTGCATCCTGAATACCGGGGTATGGCTCAACTTCCAAGTGAGGGGCTCACCTTTGGGAAGCCTCTCCTCTACAAACTCATGGAATTGTTAGCAGCCCCCTCGTCTGCCTTCCTGCCACCCATGAACGAGGTGTATCACTATCCATTCCTCTGCGTCGGCTGGTTTGGTGCGTTCGTCACTGCTCTGAATCTTTTGCCAATTGGACAGCTAGATGGAGGACACATCGCTTACGCTATGTTCGGTTCACGTTCACATCACCTCTCGCAACTGGTGCTAGTCGTGCTCATGCTTTTGGGAACGGCCGGGATACTCCCATTGCTGGGGGTCCAATTTGCATATGGTTGGGCAGGGTGGCTGATGTGGAGCGTGGTCCTCGCCCTCTTGTTGCGGAATAAGCGCTTCAGACATCCTCCGATTGAGGACGTTCAAGAGCTGGGGACGACTCGAGAATGCATTGGTTGGTTTTGTGCCTTGATCTTCATCCTCTCGTTCACGATAGTTCCAGTGTCACCCTAAGTGGAAATTCAATCGGGAGATGCTGTGCCTATAAGTGCTATAGCTGGCTTTCGGGCTTGCGATGTCTTCTTCGCAAGATTCTGCACGTAGTCCAAACGATGGCTATGCCAAGAATCCCCTGAGTCATGGTAGCAGGTGCAGTCAGGCCCAGAGGTTCATCCCCAATCGGCAGTTTGCCCCCATCCCCGCAGAGCACGAACGCTCCCCAATAAAACGGATCTGATTTTCCGCTCCTCATCATTTCCAGTTTTGCCATTCTCAATGACTCTCCCTTACCTCGCCCCGCGTTCAAAGACGCATAGAAGGATTCCATCATTTGCGCAGTAACTTCATCGTCCACATTCCACAAGCTAGCAACCACGCTCGGCACGCCAGACAACATTATTGTACTAGTCATTCCCGTCAATTCTGCACGCGAAGACATCCTCCCAGTATTGCATCCACTCAGGACGACAAGATCCGCATTTAATTCAAATGATAGAAAGTCGATCGCCCTTATGCCTTCGTTCCCATCGATCGAGATATCAGGGGAAAGGACAATCATTGAGTAAAGTGGTCTCGATTCATCGAAATCTACATGCGCCGCGATGTGCAGTATTCGGTATTGTGAGGCGACTTTGCTAAACGTCTTTGGTGTGGCATCCCGTTGGGAGAGCAAATCTGCTCTCGATCCGAAAATCCTCTTAATCGCGGCAAGCTCACGCCGAACTCCGGGATAGGAATGCACATACTTGGCGGATAGGACTCCACTTTCTCGTGTAGCCTCAACTGCACCAGGTTCGTCAGATGTCGTTGAATTAACTACATCCCCAACTCCCAGTATGGTCCGTGAAGCTTGATGAACGCAAGATCTCTCATCAAGAGCCAGAGCGGCAGATAATGCGTAATCGATTTCGAAGTCTTCAATTAGGAAACGTGGACCAGATTGAGAGAGCGAACTGCTTCCGCCTTCCATGCTCGTAACTAAGAGTTCGAAGGGGAAGTTGGAAAGTATCCCGTCAGTTACGATCGTTAGGTGGCTTGCTTTCCTGATGAATGGGAGTGCTCGCTCAAAGAGCAGTTGGAAAGTTTTATGGAGGGCTTCCAAGTTAATGTCTGCGATTGCCGCATTCATTATGGGCAGTTTTCTTTTGCCTTCAACTAAAACTTTGCTAATCCGACCCATCAATAACTTCAAATCGCGATCTGAGATCTCGGCTTCGAAACTTCCCAACGTATCTTTCCCGACCACAATAACCGAAGTACTATGTTCTCCCACCACGAATTCAATGATGGCTCCTTTCGCGTCCAATAAGGATTCCTGAATTTCCCTGGGAGAATAGACGGCTGGTTTCAGCAGTACATAGAATCTGTCATTGTGTACCCGAAGGGTATCGAGTATTTTTTGAAATGTCATCTCAAGATGATTCAATTCGCTGATGACATCGAGAGACGAATTAGTGCTGTTAGCTGGAACGACGGGGGGTTTTTGCGATGCCAAGATTGAATGAAGTCTAATGATTTCCTTCTGGAGAGAAAGCAGTCGAACTCGAACAGGATCTGAACCCGCGATGGACTTTTCAACCTGTGGTATGTTTACAAGTTTTGCCAACCACAGGGCCTTAGCCTTTTCTGCCGCTTCAAAGGCCTTGTCCAGTCTTCGAAGAGAGCAGAGGAGTCGCACATATTCATGGTAGTCTCGAACCAATTCTCGGTCGCTGCACCCTAAAGACATTAATCGCTCGTGCCAGAGACCCATAGACTCAGTTGTAGAAATTGCCTTCTCCCTCCAAAGGACGGCTTCACCTAGCCGATTAGCTCTCTCTGCGAGCGTCGACAAACCACGAGCGCAGATCAATATTGAAGGTAATTGACCGAGGTGAATTCCCTTCTCATAGGCGCGCTGGAAAAGAGATCGCGAAACGTCGTTCTTCCCTTGCTCAAGATAGAGCATCCCCAAATATGCTTCAGCGTAGCATACTTCCCTATCATAGCCCTCACGTCCTGCTAGGGTAAGCTGTTTAAGAAAATGCCTCTTTGCATCCGAATACTTCTTAACTCTTAACAGCGCTCGCCCTAAATGGCCGTGACAAACTGCGATATTTCGAGCCCAGAAGTTGTCAACAGGGATCAAGTCTGCTGCCAATTTAAAATGCCTGACGGATTCGTCAAAGGATTCAAGACCCTCGTAGATCAGCCCAAGGCACATTTGAATTTGATAGAGTAAACGTGAATCTGTTTTTAGGGTCTCACATTTCCCTAGCGCCTCGATTGCAAATTCAAGTGCGATATCATCAGAGCCCATGTCGTGCAATGCACATGCTATATCAACTAGCGGGCGAATGCACTCGCGGGATACCTCCTCTTTTTGTGTGGCATTCCGCTCCATGTACGCCGTCTCCAGCGCGTCGTAATAGTCACCTATTTCGCTGTACACTTCAAATTGTCGGCTGAGGGCCGCCAGAATGAGCTCTTCGTCCCCGACCTTTTCAGCGACGGCGGCGGCCTCCTTTGCAAACGTGATCGCAAGTTGATACTCCCCCATCAGGAACTTCACATCCGACATACGCTTGTAGCCCCATCCCAACCATCGGAGGTACCCGTAGGTCTTGCTGTCGTTTATGATCTCCTCAATGGTTTGCATTGCAGATTGGTAGCGGTCACGGTTAAAATGACCAATGACAACGAATGACTTCAGGAATTCCTTCCCACCGAAATCCAGCTCTTCAGAAGCTGTCGCGATCAGCGTGCTCATCCTCCCGACAACGGAGTCCGTTTCTCCGCGCAAATACGCGGCTGCGACCTGAGCCTGGATATACCGGCGTTCGCCAGGCCTCCGTGCGAGCGCTTCGGAGAGACAGGACTTGACCCGGTCATAGTCTTGTCTGGTCCAGTACGCAAGTGCAAGCCCGTACCAGTTGTTCGGGTTCTGAGGATCCCGGTGACAGAGCAGATTGAAATACCTGGTGGCCGCGTCGAGACCTTCCAGCTTTTCGTAGGCGTATTCCAAACCCCGATAACATTCAGCCGTTGAATTGCCGGCCTCAATAGCATTGTTGAAGTAGACTACGGCAGTCCTGTAATCGTGTTTGCTGTAAAATGCGGTACCGAGTCCGTAGTAAACAAGCGGGAGCGCGGTCCCGTCCTCGACTCGCGATTCAAAGAAAGCGACCGCTTTGTCTATTCTCCCGGCATATTGAGCGACTTCGGGAAGAGCTTCATACAGGGAGAGAACTTCGGGATGATCCCGGATAAGGTCGATGCAGGTTGTGATAGCATCATTGTACCTCTCCTGACCGATCATCCGGCGCAGGGCAACGTATTCCGCGTCACCAACGGAGGATACTGCCGCAGACGCAGTTAGAATGAGGAGAGCCGG
Source organism: Ignavibacteriota bacterium (assembly GCA_003161955.1). GTDB lineage: Bacteria > Bacteroidota > Ignavibacteria > UBA10030 > UBA6906 > Fen-1273. The sequence goes on along the minus strand of PMND01000088.1, from coordinate 82,897 downwards.
GAGGACGACAAGCCTGGAGCAGCACATTGGATTTCCTGGGATGGTCAGTTCAGGGAGTTAGCGCATGTATCCTTTCGATCATCTGGATGGCCTCTTCACTTCGCGGACCGCTGAGGGTTCGCACGGTATCGAGTTCGGCGATTGCCTCGTAAGGTCTGTGCAACATGAGATAAGCCTTTGCCCGGAGGAACCTGGACTCCTCCACAAGACGGCGATTCGATGTCTGGCCAACAGCAAAAGAGAGATGCTGTAGAGCCTCCAAAACTCGCTTTTTGTCGTGAGTCTGAAACAGGCTGAAGTAGCCTTGCCTGGAATCGATCAGACAAACGGCGCCAGCGGTGTAATGTGCGTACGGGGCGAGATCGCCCAGTGGCTCCAGGCGGAGATACCGATCGAGAAGAGTGAGCGATTTTGCATATTCGCCGTTCGTAAAAAAGAAGTACGCTCCAGCAATGTCGGAATTATCCGTCCCGCGAGCATTCCATGTGAACGCTGTTCGGTCAATACCTGTCAGCTCGTCCAGTTTGTCGGCCAAGAGCAGATTCGCACTTATGAGGATCAGGAGCGCGGCGGCAATACAGCCGAAAGCTCCCGCAGGATACAGGAAAGGATGGCTGCGGTATCTATCGACGAGAACCCGAACGGTGCGAACAATAATCGGTTTCTCAGGGGAGGCGGGAGCCGCAAACAATCTGCTCTGTGGGTCAGCCGCTTCATTCATCAGGTCCACGACCAGGTCGAGTTCTTCGGACGCTCGGGGGTCTTCCTCAATCGACTTCAGCAGCCCGAGGGATTCCTCCGGAGTCAACCTCCCGTGAGCGAAATCGATGATCGTGCTGGTCTGAATTCTCTCTGACATTAGACTCGCGTGCTCCGATTTGTGATTGAAGTAGTGTCCAAATCTATCGCAGTTCAGAATCCGCTGCGGTGGAGCTTCTTCCTCATCTTCCGGAGGATGGCGTCCTCCCTGCTCTTGACGGTGGAAATCGGCATATCCAGAAATTCGCCAACCTGGGCTAACGTGAAGCCGGAGAAAAAACGCATCTTGAGTATACTGAAATCTTTCCGGGACAGGCTGCGCACTGCTGCGCAAAGAGACTCCCTGAGCTTTGCTTCGTCTCCGGAATACTCGTCCGGATGGATTGCAAACCGGATTTCCGTGTCTTCCTGCCAGGCCGTCTTCTTGCCATTGCGCGCTCTTACAACCTTCACTCTGTTAAAGACACTCTTCGCGACGTAATTCCTGACATGGTCCAGAGATTCAAATTCCCGCTTCGGTTCGCAGAGGATGCCAGTGATAATCGACTGGACGACGTCTTTGGATTCATCATCCGAAAGGCCCGAGGTCTTAGCCAGGTTCGTCCACAATCCGAAGTACTTGCGATATGCGACGGTCCACATCGCCTTTATCTCGGGCGCGGGCTCTGGATACCTCGTCGGGGTCTTGTCTGACATGCGTGTTACTCTCTCTTTGCCGGTTCCGGGATCGAGAGCCTTCAGGAAGTTCCTGTGCGTGAGGAGGGTGCGGGATGATACGTAAGAGTTTTCCCACAAACAACGCCACAGCCGACCTACACAGGACTATGATGGCGGCCTTGACATTCGTGCCTCATTTTGTTATGATTAATAGATAATACGCCTGATTCTCCAACCTCCTCAATGGCTATCGAATCGTTGGTACTTATATTTTCAATTCACGTATAAGTCTCACCAACGTACCCGATGCCTCTCAACTCCCGACAACTCATGCCAGTATGCCATCCGGGTTGGGCTAATCCGTCCCGGCTTACGCGCTTTCTTGGTCCCTCTTCCTTCTTGGGCGCCTGTTTCTCGCCAATGGTCGCTTCCGTTTTTCTGCTGGCCCTGATCAGTGGATGCACAAAACAATCAGGCGGTGTACTCGATCCGTCGGGCATCCCCCCTTTCGTGGAAGCAACTGCCGCATTTCCTGACTCCATCAAGATGAAGTCGTTGCCTCAGGCGAACGGAAGCCTGACTGTGACAATCCGTGCCCAGGCTAAAATCATCCGCCAGGCGGGGTCTGCCGCTATCGCAACTGTGAACGCCAGCGTTACTGCCTCGGGAGGTATCGACCCCATACTGACTGTCGCATTGCATGATGACGGCTCGTTGCCGGACTCTGTCGCTGGAGACGGGATCTATTCGGCACTTATGCAATTTACCATTCCCCGATCCGCCTCTGGAATTTACACTCTGAAAGTCGTTGCGTCCGACATCCAGGGATTCGTGAGTAACGCAGTGGAATCCCCACTCTTCATGGTCAGGGACAACCAGGCTCCCGTATTGTCGAATCTTGTCGCGCCGGATGCCGTGGTTATCCCCGCTGGGGGGAGCGCCAATATCCCGTTATACATAAGAGCCACGGACCCTGACGGCCAGGCTGATATTATTCAGGTGTATTTCCGTAGCCTCGATTCCAGTGATCCCGCACAGAAGTTCACCATGAATAACGACGGTTCCGCCCCCGGCTCAGTTCCCGGCGACAGCACCTATTCGATTATTGTCAAGGCATCGGACAGCCCTACGGTCCGAAAGACGTACAGATTTGCATTCCAGGCCATAGACACATTTGGGGATACGAGTGCGACGATCCTCCACAGTATCACCTTACAGTGAGCCATGAAGCGATTCCTTCCTATTAGTATACTCGCTCCCCTGCTGTTTTTGCGACTCGTTCTTTCCGAGGGGCACGCTCAGATTCGCCTGCTTTCGACCCCCGGCATCGCGGGGAAGACCGACATTATCCAATCTCAAATCCCGAGCAACGCTGTCTCGCAGATCATGACCAGAGGGAACCTGGTTTGGATCGGGACGGGAAAGGGTGCCGCGCGCTCATCTGACGGGGCGCGGACGTTCGTGAGTTATCGCACTGTCCCTCAATTTCCGAGGCCGGGGATTTTTGCGATGGATGTAAAGGGGGACACGATTTGGTGCGCGACCGGGTACGTCGAGGAAACCGCCACCGCAGGGAATGTTCAGACCGGGACCGGGTATGCATACTCGTTCGACAACGGAGGGACGTGGCACTCGGCGCCCCAGCCGCTCGACAGCCAATCCGACACGGCGGTTGCCTACGGGTCTAACACCATCCATTTCCTCCCCATCGTCGTTCCTGAGCAGAACGTGACGTTCCGTCTGGACGTGACCGACAGCGCCGTCTGGGTGGCGAGCTGGTCGAGCGGGTTGCGCAAGTCGACGGACAATGGTGCGACATGGAAACGCACAGTCCTCCCTTCTGATTCCCTGAGCAGCATCTCACCTAATGACGCGCTCGCAGGGTATGCCGTCGATCCTCGAACGAACAACAATTTTCTTCTGTTCTCTGTCTTCGTGCAGAGCCCTTCAATTGTCTGGGCAGGGACTGCGGGGGGGATCAACCGTTCTCTGGATGGAGGGGTGAGTTGGAAAAAATTTTCGGCCACGAACGAGGTGAACCACGTCCTCGCAAACTGGGTCGTTGGGATCCGGGGACAAAGGCTTACGACGGGCACCCGGGTTTGGACCGCAAACTGGCCGGCGGGATCTGCCGGCGAAACCTATTCGGTGAGCTTCACAGACGATTCGGGGGCAACCTGGAAGAACTCGCTGATAGGCGTCAAGGCGTACGACTTCGCATTCAAAGACTCTCTCGTATACGTCGCCGCGGACCAGGGACTCTTTCGCTCGTCAGACGGGGGTGTCTCCTGGACGATGTCCGGGGCCATTGTCGATCCGGTGCGGGGAAGCGAAATCACGTCCAGTGCCTTTTATGCCGTCAGCGTCATGGGGGACACCGTCTACGGTGGGAATGCAGACGGTCTTGTGAGGACAGTCGACAACCTGACGAACCCTTTCGGCGTACACTGGGATGTCCTCCGTACAAGCCAGCCCGTCGGGGCCCCCACGGCGACATATTCGTATCCGAACCCCTTCTCTCCGAAGCGCGAGTCCGTACGATTCCACTATAATCTCGGGCGGCCATCCGCGACCGTAACGATCGAAGTTTTTGACTTCGGGATGCACAGGGTGAAAACGGTCCTGCGAGACGCGCCGCGGAGCGGAGTACAGGAACGCGACGAAATCTGGGATGGAAACGACGAAACGGGATCGTTGGTCCCCAACGGGGTCTATTTTTACAGAGTCACGGTTAGCGGCGGCGACCCTGCGTGGGGGAAAGTGATGGTGGTCCAATGACACGCCGCCTCAGCTCATGCATGGCTGCCCTGGTCCTCATTGGCTCCAGCTCATTCGCCCAGATCGGCGGGGCGCCCGGTGCGTACAGCCGGATGGGATTCGGCGCCAGAGGCATGGGGATGGGAAACGCGATGACGGCCGTGGTGTCGGGGGACGTCATCGGATACTACAACCCTGCCGTCATCCCTCTCGCAGAGTACCGGACTGCGTCGGGGACATTCGGACTTTTGAGTCTCGACAGAACCCTCAATTTCCTCGGATTCTCTCAAACCCTTCCTCCCGACGCAGGGGTTTCCGCCGGACTTATCAATGCCGGGGTCAGCAATATTGACGGAAGAGATGCGGACGGGGAGCAGACCGGTCTGATGAAAACCTCAGAAGATCAGGTGTTCCTGGGATTTGGCCTGAAGTTCAGGAGCGGGCTCAGCTTCGGCCTGAATCTCAAGGTCCTTTACTACCATCTGTATACGGACTTTACCTCGGTGACGGCGGGACTGGATTTCGGCGTCATCTATCGCTTCGACAATGCGCTGACGCTCGGGTTCACAGTCAGGGACATCAACTCAAAATACAAATGGGATTCGACTCCCCTCTATGCCGAACAGGGAACGTCATCACAGGATTATTTCCCGCTGCTCTTCACCGGCGGGATTGCGTACATGCTCCCTGACAGCATCGGGTTGATCTCGGCGGATATGGAAATCAGCAACGTCCGGACACGGATCCTACGCGTCGGAGCGGAGGTTCCCATCATTCGTGAGGTGACACTCCGCGCCGGCGTGGACCGTATCGACCTGAAGGAGAAAGGAATGGGGGCGAGTCCGGCGTTCGGCTTCACGATCGTCAGGGGATTTCAGGGGTGGATTCCGTCAATCACCTATGTCTACATCATCGAGCCATTTGCACCTACGGGGATGCACGTGATAACGCTCGGTGCCATTTTCTGATAAACGGCCGATAACGCAATGCGGAACATAACAAAGGCGATAGCAGGACTGCTCCTCATCGGGGGTGTCCCCCACCTCTTTGCCCAGCCCGGCCAGTCCGGGATGGCGTTTCTCAAGCTGGGGGTTTCCGGGCGCGGGACGGCGATGGCTGATGCAGGGAGTGCGTTCGTTACGGGAGCGGCTGCGACGTATTACAACCCTGCCGGCCTGATCCCCGTCGAATCGACCCCGGCTGCCTCTCAACTCATGTTCATGCACAGGGAGTGGATCCAGGACACAAGGATGGAGTTCCTTGGGACATCCATCGCGCTCGGCGACGACAACGCGCTGGGAGCATCGATTAACAGCACGACGGTGTCGGATATCGAGATAAGGACAAGGCCGGGACCGGCCGACGGGACATTCACTTCCCGGGAATTCTCGATCGGTCTGTCATTCGCCCATCGCTTCACTTCCGACCTCCGCATCGGGGTGACAGGAAAATTCCTTTACCAGAAGATATTCGTGGATGAAGGATCCGGGTACGCCGCCGATCTCGGCGCAATCTGGAAATCGCCTGTGGACAGTCTTACGATCGGGGCTGCACTGTGCAACATCGGTTCGATGGGGGCACTCCGAAGCGAAAGGACGACACTCCCATCGCTGCTCCGCGTCGGACCGGCATACGCGCTCGGCGTAGATCAGGGGCAAATGGAAGCGACCTTCGCCGCTGATTTTGTTCGGATATTTCCCGAAAAGAGGGATTATCTCAACGCCGGCGCCGAGCTAAGATTTAATTCCTTTGTCGCAGCGCGCGGAGGTTACCAGTTCGGATCTGAAGGGCGGGGGCTCACCCTGGGTGTGGGGATATCGTACGGAGTACTCGTTCTGGATTACGCGTTTGCGAAGATCTCTTCCGACCTCGGGGACGCACACACAATCTCTCTCGCCCTCAACCTCTAGGCTCGCCTGAGC
>PMND01000088.1:19532-76796 GCA_003161955.1 Ignavibacteriota bacterium | reverse complement strand
TGCTTCAGATCCGCGTGATTGTTAACCCCGCCCGGGCCGGAAGATCTGCCAGGCTTCGATGTCGCGAACAGTTGCACCTCCCGGACGATCCTGTCCAGATCAATCATCTGGATGCACTCGAGATTGAACGGACAGGCCTGCTTCCAACAGGGAGAACATGCCAGCCCCTCCGGAACGAGTTTCACCCCCCTTCCAAAGAGGTCTATTTCCGCAGGACAGCTTACACCGAACCAGACGATCACGTGCTTTTTGAGACCGATGGCCGCGTGCATCCCAAACGAATCCCCCGTGATGACGACATCACAGAGGTTTTCGTAACAGAGGCCGCGACGGAGACCTTCGGTTGTCGGCGTACTGAGGACGCCTCCCCCGGCCTGGCGTGAAATCTCGGCATTTCTGATCGTGTCTTCCGGTCCTCCGACGAGGACCAGCTTGAGCCCCCGAATTGCCGGAAGCCGCCGGATGAGCACGAGGTGCTGCTCGATCGTCATTTTCTTGTTCGGATAGAGCTCCGAACACCCCGTATTGAATCCAACAATAACGTCCTCCGGACCGGCGAGCCCGTGTTCTGTCGCATACCGCCGGCAAAATGCATGCTCTTCCTCTGTCAGGGGAAGTATGTACTCGTCTCTCTGATACTCAAGCCTGAACTGTTCGCACTGCAGTTCTGAAACTGTCTTCCGGTTCTTGTGGAATTTCAGGTCGTCGTCGAGTCCCAGACGGTAATTGGCGTTCGCGTCCCGGGTAAGAGGCACGATCTGCCCATCAGCGTTCATGCCGAAGCCGAGCTTGACCTTTGCACTGACCGACATCGCCAGGGAGCCCGATCGACGCGATTTATCAACGTTCATGACAACATCGAATGTCATCTGCTGAAGAATCAGCCAGTTTTCCGGTTCCCAGGCGAGTATCCTGTCCACCAATGGATTATGTTGCAGGAGTGACGCGGTGCGTTTCTCGGTAATCCACGTGATGGTGCTTTCCGGATACCTCCGCTTGATCGCCGGAAGAATGCTCGTGGTTACGATGACATTCCCCATGGCATCGAGGTTGATCAGCAGTATCCGGACCCCGATCGGATTGAAATCCACGCATTTCTGNNGGGGCGGATGATCCGGGGCGTGCGTTCTTTTTCTTCTTCATGGTGTGATCCGGTTCTTGGCAAGGAGCTGACGCACGCCCTGCAGGACCGTGTCAACGCTCAGTCCGAGCATGCACGGATGACCTATGGGGCAGGACGTCAGATTGCACCCGAGGCAGTCCAGCCCTTCGTTTCGGACGACCACATGCTTGTCGCCATAGGGACCCTGGAGCAGTGGATCAGTGGGCCCGTAAATGCCGAGAACAGGCGTCCCGACTGCCGCCGCAATATGCATGGGTCCGGAGTCGTTACTGACGACGATCGTGCATCGCTTGAGCAGCGCGCCGAGCTGGCGGAGGGTCGTGGCCGGTGGGATGAACGCCTCGCCTGTCATCTTCTTCCTGATCTCTTCGGCTTCCGGCAACTGTCCCGGTCCCCACGGGAGCACGATCCGGGCGTTGTATTCTGCCACCAGATGGTCTGCCAGCGCGGCAAACCGGTCGAGTCCCCATCGTTTCGTGTACCACCCGCCCCCGCTGTTAATGCATACCACGAATGATCCCCGCGTGAATGCCGGAGGCAGAAATGATTCGACGCACCGTACATCCGCGTCGTCGTATGAAAAATAGATACTGCGGTCCTGAATTGCAACGCCGAGGGCGCCGAGGGCATCGAGGTTGAACTCCGTGTTATGGACCCTGTTCCCCCGCGGTTCGGCGACAATGTTGTAAGCGTATGACCGTCCCCGGAACCGGAATCCAACCCTCTGCCCGGCCCCGCTCAGCCGTGTGAGAAGCGCGGTACGCGGATTTCCGAAAAGGTCAATCACCACGTCGTACCCTCCGCGGCGGACTGCCCGGATCAGTCCGAGCCCGCTCATCGACTTCCTGTCATACACGAGTACGTCGTCGATGAACGGGTTTCCCCTCAGGACCTCGACGCTCGGACTTTCCGTGAGGTAGTGTATCTGTGCGAGGGGGTACGCAAGCCTGAGGTTTTTCGTAACAATCGTTGAAAGCAGCACGTCACCGATGGCGCGCAGCTTGATGACGAGTATGCGGTGGACCGGCCCGGGGCCGGGAGCGGCGGTCATTGTCAGACGTTGTCGAGGAGCATAAAGTCGTGGTCGGCCCGTGACGGAACGTGCCGGAGCCCTTTCGATGCGGTCTTTCCCTCGAACCGGCATTGCGCGTACAGCGGACAGCCGCCGCACCGCGGATTGGAAGAACGGCACACTGCGCGACCGAAGCGAATGAGATTCGTATGGAACGAGTGACCCTTCCCCGGCGGGACGAGCGCCTTCATGGCGGCATATGTCTTTTCCGGGCTCCTGCTTCCGGGCGCAAGCCCCAGTCGCGTGCAGAGGCGATGGACATGTGTGTCGACGGGAAAGACGTCGCGTCCGAGAGAGAACAGGAGTACGCATGCGGCGGTTTTTGCGCCAACCCCGTTCAATCCGGTGAGCTCCTCTATGATCCGGTCATTTGATTTCCTCCGGAGCGGGCTCAGGTCGTATTTGCCGTACCGTCGGTGGACGGCTTCGAGCGTCTCCCTGATCCGCGCGCTCTTCTGGATGGCCATGCCTCCCGTCCGAATCGCCGACTGAACAGCGGCAGGTTTTGCAGCCGCAACAAGCCCCCACGAAGGAAATCGCCGCCTGAGCTCGGCATACGCCCGGTGGCTGTTCTTGTCGTTGGTATTCTGTGACAGGATGGTGGCAACCAGCATCTCCAGGGGCTCTGGGGGATGTGTGCGCTTTTCCGGGATGCCCAGGTGCAATTCCAGCAGCCGTGCTATCCGGGCGGTTTTCTTCCTGAGCACTCCCGCCGGGATCCTCCGCGGTTTCAATTCAGTTGCGAGGGACATCGAATTCCCCCGAAGGTGTCGACGATCCAAAGAATTCCCTGTGCAGGCGGACAAGTGCATCCTCCAGGTCACGACGGTCAACGACGACCGTCATGTTCAGACCTGAAGCACCATAGGCGATCAGGGCTGTTTTCACCCCCGCGAGGGCGCCGAAGACACGCCCTGCGAACTCCTTCCACCCTCTCAAACCGCTGCCGACGATACACAGGCTCGCCTGCTCTGGGAAAACGGTGACCGGCCCGAATTCTTCAAGGCGCGGGATCACAGCAGAGCTGTCGTACGATCCAGCGATGGTGAATGCAATCCTGTATTCGGAGGTTGTGACGGTCCTGACGTCGATCCCCGACCGGGAGAGGACGCTGAAGACGCCATCCCAGAAAAGGTACTGGTTAGTTCGTTTCCGGGGAGAGAGAGAGACGACGGTCACATCGGCGGAGAACGATATCGACTTCACCGCCGGAGCGACCGCCTCTGAAGGGTCAGGCTGATCGATGAGTGTGCCCGTCCCTTCTTCCCTCCGGGAATTGCGAACCTCCACCGGTATGTTCTTCTCGAGGAGCGGGAGCATGGTATTCGGGTGGAGGACCTTTGCGCCGAAATACGAGAGCTCAAATGCTTCATCGAATGACATGTGCCTGACCTTCCGCACTCCGGGAACCATCCGGGGATCTGCCGTAAGAATCCCGTCGACATCGGTCCATATCTGGACCCGCTCTGCGTCCATGGCTGCGCCGATGATCGACGCGCTGAAGTCGGAACTTTCCCGTCCCATGGTGGTATATGCCCCCGATGATGTCACCCCGATAAACCCTTGCGTGACAGGGACTTGCCGTTGTTTCACCAGTGGCGCGATCACGCGCGCGAGGTTCGATCGCACCGCCTCCATGACCGGCAACGCTTTCCCGAAGTTGCCGTCCGTGAGCATGAAATCCTTTGCGTCAACCCAAACTGCATCGACACCGCATTCCTGCAGACCCGCCGCCACGATGCGCGAGGAGAATCGCTCACCGTACGAGCAGATGGCGTCCATCGTGCGCGAAGTAAGTTCACGAAGGATCGCGAGCCCATGCAGGAGCGTCGTCAGCTCCTTCAGGTAACCGCTGAAAACCCGTGAGAGATTCTCCGCACGAGCCTTGTCACTGACCAGTGCATCCACCATGGCGAGGTGCCGCGCATGAAGCCGAGTGAGTATTTCTTCGCCACGTGAAGCGTCTCCGGATGCTGCAGTGCGAGCGGACTCCTCGAGGTCGTTCGTCGCATCGGCAATCGCGGAGACAACGACGACGGGACGTTCCGCAAGGTGGGTGGTGATAATCCGGAGGACGTTGGCCATCGCAGCGGCGTCCCTGTTCGAGGTGCCGCCGAACTTCATGACGATCATGGCTGGCGAAATAATGAGAAACCCGTCTCCGGACGGACCGGAGACGGGTTGTGGTTTTTTGCCCGGTCAGTTCTGGGGCTTGTTGTGTCTTTCCCGCCCGTCTGCCGGATGGTCGGCACTGCGGGGATGATCGGCAGGGGGGGCGGCCGAATCCTTCATCAGGATCTTCCTGCTCAACTTGTACCGTCCCTGATCGTCCTGGTCAATGATCTTGACGTCGAACGTGTCCCCGACCTTCACGACGTCAGAAGGCTTCTCCACGCGTTTGACGTCGAGCTGGGACACATGAACGAGTCCTTCTTTTCCCGGAAGGAATTCGACGAATGCACCGAAGTCCATGACCTTCTTGACAGTCGCGTGATAGACCTTTCCGACCTCGGGCACCTCTGCGATTTTCTTGATTGCATAGATCGCCTTGTCGGCCGACTCCTGCGACGTAGCGGCGACGACAACGGTTCCGTCGTCCTCCACGTTGATCTCCGCGCCGCTGTCTGCGACGATCGCCCGGATGTTCTTCCCCCCGGGTCCGATGAGCGCCCCGATGAGGTCGATAGGGATTTTGAACGAGGTGAGACGGGGCGCGAAGGGAGACAGATCAGCCCTCGGCTTTGCCAGTACTTCTTCCATTTTCCCCAGGATGTGCAGCCGGCCGTCCCGGGCCTGTTCCAGCGCCTGGCGCATAATGTCCATTGAAATTCCGCGGACCTTGATATCCATCTGAAAGGCGGAGATCCCGTCGCGGGTCCCGGCAACTTTGAAATCCATGTCCCCGAGGTGGTCTTCGTTGCCGAGTATATCGCTGAGCACTGCGACCCTGTCTCCTTCCTTCACCAGGCCCATCGCGATTCCTGCCACGGGCCTGCGGAGCGGCGCGCCGCCGTCGAGGAGCGCCAGCGTCGCCGCGCAGACGGTGGCCATCGACGAGGATCCGTTGGACTCCAGTATGTCGGAGACGAGCCGGACCGTGTACGGGAATTCAGGCTGGGGAGGCATCAGGTTCTTGATCGATCGCTCGGCCAGGTTGCCGTGGCCGATCTCCCGGCGGCCCGTCGTTCCCAGACGGCCGACCTCGCCGACGGAGAAGGGGGGGAAGTTGTAGTGAAGCATGAAACGCTTTGTGGAATCGGGCAGGAGGCCGTCAATGACCTGCTCGTCCATCTTCGTGCCGAGCGTCAGCGTTGTGAGGCTCTGGGTCTCACCGCGCTGGAAGAGGGCGGATCCGTGAGTGCGGGGGAGCAGCCCGACTTCGATTGTGATGGGACGGATTTCCTTGAGGCCGCGGCCGTCCAGCCGCTTCCCCTTCTCCAGTATCATCTCACGCATCGCCACGTATTCCATGTCGTGGATGATTTCGCTGATCCTCTTCTCGTGTTCGGGATACTTCTCCGCCAGGTATTCCTGCGCCTTGAGGTGGATCGCCTCGGTCCGCGCGGCCCGTTCCTCCTTGAGCATGGGCGTCTCCGCCAGCGTGATGATTTCCGCGCCGACGAGGCCCCTGACATCCTTGACGAGATCATGTTTCGGGTCTGTTGCCGGCGGCTGCCGTTTGGCACGGCCGACCTCCTGCGCCAGCTCAACCTGGACGCGGCACATTTCCTTGATGTAACCGTGCGCGAACTCGAGCGCAGCCACCATCTCCTGTTCGCTGATCTCCGCCGCATCGCCTTCCACCATGACGATGGAGTCTTCCGTACCGGCCACCGTCATGTCCATGTCGCTTCCGTGGAGCGTCGTGATAGTCGGGTTAATGACCATCGAGCCGTCGACCCGCCCCACACGTACCTCGGCGATCGGCCCCTCGAAAGGAATATCCGAGAGCATCAGGGCCGCGGAGGCCGCCACGGCCCCGACCACGTCGCCGTCGTGTTCCTGGTCCGACGAGTACACGGTGACAATGACCTGCGTCTCGCACCTGAACCATTCAGGGAACATCGGCCGGATGGGCCGGTCGATCAGGCGCGAGGAGAGGACTTCTTTCTCCGAGGGGCGCGCTTCACGCTTGAAGAAGCCGCCCGGGATCTTCCCCGCCGACGCGAACTTCTCCCGGTATTCCACCTGCAGCGGGAAGTAGTCGAGCTTGTCGTTCTCTTCCTTGCTCGCGACAACCGTCGCAAGAACCATCGTGTCGCCGAACCGCGCCATGACTGCGCCGTCGGCCTGTTTTGCAAACCTGCCCGTTTCCAGGGAGAAGATCTTCCCCCCGAGATTGATTTCTTTCGTTACCTTCATTGTGGTATCGCTTTCCTTCAAACAATAGACCTGCGCGCGCACACGTCCCTAGTGACGTCGTGCCGCGGCAGTGTCCTACTTCCGGATCTGGAGCTCGGCAATGACCTTGCGGTACCGCTCGACGTTTTTTTCCTGGAGATAGTCCAGGAGGCGTCGGCGTTTCCCGACCATCTTGAGCAACCCGACGCGGGAATGATGGTCCTTCTTGAATTTCTCGAAATGCGGCGTCAGATCGTTGATCCTGGCCGTCAGCAGGGCGATCTGAACTTCGGGAGTACCCGTGTCCGAACCGCTCTTGCCGAATTTCGTCACGATCTCGGCCTTCTGTTCTTTGGTGATTGCCATTGCGCTGCTCCTTGGTGTCTCTGAAATAGATCGTTGTTTAAGTTGTTACCCCATTCCCGGGCGATGCAGCACGGTTTGCCGTGCCTCTTCCCTGTCCCTCCCGAGTTGTTCGACGAGGTCCTGCAGAGAATCGAACTTCCGCTCGTCGCGCAGGCGGCGGAGAAACGAGACCGCAACCTGCTCACCATAAATGTCCCTGTCGAAATCGAACAGGTGCGCTTCAATTGTTTCAGCCGGGACCGTTGCCACCGTGGGCCGGAATCCGATGTTCATCATCCCGTAGTGCTCGGCATTCCCGATACGCACGCTGACCGCGTAGACCCCGTGTGCCGGAACGATCTTCGATGCCGGGACCGGGCGGATGTTTGCGGTCGGAAATCCGATTGTCTTTCCCCGTCCATCCCCCCTGACCACCGTACCGCTGAAAGAATACGGGCGCCCCAGAAACCTCGAAGCCCTCTCGACGTCCCCCGCAACGAGCGCCTTCCTGATCACGGTGCTGCTGACCGTCACCCCTTCGACCGTAAACGGGTGGACGGCGAATACCGAGAAATCAAATTCCTTCCCCATCTTCAGCAGATCGTTGATGCCGGCCCCCCTGTCCCGTCCGAACATATGATCATAGCCGACGATCACTTCGTCTACGCCTGTTCCCTCCACGACGTAGGACCTGTAGAAATCGCGCGGGCGGATCCGCGAAAACGCATAGGTGAATTCGAGGACGAGCAGGATATCGACACCCAGCATTCCGATGAGATCAACCCGTTCCGCAATCGTCGACAGGAGTTCAACGGAACCTCCGGTGGCACCCACAACCTGCTTCGGATGCGGATCGAACGTGATAACCACGCTCCGTCCTTCGCGCATCTTTGCCCGGCTGACAACTTCCCGGATGATCTCCGCGTGGGCCAGATGCACGCCGTCGAACGTGCCCACGGTGACCACGGAACCAGGGTCACGCCCCGTCTCTTTCACGGAGTGGGCAACAATCATGACGGATTTGATTCCAGCATGGTCCTGTAGGCCGCGAGCTCCTCAATAGTCACTGAATCTGCAAGCCGGTACGGGCCAATCCTGGTCCGCTCGAGCGCCGAGAGGTAGGCCCCGCAACCGAGCCGCTCTCCCATCTCGTTCACGAGGCTCCGGATGTACGTCCCTTTCGAGCATGTGACGCTGAATCGGACAACCGGCACGCGGACAAGCAGCGGCACGATAGACTGAACCACAATCTCACGGGGGGGACGCTGCACCTCCACACCCTCCCGTGCGTACTTGTACAGTCTTTTACCCTTCACGCTGACAGCAGACCACATCGGCGGAACCTGAAGCCGCGTGCCTGTGAACTCCCTGAGAACGGCAAGGACGCGGCTCTCGTCGATGCCTTCGGTGCTTTTCGCCTCGATCACCGGGGTGGCGGCGTCGAATGACTCTGTCCGCCCCCCGAGCGTCATCTCCGCATCATATTCTTTCTCGAGCCCCACAAACGTCCCGAGGATCTTCGTCTTTTTCCCCGTGCAGACGATCAGGAGCCCGGTGGCAAGGGGATCGAGCGTGCCCGCATGTCCCACCTTTTTTATGCCGAACATGCGGCTGATCCTGTGCACGACATCGAACGACGTCCAGCCCGCCGGCTTGCGCACAAGCAACAGCTCGCCCTCAGCGAAGCGGAGCTCACGGCTCAGTTCCATCGTGGATTTTCTTGATCAGCGTGTTGATCCGGTCAACATGGTCAAGCGTGTCGTCCAGATAGAACTGCAGCGCCGGGGTGAATTTCAGCCGGAGGTGGGATCCCACCTCGCGGCGCATGCTTGCCCGATCCCGTTCCAGAAGCGCCATCGTTGCCTGCTGGGCGCCGGGACCTCCGAACACGCTGAAATACACCTTCGCGATTTTCAAGTCAGGCGTCATTTTCACGTCCGTCACCGTGGTGAATCCATGCGACGGATCCCGGTACTCGCGGCTCAATATCGCGCCGATCTCCTCTTTGATAAGGGAAGCGACGCGCTCGGTGCGAATGGACATTACAGTTTCCTCTTGGCCTCAACGATCCGGAATGCCTCGACGACATCGGCCACCTTTATGTCGTTGAAGTTCTCGAGGCCGAGGCCGCATTCGAACCCTGCTTCGACTTCGCGGACGTCGTCCTTGAAGCGCTTGAGAGAGGAAATCGATCCCTCGAACACCTGTATCCCGTCGCGGATAAGCCTGACCCGGTTGTTGCGCATGATCTTGCCGTCTTGCACGTGGCAGCCCGCGATGTTCCCGATTTTCGGGACCTTGAACACCTCCCGGACTTCCATCGTGCCGACCACCTCTTCCTTCCGTTCAGGAGCCAGGAGCCCTTCCAGTGCCATGTGGATATGGTCGATTGCGTCGTAGATGATGTTGTAGGTACGGATCTCTACCTTTTCCTTTTCCGCGAGGCGGCGTGCATTCAGGTTCGGGCGGACCCGGAACCCGATGATAACCGCCCCGGATGCCGCTGCAAGGATGATATCCGATTCCGAGATCATGCCGACGCCGCTGTGGATAACGCGGAGCTTGACCTCTTTGTGCTCGATCTTCATGAGCGAATCTGAGAGCGCCTCAACGGACCCGTCGACGTCGCCCTTCACTATCACATTGAGTTCGCGGACCTGACCTTCCTTGATCTGCTGGGAAATATCGTCCAGAGTGGTCAGATGGATCTGACGGAAGTCCTGCTCGCGCTTGAGCTGCTGGCGTTTCAGGCTTATTTCCCGCGCCTCGCGATCGGTCGCCATGACAAGGAAGGAATCCCCCGCCTGCGGGAATCCGTCCAGCCCGGTGAGCTGCACCGGCGTTGAGGGTCCCGCCGCTTCGAGGCGATTGCCGCGCTCATCGAACATGGCGCGCACCTTCCCGCTGAAAATCCCCGCGAGGAACGGGTCTCCGATCCGCAAAGTCCCTTTCTGCACAAGGACGGTCGCCGTGATCCCCTTTCCCTTGTCGAGCTGCGCTTCAACAATCGTCCCGAGCGCGAGCCTGCCGGGATTCGACTTCAGGTCGAGCACATCGGCCTCAAGGCCGATCTTCTCGAGGAGGATGTCGATGTTTTTTCCGGACCGGGCGGAAAGCTCGACGCACTGGTACTTGCCGCCCCACTCTTCCACGAGGATGTTCTTCTCCGCGAGCTGCTGGCGGATCCGGTCTGGGTTGGCTTCCGGTTTGTCGATCTTGTTGATGGCGATGATGATCGGAACGCCGGCCGCCTGCGCGTGGCTGATGGCCTCCAGCGTCTGGGGCATCACGCTGTCATCAGCGGCCACCACAAGGACCACGATATCCGTGATCTGCGCGCCGCGCGCGCGCATCGCGGTGAACGCCTCGTGGCCCGGGGTATCCAGGAATGTGATAACCCGGCCGCTCGACGTCGTCACGTTGTACGCGCCGATGTGCTGGGTGATCCCTCCGGACTCCCCTGCGACGACGTTCGAACGGCGGATGAAATCGAGGAGCGATGTCTTCCCGTGATCGACGTGACCCATGATTGTGACGACCGGGGGTCGCCGGACGAGGTCCTCCGGGCGGTCCTCCCCTTCGGTGTGGACTTCCTCCTCCGTCACCTCTTCGTAGAAGCTGATGGCGAANNTCCATGCATTTCTTGATGACGTCGGCGACATTGACGTGCATCAGGTTGGCAAGGTCGTTCACCGAGACGAATTCGGTGACACGGAGCTTCCCTTCCTCTTTCTGTGCCTCTTCTGCGAGGCGGGCCACCTCTTCTTCGCGCTCCTTCTTTTTGCGTTTCTTCAGCACCGCACGCCCGGTTGCAGGCGTGTCGTCCATGGCCGCAAATGTCCGCCGGATCGCGTCCGTGACTTCGGCCTGGTCGATTTCCTTGTGCCGGATCTTCTTCTTCTTTTTCTTCTTCCGATCGAGATCGTCCGTCTCTGCGGCTTTCGTCTCCGGAACGTCCTCCCGGACCTTCTTTTTCTTCTTCTTCCTCTTGTGCTCGTCGGACTCCGCGGCGGCGGGGGCAGCCGTCCCGGTGCCGGGCTTCGTGGCCCGGGCAGGTGGCTTCGCCGGCCGGAGATCCATCCTCCCCTTGATAGTGAGGCCTACCTTGGTCCGGCGTTCCTTTTCCAGGGGGGAGAGGAGATCCTCGCCCCGCGGCTTTCGCGCCTCGACTTTCTCTCTCACAGGCACGGGCTCCGCCGGGGTCGCTGCCGCTTCGACCGGCTGCAGAGGTGCCGCCGGCACGGCTGCCTCGGGTTCGACGCTTTCGGCCGGAAGAGGCACAGCCTCTTCTTCGATCACCGGGACTTCTTCGGGGGAAGGAGCCGCCGCAGGAGACTCAGGAGGAACGGACGGTGGTGCAGGCGACGGCAGCGGCGCTTCGGCCACTTCCTCCACTTTCCTCTCAGCCCGCTTCTTGGTCTCCCTGATCTCCGCGATCTTCCGCTGGTGCTTCTCTGCGACGTCCTTCTCTTTCTTGAAGTGGACGAGGATATCCTTCATCATATCTTCGTCGAGAGAGGACATGTGGCTCTTGACCTCATGCCCCTTCTTCCGCAGGAATTCAATCAGCGTCTCGTGCGAGAGATTGAGCTCGGTTGCGACCTTGTAGAGTTTCTTCCTTTTTTCAGCAGTTTCTGCCATGAGTACCCTATTATTCAATCGTCAGAGGAACAGCATCGACACGGAAATGCTAGTCTTTCGCCGGTTCCTCCTTCGATGCTGCCGCAGTCCCGGGATCCGGGCCCGGCGCCTCTTTTGGCGACGCCTCTGCCCCGGGCGCCTCCTCTTCCGGAGGCGCATCTGTTCCGGACGCCTCCTCCGTCGGGGACGTATCTATGGCAGGAGACTCCTGAGGCGGTTCCTCCGTGGCAGGTGCCTCACCGGCCGCCGGTGCATCCGCGGTCCCGGCCTGTGGAGTCTCTTCCTCTTCCTCTTCGTCCTCGTCCGTCTCGTCTTCCTCTTCCTCATCGTCGTCCACTTCCGCTTCCTCGAGGTCCCGCTTCATCATTTCGCGCAACTCCTGGACCTTCACTTCCGACAGTCCTTCGATCGCCAGAAGCGTGTCGAGCTTCGCGTTGATGACGTCTTTCGCCGTCTCCAGCCCCGCATCGATCATCTTGAGGTACAGCTCCTCGCCGAGTTCTTCCTTGAAGTCGACGAGTTCGATATCGTACTCGTCTTCTCCTCCCTCCTTGATCAGGTTGATCTCGTATCCGGTCAGCTTCGACGCCAGGCGGATGTTCTGGCCGTTACGCCCGATTGCAAGCGACACCTGGTCGGCGGCGACTAGCACGTTCGCAGTTTTCGCCTCGCCGTCGAGCTCGATTGTCTTGAGCTTTGCCGGGGCCAGGGCCCGCTGGATAAACACTTCAGGCTGCTCGCTGAAGTTGATGACGTCGATGTTTTCGTTGTTGAGCTCCCGGACGATCGTATGGATCCGGACCCCCTTCATGCCGACACATGCTCCCACTGCGTCGATCCGGTCGTCATGAGATTCGACCGCGACCTTGGCCCGTTCGCCGGGTTCACGGGCAATCTGCTTGATTTCGATGATGCCGTCGTATATCTCGGGGATTTCGAGCTCAAACAGTTTGGAGAGGAATTTGGGGTCCGCGCGCGAAACGACAACAACCGGGTTGCCTGCGTTCTTCCGGACCTCCTTGACGACGGCGCGGATGGTGTCCCCTTTCTTGTAGCGTTCCTTGAAGATCTGCTCGCTCTTCGGGAGGAGGAGCTCATTGCGGTTGTGGTTGATAAGGATCTCGTTACGGCGGATCTGGTAGATCTCCCCCACCACGATGTCGCCGATGGCATTGCTGTACTCGTTGTAAATGCTCTCGCGCTCTATTTCCTTAATCCGCTGGTTCAGGTTTTGTTTTGCGCTGACTACCAGCCGCCTGCCAAACGTGATGAGCGGAACAACCTCGACGAAATCCTCTCCGACCCCAAGCTCTTCCCCCGAGATTTCCCTGGCTGCCTGCACGTCGATCTGTGTCACGGGGTTCTCGACGGTTTCCACCACTTCGCGCTCGAGGAAGATTTCGATGTCGCCTTTGTCCATATTGACGACGACGTCGAACTTTGCGTCCTGTCCGTATTTCTTCCGGACCATCATCGAGAAGACATCCTCAACGATGCCGGTCAGTATGTCTTTGTCGATCCCCTTTTCCCGCACCATCTGGGCAAAAGATTCGACAATCTCCGAATTCATCAGAACCTCCGAATAAATGAAATCTCATCCCATGTGAGGGTCACCACGGGGACAGCACGAGGGCTTCAGCCAGTCTCTCGAATGGAAACTCCTGCGGTACTGCCCCCTTCGCAGTTTCGAGCATGATCCCGTTCTCTCCCACGGATGAAAGGCGCCCCGTGTGTTCGACGGTCCCTCCGGGAGCCAGGACCTTCACGGCCAGCGTCCTGCCGACGTGTTTCTTGTACTGCCAGGCGAACCTGAGAGGCCTGGAGATCCCAGGCGATGAGACATCAAGCCTGTAGGAGCCCTGGATCCATTCCGAGCGGTCGATCAGGATCGACGCTTCCCTGCTCACGTCCGAACACAGATCGCTCGTCACGCCCTGCTCGGCATCAATAAATATCTCGACCAATGTCTTTCCGCGGGGTCCGCGCACGACAAGTTCGATAAGATGAGCAGAGAGACGGGCGGTGCAATCCTCGATTGCGGCCCGCATTTCGTCGTTAACCATCGGGGTGTGCGTCATCCCAAACAAAAATAGCCCAAATTGGGCTATATCTACAACACCAGAAGATATACACTTCGGGTATGAAAAGCAAGGAAAATGTGAAAGTTCCCCCCGCATTCTTAAGATTTGAGAGGTATTCCACGCACCCGGGCGTTCAAATGCGCCCGCAGGTCTCCCGTATGATCAATGCAGCGCGCTTCACCTCATCCATCGAGACGTCGAGGTGTGTCACCGCTCTCAGACCCATGTAGTTCCCCATCGTCAGGAGCACACCCCGGGCCCGGAGCGCCCCGAGGATCTCCTCCGGCTTTTTCCCGCTCTTCTCCGCACCGATGATGATGATGTTGGTTTGCACCGATCCGAGGTCAATCTCGAACCCCTCTACCTGTGCGATCTCACGGGCGAGGAACGCCGCCTTCTCGTGATCCTCGGCGAGCCGCCCGATGTTGTGCTCCAGCGCATAGAGCCCTGCCGCGGCAAGGATCCCGGCCTGACGCATGCCGCCGCCGAAAATCTTCCGGAAGTGGCGCGCTTCGGCGATGAACGACGCACTCCCCGCGATCACAGAGCCCACGGGAGCCCCGAGTCCCTTCGAGAGGCAGACGGAGACGGAATCGAAGTACGCCGCATACTCCTTTGGTGCTATGCCGGTCGCGACGCTCGCGTTCCAGAGCCGTGCCCCGTCGAGGTGGAGGCGGATGTTCCGGCTCCGTGCGAACGTGCTGACGTCCCGGATACGATCGATGGGATAGATCGTGCCGCCGGCACGGTTGTGCGTATTCTCCAGGCAGATGAGGCGCGTCTTCGGCATGTAGTACAGATCGGGCCGGACCGCGCGTTCGATCTCCTCCACGCCGAACGCCCCCCGCTTCCCTTCAATCGGATGTGCCTGGGCGCCCGAGAGAAATGCGATCCCTCCCGTTTCGTAATTGAAGACGTGCGCTCCCTTCTCACAGATGACCTCGTCTCCCGGTTGCGTGTGCACCTTGATGCATGTCTGGTTTCCCATGGTCCCGCTTGGGACGTAGAGCGCCGCTTCCTTCCCCAGGAGCCCGGCAACGATCTCCTGGAGCCGGTTGACGGTCGGGTCCTCGCCGAACACGTCGTCGCCGACGACCGCATGTGCCATCGCCTCCCGCATTCCCGGGGAAGGCCTCGTGACCGTATCGCTCCTCAGGTCGATGAATTGTTCTGTCATGACTCCCTTCGTCTCCTGTCTGTGAATGACTGTCCGGCGACAGCCGCCGCGAACATCAGCGCCGCGAGCAGGGCCGTTTCTCCGAGCCAGTCCCCGTGTTGCGTGTAAAACGTCAGAGCGTCGTCCGTGCCGATCGTCCGGCTGAGTATCCTCTGTGTGAACAGCTCCGTGTCATCGTAGCTCCTTCCGTACGGGTCGATGAAACATGAAATCCCTCCGACAGCGCAGCGTGCGATCCATCGGCGGTTTTCGACGGCACGGAAAACTGCAATTTGCCTGTGCTGGTACGCCCCCGACATCCTACCCCACCAGCTATCGATCGTTATCAATGCAATGAAGGACGCTCCCTTCCGCACGAAGGACGCGACGAATCCCGGGTATGTCGACTCGTAGCAGATGATCGCCGCGAATTTCACACCGGTGCGCGAGTCTGTGAACACAGTGGTGTCCGGGCCGATCTGCCAGCCGCCTATCCCCACTCCCCAGCGCATAAAATCGAGGAACGCGAACATGTCCGCATAGGGGATCCGTTCAGCGATCGGCACCATTTTCATCTTTCCGTACCAGGGGACACTGCTGGTACCCGGCTCGATAAAAGCGGCGGCATTGAATGCATCGTACCTCAGGCCCGTCATCGGCGACACACGGGCGCTCCGCGGGGCCCGCTTCGGATCCGGGTAGATCTCCGCGTGGTCGATGCCGGTAAGGACCGACACGTTCATGCTGTCCAGGCCCGCGTGCAGGCGATCGAGAATCGGACGGGACCCGGGAAGGAGCGGGAAGCCGGTGACCGCCGTCTCGGGCCAGAGAACAATCTGCGGCGCATGCCCGGAGTGTTCTTCCATCAGTCTGCGCGTCAGTCCGAGGTAAAGGGAAGCAAGATCGGTTCCCTGCCGGGTCCATTTTTCCCACGGGTCGACGTTTGACTGGACGATGCCGACTGTGATTGTCTTTCCTATTCCCTGGCCTGTTTCCTGGCGCGTTTCCTGACCCGTTCCCGGGACTTCTCCCGCAGGATGGGGGGCGTTGGACATGATGAACATTCCCAGGGCGGACGGGAGCAGATAGATGGCGGTAAGAAGGGCAACGATTGTCATGGCACGGCGGGGGAGAAAGTCTTCCGGGGGACGTGCGAGGACCGTGTACAGCATATAAGCCGTGACGTTCATGACGATGATCCAGAATGACAACCCCCAGATGCCGGTGAACGAGATGAACTGGATCCGCGCGAGATCATATGACTGGCTGTTCCCCAGCGTGAGCCAGGGGAAGGACCATTCGCTGAGCGAGTGGGAGTATTCATAACCGACCCAGAGAAACGGGAGTGCAATGAGCCCGGCATTTTCGCCCAGTTTTTTCCGTACAAGGTGATAGAGGCCGAGCGGGAGACAGTAAAAGAGAGGATGAACGATCATCGTGAGCGCGCCCGCGATCATCATATACGGATCGTTTCCGTGCACATATCCCCCGGTCCAGTTGAGCGTGATCAGGTGGAACGGGAGCATGCCAACATACGTCAGGCTTAACGCGCTCCGGAGCCTGCCGGCACGCGTCAGTGCGATCAGAAGCGGAACGAGCCCGAAGCATGCCAGTATTCCCAGCCTGAACGGGGGAAACGAGAAGCCGAGCATCACTCCGGAGAGGAGCGCCAGTCCATATGCCCCCCTTCCGGGGGGTAGGTTCGCGGGCTCCTCTTTTTCCGCATGGCGCCGGATCATGATGCGGGCTCCCCGGGAGGGTCGACAACAAGCCGGGGGAAGAACCTCCGGGCGGTCTCCATCCAGAGGAAAACCACCGCAAGAGCGACACAGACACCGATCGCCGCTCCTCCGAGAATGTCAGACGGGTAGTGGACTCCAACAGCCGGGCGGGAAAGAGCCACGAGCGCCGCCCAGGAGAAGAACCACCAGCGCCACCGCCGGAAATAGGTGGAAAGGAGCGTCGCAACAGCGAAATTGTTCACCGCATGGGATGAGGGGAATGATTTGCCGGAACCGCAATTGACGAGCATGTGTATTCCCTGCACCATCGGGACCCCTCCGATCTCGTGGCACGGGCGCGGACGTGAGACGAGCTCCTTGATAAGAGCGCTGCTCAGCTTGTCGGCGCAAAAAAGCACAGGAACGAGGAGGAGGGCGGCTGTCCGGCCCCGCGCTCCCCCCCTGACGATGAGGAGTAACCAGACCGCGGCGAGGAGTATGCGCACCGGGAGCAACTTGTCGTAGTCCGTAATAAGGGGCCAGAGGAAGTCCCCGAGAGGGTTGGCCAGCGTCACGTTGATGAAACGAAAGACCGCAACGTCGATGGAGGAGAGAAATTCGATCAGTGTTCCCCCCCGCCGGTTTTACGCCGGTAGACATATCGTGCGATGAAGAACACGGCGAGCACCACGGTGAGCCCGGTCACCGCCTCGCTGTACGTGCCGAGATAGCCGCCGATCTCCCTCCAGTTGTTTCCAAGATAGTACCCTCCTGTTATCAGGAGAGCGTTCCATAGGAATGCGCTCAGGGCGCAGAGCAGGATCGTGGGAAGAAGCCGGAGTTGCGCCATTCCGGCGAAGAAGGAGACTACCGCGCGCGTTCCCGCAAGGAACCTGTTCGCGACGATGAGCCAGAGGCCGTATTGCCGGAACCATGCGTCCACTTTCCGCACGGATTCCGCGGGGATGAATTTAATCTTGCCCTGCGAGAGTATCCTGTCGCCGAACCAGTCGCCGATTTTGTACATCACGACGAATCCGAGCGTGCTTCCGGCAGTGGACCAGAGGAGGGTCTCCATGAACCCCACCCGGCCGATGCCGACGAGAGATCCTCCGAACACGATGATCAAATCGCTGGGCGACGGGGGGAATACGTTCTCGATGAACGCGAGCGAAAAGACAATGGCGCAGATGAGCGCCGGACTCAGCGACTGCAGGTACGCGATGAAGTTGTCCAAGAGCGGAGGCCTCTGGGTGTGGACGAGCCTGGAGATGTCACTGCGTTGTGATCAGCGCCACCGCATGCGCCGCGGCCCCGTCGCCGGCGCCGATGAATCCCAGGGTCTCGTGTGTCGTCGCCTTCACGGAGATTTGTTGAATGGGGACCCTGAGCGCTTCGGCGATGTTCTGCCGCATCTGTTCCACATACGGTGCGATGTGCGGCGACTCGAGGACCACGGTCGCATCGATGTTTCCCACCGCGAACAGGTGCCCCGCAAGGAGATCGGCGACCTGCCGGAGAAGTATGATGCTGGAGATCCCTTTGAAGCGCGGGTCGGTGTCGGGGAAGTGCGTACCGATATCGCCGAGCGCGGCGGCGCCCAGAAGGGCGTCCGCCACNNTGCGGGATGTCCACGCCGCCGAGCACGAGCTTCCTCCCGGCGGACAACCGGTGTACGTCGTATCCGAATCCTATGCGGGTTGAATGAGCCACGATCTCATCGGATCTCAAATGGTGAATCCGGCCTGTTCCCCGGCGAACCCCATTCCACCTTCAGGTTCGTCACGCGGGCGGAACGCGGTCCCACACGCAGGTGGCCTATCAGCTCTTCGAGAACCGATCGATCACCCACGGCCTCAATCTCCACCGTCCCGTCGTAGAGGTTCCTCACAAACCCCTTCAGTCCGAGGGCCTCTGCGCGCCGGGCGGCATACCAGCGGTAGCCGACTCCCTGCACGAGACCTTCCGCAATAATGTGCACCGATGTCTCTATGCGCGGCTCTCGGGAGAAGTCGTGTTCACAGACTCATCATGATACGGTGGCAGAGGAAGAAAATCAAGGATCCGCCGGTCCGAACGCCCGGTTGAGAAGCGGGATCCCCTCGGAAAGCTCCGAGAGCAGAACCCCGCCGATGATCAGCCCTCCCCCCACCGCTCCGCCCAGGCCGACCTGTTCGCCGAGGACGATGGCGGCGCTCACCGAGGCGACGACGGGCTCAATCGTAAAGATGATCGCCGCCCGCGTCGGCGTCGTCTCTTTCTGGAAGCGGGTCTGCAGGAACGTGGTCAGGATCGTCGCGAAGACGGTCAGGTAGAGAACGGCGACGAGCGTCCCCGCCGGAAGACGGGAAGGGACGGCGTCGAAGGCAAGCATCGCCCCGAGTGCCAGGATCGCGTTTGTCGCCATCTGGAGGAACGTCAGCTGCATTGCTGACATGTCGTGCGCCACAACGTCGATGTAGACGATATAGATCGCGAAGAGGAGGGCGCACAGGAGCGTGAGAGCGTCACCGGCATTGAACGAGGATCCGGAAGGGGACGTCAGCAGCCAGAGTCCCGCAGAAACGACGGCCACGCCGGCGATGTTGCCCACCTTCGGTGCGCGCCGCTCGATAATCACCTGCAGGAGCGGGACGAACACAACGCTCATCCCGGTGATGAACGCCGATTTCGACGCTGTCGTCAGCGTCAGTCCCACAGTCTGCGCAAGAAACCCGAGAAAAAGAAAGATCCCGAGAATCCCCCCCCTGAGGATCTGGCGCCGGTTGAGAGGGAACAGCCTGCGGGAGAAGAAAACGAGAAAGAACACCGAGGAGATCGTGAACCGGAATGCGATCATCTGCAGAGGGCTCATGTTCTGCAGGACGATCTTCCCGATCACGAACGTGCTTCCCCAGATCACTGTGAGGCCGATGAGAACTCCCTCGGCGCGGCTCTTGACACTCACCGCGGTCCACCCGTCGCGGCGCCTTCACGCCGCGATTCATACTCCCGGAAGAGCTTTCCCCACGGGGTCTCATCCCGCCACCGGCGGAATGCCCGGCCGTCCCTGAAGGGCCACCGGTAGTAGTCGTGATACGCCTCCGAGCCGAATATGAATGCGTGCACAAGCGGAGTGCGGAAGAAGAGCTTCTGCATCCCTTTNNATGTCGTCGCCGGCGATCTCAATCTCCCGGATATCGCCCGTGCCGAGGCCGTCATTGTGCGCGATGCGGATGTACCCGATGGAGAGCGGATCAAAGCCCATCATCTTCGCGGCGACGGCGTCAATGGCCACCTGGTCAGCGCTCGCGAGTATGAAATTCTTGACGACGGGGATCATCGTACGCGGCCCGGGTCCGTTCCCCACCGTCGTCCCGTCCATGACGGCGAAGATCCCGGGGTGGATCTCTTTCTGGATCGCGAGAAGGTCCGCGAGGGTTTCGTGGATCCACGAGTGCGTGTAGTGGCGCCTCGTATTGAGGAGTCCGCCGAAGGCGTTCTTCATCGCTCCGGTCGTCGTCGTGTAGATGTGACATTTGACCGTCGGCAGATGCACGATGTTCTTTCCCTGGAAATAATCGGGGATCCGTATCCCGTCCGGGAATATCGTGTCCAGGACGTGCATTTTTGCCTTCGGCCTGTACGAGATCCACCGCATGTCGCCGTCCCTGAAATTGAACAGGACAGGGATGCCGTACTGGCGGAAAAGGGGGACGTAGTTGTTCAGATCCTCCCCTTTGAACGCGTCGGTGACAACGGTCTTGTTCTGCACGCATGCAATGTCGTCGAACCCCGACTTCTTCAGCGCCAGGATCGTCCCCTCCAACTGCCAGGGGGTGGTGTTGGCGCCGGGAAACGGGAAATGCCAGGAGATGTTGTCTTTCAGGATTGTCGTCGACCCCCTGCGGAGGACGGAGGGCATCCCCGCGAGGTCCGTCAGCCGCTGATAATCCTCGAGAACGGTCGCGGGGGATGTCTTTAACACAGCAACGACGGATCTGGCCATTGTGTCTCTCCTTGTCTTGACCGGGTGTACGGTGCGGCGCCCGGGCGCCGTCAGAATACGGGGGTCTCCTGGTGGACGCCGAAGACCGCCGCCAGTTCCAGGCACATCTCCCCGAGCGTCACGTACGTGCGCGTACACTCGAGGAGGCACGGCATCAGGTTCGTTCCGTCGTGCGCGGCCTGTTTCAGCGCTCCGAGCGTCCGGCGCACCTCCTGCGCGTTGCGCGACTGGCGGACGGCGGCCATCCTCTCCCGCTGCTTTGCCTCCACGCCGGGAGGGATTTCCAGGATCGGGATCCCGATGACCTCTCCTTCTTCGACGAAATCATTCATCCCGACAATCACTTTCTCATGTGCGTCCAGTTCCCTCTGGTAGCGGTACGCCGCATCGGCGATCTCGCGCTGGAAAAATCCGGCTTCAATGGCCGGGATGACGCCCCCCAGCGCATCGATCTTTTCGAAATACGATTCGGCCCTCTCCTCCATCTGCTCCGTCAGCGATTCAACGAAGTAGCTTCCCCCCAGCGGATCAGCCGTGTTCGTCACTCCGATCTCGTGCGCGATGATCTGCTGCGTCCGGAGCGCGATCTTGACGGCCTTCTCGGAGGGGAGAGCCAGAGTTTCATCCATCGAATTGGTATGGAGGGACTGCGTTCCCCCGAGCACGCTCGCAAGCGCCTGAAAGGCCGTCCGGACGATGTTGTTCTCCGGTTGCTGGGCCGTGAGCGTGCATCCGGCGGTCTGCGTGTGAAACCGGAGCGCGAGGGACCGGGGATCCTTTGCGCCATACTTGTTCTTCAACCTCTTCGCCCAGATCCGCCGGGCCGCGCGAAACTTGGCGATCTCTTCGAAGAAGTCGAGATGGGAATTAAAGAAGAACGAAAGCCGGGGGGCGAACGAGTCCACATCCATGCCCCGTTCGACTCCTGCCTCGACGTAGGCGAACCCGTCGGCGAGCGTGAACGCCAGTTCCTGGGCGGCCGTTGAACCCGCCTCGCGGATGTGATACCCGCTTATCGAAATCGGATTCCACATGGGCATCTCGTTCGTGCAGTACTCGAACATGTCCGTGATGATGCGCATAGAAGGGCGGGGGGGATATATCCATTCCTTCTGGGCGATATACTCCTTGAGAATGTCGGCCTGGAGGGTCCCCCTGAGGTCCGCCGTGCGCGCTCCCTGCTGCTGCGCGACGGCCACATAGAATGCGAGCATCATTGCCGCGGGGGCGTTGATCGTCATGGACGTCGAAACGTCCTTGAGTGCGATGCCGCCGAAGAGCACCTCCATGTCGGCGAGGGAACTGACGGAGACCCCGCAGATGCCGACCTCGCCCTCGGAGACGGCGTCATCACAGTCGCGTCCCATCAATGTCGGGAGATCAAACGCGACGGACAGCCCGGTCTGCCCGTGGCCGAGGAGGTAATGGTAGCGGGCGTTCGTGTCCTCGGGGGTGCCGAAGCCGGCGAACTGGCGCATGGTCCAGAGCCTCCCGCGGTACATTGTATGATGTATCCCGCGCGTGTAGGGATATTCTCCCGGGAATCCGACGTCGGCAAGGAAGTTGATCCGGGCGACATCCTCCGGAGAATAGAGCGGCGCTATGGGTTCGCCGCTGACCGTGGTGAACCGGACTTCCCGCTCGCCGCCCGGCGAGGCCTTTCCCCCCCGTGCATCATTGAGACTGTTCGCAGACCCCGGACCCTCGTCGTTCATAACTCCCCCCTCACGGTGTATTGCGCCATCTCCCGCCACCCGCAGTATAAGTACGGAAATTACGCGCTTTTCTTCAAGATGTCCGTCCGAAACGCCGGTCCAATTCCTCGATCGAAATCCGGAGGACGATCGGCCTCCCGTGCGGGCAGACATACGGCATGCTTGTCGCAAAGAGCTGGTCGATGAGCGACCGCATTTCCGGTTCGTTCAGCGGGTCCCCCGCCTTGATCGCCGATTTGCAGGAATAGGATTTCGCCAGGTTGTCCCGCACGTGTGTCGGGTCGTTCTGCCGGTATTCTGTGTAGAGCGCAAGCATCTCCTCGACGATCTTCCCTTCGCTCCCGGTATGGGCGTCGGGGGGCACCCCTTCGATGACGACGGTGTTTCTGCCGAACGGCTTGATATCGAAACCGAGCATGTCAAAATCCGGAAGGAGCTCCGTGAGGAGCGCGAAATCAGCGGCAGGGAGCTCCAGCGTATACGGAAAGAGAAGCTGCTGGGTGCTCCTCATGCTTGTGGCAAACCGGGCAAGCGCACGCTCGTACAGCACGCGCTCGTGTGCGACGTGCTGGTCGACGATCAGGAGTCCGTTCTTTATCTGCGAGAGNNGGAATGAACGGCAGGATCTCGCCGGTCCTCGCGTCGATCTGCTCGCGCTCGGGAAAACTCCAGAGATTTCCCGTGCCGCCTGAGGGCCACGAATGCTGGCGTGCGGTGAACCGGGTGCCGACCGTCCCCCCTTCGCCCCCCCCCTCCTGGATCGTCAGTGCGGGGACTGCGCCCGCGTCCCCGAGGGCGCGCCGCGCCAGCGAGGAGAGGATGCGGTAGATCGACTGCTCATCCTCGAATTTCACTTCAAGTTTTGACGGGTGGACATTGACGTCCACCGTCCGCGTGTCGACATCGAGGAAAAGGAGGAAGAAGGGGAACGTCCCTTTGTCAAGCAGGTGTTCGTATGCCGAGTAAACAGCGTGGTTGATCGTACGGTTGACAATGAACCGACCGTTCAGGAATATATACTGCCCCTGACGGCTCCGCGTGCCGAACGACGGCTTGCTGATGAAGCCCCGCACGGAGAGCGTCTCGCTCTTTTCCTCGACGGGTATCAATCCTTCGCACCTGCGTTCGCCGAGGACATCGGTCAGCCGCTGGAGGAGCGGCGCCGGCTTCAGGTTGAACACGGTGTCGTTGTCGCTGATAAAGTGGAGGGCGATGCCGGGTTTGCTGATCGCAGTCCGTTGAACCTCCTCGTGCACATGGCGGAATTCGGTGACCGCGCTCTTCAGGAATTTCCTCCGGGCGGGGACGTTGTAGAACAGGTTCTGCACGATGAGCGTGGTTCCCGGCTCCCTCCCTTCGCGTGAGACGGCGGGGACGCCCCCCCCTTCGATCTTCACGACCGTGGCGGACTCGTCGCCGGGTCTGCGCGTTTTCAGCGTGACCCGGGCGACGGCCGCGATCGACGCAAGTGCCTCGCCGCGAAAGCCGAACGACGTGATCGCCTCCAGATCTTCGAAGGAGGAGATCTTGCTCGTGGCGTGCCTGAGGAACGACGTCACAGCGTCCCGCTCGTCCATGCCGGTCCCGTCATCGCTCACCTGGATGGATGCGCGCCCCCCCTCCCGGACCACCACGAGGAGGTTCGACGCGCCCGCGTCAAGGGCGTTCTCAATCAGTTCCTTGACCACCGAGGCCGGTCGGCCGATGACCTCCCCCGCGGCGATCTTGTTGGCGATGTGGTCCGGAAGGACCTCGATTCTGCGGGGGGTCATGGCGCGAACAGTGCCTCGACGAATGCTGTACGGTCGAACGGCTGCAGGTCGTCGATCCTCTCGCCGGTGCCGATGAACTTCACCGGAATGTTCAGTTCCCGGGAGATGGCAAGCACGATCCCTCCTTTCGCGGTGCCGTCGAGCTTCGTCAGAATGAGTCCCGTGACTCCCACGGAAGCGCTGAACTGTTTCGCCTGCTGCATCCCGTTCTGCCCGGTGGATGCGTCGAGGACAAGAAGAACCTCGTGCGGGGCGGCGGGATCATGCTTCTGTATCACGCGCCTGATCTTCCGGAGCTCTTCCATGAGATTGACTTTCGTATGGAGCCGGCCGGCCGTATCGATGATTACCACGTCGGCGCCCCGCGACGCGGCCGCGTGCACGGCGTCGAAGGCGACGGCGGCGGGGTCCGCTCCGTGCTTCTGCTGTATCAGCGACGCGCCCGCCCGTTCCGCCCAGACGCCGATCTGTTCATTTGCAGCGGCGCGGAACGTGTCGGCGGCCGCGATCATCACCCTGTGCCCGGTCCGGACGTACTGGTGCGCGAGTTTGCCGATCGACGTGGTCTTCCCGACGCCGTTGATCCCCACCACCATGATCACCCAGGGCCTGGCCGCCGGAAGCGCGAACGGATCCGGGGGCTCCGCGGCGGTGCGCAGGGCAAACTGCCGGAGGATCTCCTCCTTCAGCAGCGCGAGCAGCCCTGAAGCCTCCGCCGGCCCCTCATCCTTCACCCTCTTCCTGATCGCGTCGATGGCATGAGTTGCCGTGTCCATGCCGACGTCCGCCGCCAGGAGGATCTCTTCGAGACCTTCGAGCGTCTCCTCGTCGATCGTCCCCCTGGCGCCGACGAGACGGGCCACTTTGCCGGCGATCCCTTCGCGCGTCCTGCTCAGCGTCTCCCTGAGTTTTTGTATGCCGTCCAGGAGTCCCATGCGGCGTCAGGCCCGGGCTTCGCGGAGGACCTGCAGGAACCGCGCGATATACAGGACGAACGAGAGGAGAAGTCCCGCCGCGCAGGCTGCCAGCAGGATCCACTGCAACTCCCGGAACAGGTTCAACAGGATCATGAGAATGGTGAACGCGATGAGGGTGGCGGCCCATTTTCCCGCCGCGTTGGAGGGGAGGACCACGCCCCGCGCGGATTTCAGGTAGAGCCCTCCGGCCAGGATCAACAGGTCACGGATGACCAGCGCCAGGACGAACCAGAGGGGGAAATCGCCGAGTTTCAGAAGGACAAGAGCCATCACCGCCACGCATATCTTGTCGGCGAGCGGGTCGAGTATTTTGCCCCATTCTGTTTCCTCGCCGCGCGACCTGGCGAGGTCGCCGTCGAGCTTGTCTGTCGCCATGCCCGCGGTCAGGATCCCCAGCGCCCAGAAACGGAGCGGCGGATCGGGAAGAAGCATGACGAGGGCAAAGGGGATCGAGAGAAGGGCGCGGAATATGCTCAGCAGGTTGGAGACGGTGAGGAACTCACGCTTCATGCTCTTCCTTCGACTGGTTCGTGTCGATGGGGACGGGATAGCGGCCGCTGAAACACGCGGTGCAATAGTTCTCGCCGTTTTCCCGGGGCGCAGAGTCGAGCAGTTCATCGATGCTCAGGTAGCCGATGCTGTCCACCCCGAGCTCTTCGCCGATCCTGCCGATGTCGCCGCCGCACTTGTTGGCAATCAGCTCTTTCGGGGTGGGGAAATCCATTCCATAGTGGCAGGGATGCATGATCGGCGGCGATGTTACGCGGAAATGGATTTCCTTCGGTCCCGCCTGCTTCACAAGCTGGACGAGCTNNTTGTTCTCGCGGATGTCCTGGTTGGGCTGGATGAATGTCCGCCCGATGTAGTGGCTCCTGATGAGGCCGATCTCCAGCTTCGCCTTCCCGCCGAGTTTGATCGTCTCCTGGACGTACCCCATGGTGGCGGTGTTGCTCGAGTCCGGCACGTTGATGACGATCAACTTGTCGTCCGGGTTCTTCGCTCTGACCGGCTGCGACCTCGCGAGGTTCTTGCCGAGTTTCCGCCTGACCTTGTCGACGCTGTGGCCGAAAATCCGGCTGTCGGGGCGTGAAAAGTAGATGTATTCGAATATGCAATGGTGCGGCTGCGCCGGCCGGTCGTCGATCCGGAGGGACGTCACCTCCCCCGACTCCAGGCTCGAACGGTCGATAATGACGATCTCCCCGGGCTGTACGTCGCGGACGTATTCTGCGTCCATGATGTCGAACCCGACCGTCTCCGAGGCGATCACAAACGCTTTCCCCTTCCTCCCCAGCGCGAGGGGACGGAAACCCGCGTGATCGCGGGCGGCGATAAGCGCGGTGTCCGTGAGGATGACGATAGAGAACGCCCCGCGCACGATGGCGATCGCTTCACGGATCTGGTCGATCTGCCTCTTGTGCCGGCTGCGGGCGATCAGATGCAGGATCACTTCCGTGTCGGAGGTCGTCTGGAAAATTGTCCCGTCGTCCTGAAGTTTCTTCCGTATCTCGCGGAAATTGGTAAGGTTACCGTTGTGGGCAATCGCGATATTCCCCCCCTTATACATGACTGTAAAGGGCTGGATGTTCGCCTTGTTGTTGGAAGCGCCTGCAGTGGAGTAGCGGTTGTGGCCGATCGCGCTGGATCCCTTCAGCACGTCGGTGAGAAGCCGGTCCTGGCGGTACACGTCGTCGACCAGCCCGAAGTCCTTGTGGACATGGAAGCGGGTCTTGCCGGAGCCATCGTCGCTGTCGGCAGTGACGATGCCCGATCCTTCCTGGCCCCTGTGCTGCTGGGCAATAAGTCCGAAATATGTCAATTGAGCCGCGGCCGGGGAACCGAACACACCGAACACCGCGCAGTGGCAATGGGGCTTGTCGATATCGTGTGTGATCATTCCCTCGATGTCAAATTGGTCCTCACGGGATGGAATATACGACTCCCCCTGCGGAATTCCAAGACCGTCCGGCTGTGACGGGGATGGCGCCCCCCGGAAATCAACCTTCGAGCACCGTGTCGTGGAGAAAGTGCTCGTCGTCCCGCTGCCGGTAGTCCGTGGTGACGTGGAGGCCCCGGCTCTCCTTCCTCTTCATCGCACAGCGGATGATCAGCTCCGCGCAGAGCGCGATATTGCGGAGCTCGAGAAGTCCTTCGGTGACCTTTGTCTTCTTGTAGAATGCCTCGACTTCGTGACGTATCAGCTCCATCCGTCTCCAGGCCCGCCCCAGCCGGAGGTCGGACCGGACGATACCGACGTAGTCCCACATGATCTGCTGGATCTCACGGCGGTTGTGCAGGACCAGTATCCACTCCTCGCTGTTGAACGTCCCGCTGTCGTCCCATTCGCGGACGGCCGGGACGTCCGGAGACTGCTCCCGGAGGTATGCCGCGGAAGAGCGGGCCGCCCTGTCAGAGAACACGAGCGCTTCCAGGAGTGAATTGCTTGCGAGCCGGTTCGCCCCGTGCACCCCCGTCATGCTCACCTCGCCCGAGGCGTACAGCCCCTGGATGCTCGTCCGGCCGTCGATGTCCGTCACCACCCCGCCGCAGGAATAGTGTGCTGCGGGGACGACGGGGATCGGCTCCTTCGTGATATCCAGTTTGAACCGTTTCAGGCACGTTTCGTAGATGTTGGGAAAGTGTTCCCTCAAGTCCGCGGCCGGGAGGTGGCGGAGGTCCAGCAGGACGAAATCGTCCCCCCTCTTCTTCAATTCGGTATCGATCGCGTATGCGACGATATCGCGGGGAGCAAGCGACTTCCTTTCGTCGTACATCTGCATGAACTCGTCGCCGTTGCGCGCCTTCAGAACTCCTCCGAATCCCCGGACCGCCTCAGAGATGAGGTAAGACGGGCTCCCCGAATTGAAAAGCGTCGTCGGGTGGAACTGTATGAATTCCATATTGGCGGTCCGCGCCCCCGCCCGGTAGGCCATTGCCACGCCGTCCCCGGTGGCGATCACGGGATTCGTCGTGTGGATGTAGACTTGCCCGAGCCCTCCCGTCGAGAGCATCACGACGCGGGCCGTAAATGTGTCCACGCGCTTCCCGATGCTGTCGAGGGCGTACGCGCCCCAGCAATGGATGTTCTCCGAATCGATGACCCGTTTCTCCGTCGTGTGATGCTCCGTGATCAGCTCGACGGCGACGTGATTCTCGAACGTCGTAATCGCGGGATTCTCGGACACGGCCTGCACGAGTGCCCGTTCGATCTCCCGCCCGGTCAGGTCGTTCGCGTGGACAATCCTGTTGATGGAGTGCCCTCCTTCCCTCCCGAGGTCGAGCATCCCGTCCCTGTGCGTGAAACGGACCCCGACGTCGATCAGCTCCCTGAGGCGTTCGGGTCCCTCGCGCACCATCACTTCGACGGCGTCCCGGTGTGACAGTCCCATCCCGGTGGCAAGAGTGTCCCTGACATGAAGGTCGAACGAATCGACTGCGGACATCACGGCCGCAACACCTCCCTGCGCATAGTTCGTGTTCGACTCGGCCTTTTCTTTCTTGGTGATGACCGCCACTGTCCCGTGGCGTGCGGCTTTAAGGGCGTACGAAAGCCCTGCGATTCCGCTCCCGATGATCAGAAAATCGTGGCGGTGCATCATGCCGCTTCGTCCGGATGGTAGATGGATGGAAGAAAGAAAAAGGGCGGTTCCCCTTTTATGGCGGTACCGCCCCTGCGGATCGGTTCACCGCGCGCTAGTCAAAGCTGTAGCTTGCAGTCACATAGCCGAACGTGTTAATGTTGTCCTGTGCTCCGATGAGGCCGAGGCCGCGGCGTATGGCTTCCTCGCTGACAGTCCCGTCAAGCGAGAAGCTTCCGAAACGGAGGCCGAGGCCGAGAGTGATGAGGCTGTTGTCAGGTCCGCTGTAACTGCCGAGGAGCACGTTGCTGTTTCCCGCCCAGGTGTCCGTCTCGGTGGTGGAACCACCCGCGGGCCTTTCCGTCTTCGTCCCCACGGACTGGAACGTGCGGTAATACCCCATGCGTCCGGTCAGCCACTCAAGCAGATTCCATTCCAGCCCCATGTTCAGGACGGGTAATTCCGTCGCGGAGTTCGTGACGGTGGTCGCCCCGATCACAGGAGGCGATGGAGGGGTGGTCTCAGTCTTGAAATGGGAGGACCGGAAGCTGAGTCCTCCCGCAAAATAGAAGTTCGTAATTTTGTATTCCATTCCCGCGCCGACCGAGAGGAGCATGGCGCTGAGCTTGGTGCTCCCGGTGAATGCGCGCAAGCCTGTCTGCGGGGCGTCCTGTTTCGGCTCCCCCGAAAAGCTGCCAAACGCAGCGTAAGGGACGAAATTGACCCTGTTTGACATCTTGAGTTTTAGCCTGGCCTCGACCTGGATCTCCGTCGCCGATGCCGAGTAGTCTCCCAGGTTTGATGTCGCACCGGCGGCATTGGTGCCGTCCACGTTGTCCGTCGCCTTGTCCATGCGGAATGCTCCGCTGACATCGAATCCCGAGCCGTTCCCCAGATCCATGACTGCCCCGAGCCGGATACCCAGCACGCTCGCGGAGAGCTCTGTGGAAGAGCTTGCCGGGGGGACCGGGGCGGTCGCGTTCTTCGTGTCGTTCTTTGCCCGGCCGTAAAGAACGCCGGCGCCCAGCGTGAGGCTTCCCAGGTCGTAGGTCCCGGTCAATTCAAACACGTCGACGGGTCGGAGCCCCACCTGTGCTCCTCCGGGCCTGAGCGCGTTCACAAAAGTGGTCATCTGCGCCACCATGAAGTTCGCGAACGACGGATCGTAACTGAGGACCGCGCCGATGGTGAATTCCTTTCCGAGCGAGAAATTCGCCCCCGCAAATTGTTTCCCGTATCCGTTGTCCGCGGCGGAATTAAAACTGCTGACGGCGCCCCCCGCTATATTCATCCATGCATAGTTCCGGTACATCTGCTGATATGCCGGATTGAGGAGCATGAGTGTCGGGTCCTCATAAATGAAGGGGTTCAAAGCGATGTTCGGTCCGAAGCCGGTGGGGGCAAGCGGTCCGCCCCCCATTGCAAGTTCACGGGCAATCCCACCCGGATGCGCGCCGGCGAGTGTCGTCCCTGCAATGAGAATAAGTGCCATTGCCTGGAGAGCAATGCGCCTTGCCATGACGCCTCCTGCGATAGTGAGCGTGATCTGTCGGGTGACGCGTGGGAGGACAACCGGACCCGGCGATGCCCTCCTGAATGCGAATATAAAAAAAGGGTCACCGCCAGTCAAGTCCGCCCCGCGGCGAACATGAGCGTGAGCAAACGGTCAATGAACTTCACCCTTTCGATCAGATCCTCTTCTGCACCGGTGTTCTCAACGACAAAGTCACCACGCCGCGAAATCTCCCGGGGGGACATTTGCGCGCGGATCCTCGCGATGATCTCGTCCCGCGGGAGATTGTCCCTCCGGGCCACCCGGTCAATGCGGATCTCTTCCGGCGCGTTCACGACGACGGTGGCATCCAGGTTCTTGTCCATCCCCGATTCGAATATCAGCGCGGCTTCCACGACGACGTACGGCCGGCTCCCGGAGGCCGGCAGCCGCAGGAGAGCTTCATTCAGCGAAGAAAAGACGAAGGGGTGGACAATGGCGTTCAAAGCGCGGAGTCGGGCCGGGCGGGCAAAGACGATCCGGGCCAGCTCGCTCCGGCGAAGCCGCCCGTCCGGACCGTAAATCCCGGCCCCGAATTTCTCCATAATCGCCCGGCGGACTCCGGCATCCGTTTCGGTCAGATCACGGGCGATCTGGTCCGCCGACATCACCGCCCGGCCCAGACGCCCGAAGCACAGGCAGACAGCACTCTTTCCGCTTCCGATCCCCCCCGTTACGCCGACGAGAGGAGCCGGTCTACTTGGCATANNTGTGCGAGCTGGTCTGCCATGGCATCGTCCACTTTGTCCTGTTCCACGACCACGCGGACTTCCCTCCCCGCCTGGATCGCATAGGTCTTGGCGACGCCGTGGAACGATTGGGCGAACGCCTCGAGCTTCTCGAGCCGTTTGATGTATCCTTCCACGGATTCCCTGCGGGCCCCGGGGCGCGCTCCGCTGATGGCATCGGCGGCCTGCACCAGGGCCGCGATGGGGGATTCCATGGGGATATCATCGTGGTGCGAGCCGATGGCATTGACGACTATCGGGTGCTCCCCGTATTTTTTTGCCACTTCGTAGCCGAGCAGAGCGTGCGGGCCCTCGATCGATTTGTCGACGCACTTGCCGATGTCATGAAAGAGTCCGGCCCTCTTTGCAAGATTGGCGTCCAGCCGGAGTTCGCCGGCCATCATGCCGGTCAGAAACGCGACCTCGATGCTGTGCTGGAGCATGTTCTGGCCGTAGCTGGATCGGTATTTCATCCGCCCCACGAGGCGTACGATCTCATTGTGCGCCCCGTGAAGGCCCACCTCCAGGAGCGTATTCTCCCCGATCTTCAGGACCTCCTCCTCGAGTTCGTTCCGGACCTTCTCCACGATCTCCTCGATGCGCGCGGGATGGATGCGTCCGTCCGCGATAAGCCTCTCGAGCGAAACACGGGCAACCTCGCGCCGGAACGGGTCAAAGGCGGAGAGTATCACCGCTTCGGGGGTGTCGTCCACGATCACATCCACGCCCGTGGCGGCCTCGAACGCGCGGATGTTCCGTCCCTCGCGGCCTATGATCCGCCCCTTCATCTCGTCGCTCTGGATGTTGAGGACGCTCACCGTGGTCTCCACCGAATGGTCGGCGGCGGTTCGCTGAATCGCCTGCACGACGAGCTTCTGAGCCTCCCGCTTCGCCTCGTCGCGCGATTTGTCCCTGATGTCCTTCAGCATGTGCGCCGCCTCGACGCGGGCCTCGTTTGCCAGGTTGTCCATCAGGATCCGCTTCGCCTCCTCGTGCGACAGCCCCGAGGCCCGCTCCAGGCGGATGTTCTCATCCGCGATCAGGCGCTCGAGCTCGGACTTGCGGGCATCAAGGCCTTTCGACTGCTCGTCCAGGTTCCTCTTCAGTATCCCCTGCTCCCTCTCTTTCTTCCCCAGGAGCTCGACCTTCCTGTCGATGTTCTCCTCGCGGACCTCTATCGCCTTCTCCTGAGCCTGGAGCTTTGCCTTCTTGCTCTGGACGTCGCCGTCAAACTCCTTCTTTTTCTGGTACCATTCGTCCTTGACTTCAAGGAGCTTCTCCCGCTTGAGGGTCTCCGCCTCCTTTTCCCCGTCGGCCACGACCTTCCTGGCCTGCTCTCTGGCGGAGGAGACTTTGTTCTGGCCGGACCGGGAGTTCAGGTACCATCCGAGGACGAGGCTGATGCCGCAGGAGAGCAGCACGATGGGGATGAGGATCTCAAAGTTCATACAACCTCCGCATACTCAGTGGACGCGGACAAAAAAATCCGCACACGCCAACCGTCTCAAAGAAAAGGCACTTATGAAAGAACCCTTCCAACACAGTGGGTGCTCGCCTGAACGCCTTTTACTTCCACCCTCTCGCTCGTCCCGCGGTTAGCGGGATGTCATCGCAAGAATCACGCGAAACGCGTGATGAGGCATGTAATCGACGCCCACGAGTCGGGCTCCCATTATAAAAATGTTGGTTCTTTATAATGTGTGTGAGACGACTGACGGTGCGGAATTTTCCGAACGCGCCATGGACCGAGATGCAAAGAACGGCAACCGAATGGGGCGGAACTCACACATCCCGGAGCGCATTGTCCAGGTAGTGCGTGACCTTTCCCAGTTCCCCATCAACGAGAGCGGTCATGCTGCGGATTTTCTCCCGCTCCTTGAAGAGATCTTCTGTAATGTTCAATGCCGAAAGTACCGCCACGGTGAGTGTTGGCTGCTCGGGAAGCTTGGCGTGGATGGTGTTGATCATTTCGTCCACGTACGTCGCCACCTTGCGCGTGAACTCCTCACTCTCTCCCCGGAGCGGGTATTCCGAGCCGAATATTCGTACCTTGATGCTCTTCTTGTCGGTCGTCATTTGCCGTGTTTCGTGACTCATCATGGTCTACGTGCCGTCCCACACACACCGGACGCGCGGGCTCTTCAGAGGTACGCGTCCAGTTTCGCGATCAACTCCTTCATCTTCGCCGN
Organism: Ignavibacteriota bacterium; assembly: GCA_003161955.1. Lineage (GTDB taxonomy): Bacteria > Bacteroidota > Ignavibacteria > UBA10030 > UBA6906 > Fen-1273. The sequence continues at coordinate 43,817 of PMND01000088.1, read as the reverse complement.
NCTGGGCTGATTCAGCCCGGACCTGCTGGAGCTCGCGCTCCAGGCGGGCAACATGTTCCTGCAGCACCTGCCGGTCCTGGCGCAGGCCCGCGATCACATCGGCAGCCCGGCGGGCGCTCTCCCAGAGGGCTTTGAAGTTCCCCTCAACAGATCTCGCCTCTCCCGCGGGGAGGGTGCTCTCGTCGACAGCTTGAGGATCCACGCTGCTGCTCACATGTGACCCCGGATCGTTAGCGCATGCTTCGCAACGCGGCGGCGTGGGCTTTCTCGACGCCTGCCACTACGCGGCCGACCGCCGCCTCAATTTCAACATCGGTCAGCGTTCTTTCGAGCGACATGAACTCGAGCGCAAAGGCGACGCTTTTCTTCCCGCCGGGGAGTTGTTCTCCTTCGTAGACATCAAACAACTCCACCGACTGGAGAAGTTCAGTTCCCGACATCCGGATCGTCTTTTCCAAATGCTCCACCGGGATTCCCGCGTCAACCGTGAACGCCACATCCCGCTTCACTTTCGGGTACCGGGGAAGCGGGACGAACAACCTCGTTGCGTCCCGGCGTAAACGCACCACCTCGATTTCGGCGATGAACACAGGCCGCTCCAGGCCGAACTCCCGGAGAGCCTCCTTCGTCAACGTGCCAAGATAACCCGCGTAACTTCCTTGAATTTCAATGCCTAGCGTGTTATCAGTTAAACCTTTGCTGGTAGAATAAGAAATAAACCGACTTTTGTCAAGCGCAAACTTGGCAAGGAGGAATTCGATATCTCCCTTTAAATCAAAGAGATCCGACTCTCTTCTGCCGCCGCTCCAGTGTACAGGCGCGGAACCCCCTGTTATCACAAGACAAAGCTTCTCCTGTTCGAGAAAGTTCTCAATGAGCTTCGGGGCAGGCGAATCATCGACCCGGAAAACGTGCCCGATCTCAAAAAGCCTCAGATCGAAATTGCCCGCATTCTGGTTCCGGGCCACGGCTTCCAGAAGCCCGGGAACGATGCTTGTCCTCAGCGCCGCCATCTCCTGATTCTGCGGGTTCAGTATGCGGACCGGGGCGCCCCCGTCCAGGGAGGCCTTGCGCAAGGGTTGCATGGAGTTGGTAATGGCCTCCTGGAACCCTCTTCCCACAAGTGTCTCCCGGAGGATGTCCGTCAGCGAGGAAACGGGGAAGGGCTGTCTGTAACTGACCGTGGCGGTCGACCGGGATTCGATCCGGTCGTACCCGTGGACGCGGGCCACTTCCTCGATGAGATCGATCTCGCGCTCCAGGTCCACGCGAAAGGTCGGCACACGGAACTTCGGCGTATCGCCCTTCACGCCGGACTGCTTTATCCCTATGAGCGCGAGATGGCGGACGACCTCTGATTTCTTGAGGTTGGTCCCGAGAAGATCGTTCGCGCGTCTGACACGGAGAGGGACCGTGCGCTCCCGGATTTTTTCAGCGTAGACATCGAGGACGCCCTTCAGCAGGGTTCCTCCCGCCATCTCCAGGATGAGCTGCGCCGTCCGGTCGAGCGCAAAGCGGACTCCGTTCGGATCCGCACCCCGTTCAAATCTCTGGGAGGCGTCTGAGGTGATGCCGAGCGCCTTCGCGGTACTGCGGATGCTCGAGGGTTTCCAGTACGCCGCCTCTATCACGATATCGACGGTGCCGTCGCTGATTTCGGAATTGGCGCCCCCCATGATGCCCGCGATCGACACCTCCCGCTCCGCGTCGCAGACCATGACGGCCCCCTCGGGAAGCGAGTGCGTCTTGCCGTCCAGTGTCGTAAACGGCGTCCCCACTCTCGCATTCCGGACGATGATCCGCCCTCCCCGCAGCAGCGCATGGTCGAACGCATGCAAGGGGTGACCGCACTCATACATGACGTAGTTTGTGACATCAACGACGTTGTTCCGCGGCCTGAGCCCCGCGTTGCGGATCGCGTTCTGCAGCCATCGGGGGGAGGGGCCGATCGTCACTCCCCGGATCATCCGGGCCGCGAAACGCGGACAGCTCTCCCTGTTTTCCACCGAGACCGAGAGGTGTTTCCCGATCGGTTCCGCCGATTCTTTCAGCTTCACCTNNCGGTTCGGCGTGATCTCCAGGTCGAACGCGACGTCGTCGAATCCGAAGTAGGCGGCGAGGGATTCGCCCGGTTTCGCCTCGCGGTCGAGGACCAGGATTCCCCCGGAGTCTTTCCCCATGTCGAGCTCGGCCTCGGAGCAGATCATCCCGGAGGATTCCACCCCCCTGATCGACACGCGTGAAAGCACGAACGGGGCGCCCGAGGGATCGTGCTGGTTCCGGGGGACCGTCGCACCGACGAGGCCGACCGGGACCTTCTGCCCGACGGCCACGTTCGGAGCGCCACAGACCACCTGCAGGGTCTCCCTGCCGATTCCGACGGTGCACACGGACAGGCGGTCCGCCCGGGGGTGATTCTCCCTTGTCAGGACCTCCCCCACCACGAACCCGTTATAGCGCGCGTCAAGTCTCTGGACGCTCTCGAATTCAAGACCCAGCATCGTCAACCGTTCGGCCAGTTCATCAGGCCCTATTGAGAAATCGATGTACCGCTTCAGCCAGCGCTCGAGGATTCTCATTGTCAGAATTGATTAAGGAAACGCACGTCGTTCTCGAAAAATAGCCGTATGTCGTCGATGCCGTGCCGGAGCATGGCGACCCGGTCTATCCCCATCCCGAATGCGTACCCGCTGATCACCTCCGGGTCGTACCCGACAGAACGGAACACGTTCGGATCCACCATCCCGCACCCGAGGATCTCGAGCCACCCGCTCTGCTTGCACAGGCGGCACCCCTTCCCCGCGCAGATAAAACAACTGATGTAGATGTCGGCGCTCGGCTCCGTGAAAGGGAAAAATGTCGGGCGGAACCGGAATTTCAGCCCCGGACCGTAGAACCGGGTGATGAACTCGATGAGCGTCCCCTTCAGGTCGCCGAACGTCACCCCCCTGTCGACGCAGAGCCCTTCCACCTGGTGGAACATGCAATAGCTCCGGGCGCTGATCGCCTCGTTCCGGTATACTTTTCCCGGCATGATCACCCGCACAGGGGGCTGGTGCTCTTCCATCACCCTGATCTGCACCGGCGAGGTGTGGGTCCGGAGGAGCGCCCGGGGACTCAGGAAGAACGTGTCCTGCATGTCGCGCGCCGGATGGTCCGGCGGGAAATTCAGGGCCTCGAAATTGTGGTGGTCGTCCTCGATCTCCGGGCCGTCGGCGATGCCGAAACCCATCGAGACGAATATCCCTTTAATCTCGTCGAGCGTCTGCGTGAGAGGGTGTTTTGTCCCGAGGAAACCACGCCGCCCCGGCAGCGTGAGGTCGAGCGACGCGGCCGGAGACGTACCGGCGCCGAGGAGGGCAGCGGACTTTTCGTCGTGCATCNNGGGACGGTCTTGAGGCGGTCGAAGAACGCCGCGATCGCCCCTTTCCGGGCAAGGTACGCAACGCGGAAGTCATCGAGGCCGCGGGAGTCCGTCACGGCACGAATCGCGTTTTCCGCCTCTGCGCGCAGCGAGGTTAATTCGGAGTGCATGGGGGTGCCGGAAAAAGGACTTCCCATCCCCGGAGGGGAGCGAATGAAGCCGCCCGCTCCGTGAATGGGAAGACGTTGAGTGGATTATGCGAGGGCGAACTTCACAACCTCTGCGAATGCCTCGGGATTGCTTACGGCCAATTCCGCGAGTATCTTGCGGTTGATGTCGACCTCTTTCCTGTCCAGGCCGGCGATGAGCCGGGAATACGTTGTGCCGTGAATCCGGGCCGCGGCGTTGATGCGCGTGATCCAGAGCTGGCGGAACGTCCGTTTCTTGGTCTTGCGGTCGCGATAGGCATACTGCAGGCCTTTGTCGATGTGGTGCTTCGCGATCGTCAGGACTTTGCTTCTCGCACCCCAGTAGCCTTTCGCATTCGCGAGTATGCGCTTGCGACGGCGGTGGGAGGCAACTTTGTTCTGCGAACGAGGCATAGTTGCGCTTGTCCCTGATGTGAATGTTGAAAATCCGCTCGTCTCCCCCTACGAGGAGACGACGGCGTGGTTGTACAGACTCAGATGTTCAGCATCATCTTCACCGCCGGCGTGTCCTGTTTGGACACGTAATGACCCTTGCGGAGCTTTCGCTTCCGTTTTGTGGACTTGGAGGTCAGGATGTGGCTGCGGTAGGCGCTCCCGCGTTTGAGCTTCCCGGACGCGGTGACCCTGAAACGCTTCTTGGCGCTGCTTTTGGTCTTCATCTTCGGCATGGAACGTTTCCCCTAAGTTTATGCTTCCGCCGCCTTCTCTTCAGGCTTGGCGTCGGGCTTCAGGATCTTTTTCTTTTCGGGAGTGAGGATCATGATCATGCTCCTCCCCTCCATGTGCGCGGCCTGGTCGACTTTCGAGATATCCGTGAGCTGCCCGACAAGCCGCGTGAGCAGCACCTCCCCTTTTTCCTTGTACGTGATCTCGCGTCCCTTGAACACGACCGTGGCTTTCACCTTGTGCCCTTCTCCGAGGAAGCGGCGGGCGTGCCGCACCTTGAACTCGAAGTCGTGCACATCGGTGTTCGGGTGGAATCGGAGCTCTTTCAGCAGCGAGACGTGCTGGTGTTTCTTCTGAATCTTGTCCTTCTTCGCCAGCTCGTATTTGAACTTGCCGAAATTGATGATCTTGCAGACCGGCGGGACAGCCGTCGGCACGATTTCGACGAGATCGGCGTCCCGTTCCTTCGCCAGTGCAATGGCGGCGGCCGGTGTCATCACGCCGAGCTGTCCGCCGTGTTGGTCGATCACGCGCACTTCCGGCACGCGGATCTCATCGTTGATGCGGGCCCGTTTTTCTTTGCTAATGGATCTGCCTCCTAGGTGGTGAGTCCTTTGCTTGCGATTTCGTTCTTCAATTTGAGGACAATCTCCGAGCGCGGCATGGCTCCGAGATCCCCTTTCCGGTGCTGCCGGACAGCCACAGTATCGGCGCCCCGCTCCTTTTCGCCGATGACGAGCATATACGGCGCCTTGCGCACCTCCCACTCCCTGATTTTGTAGCCGATCTTCTCGTTCCTGTCGTCGAGCTCCGCCCGTATGCCTCCGGACTTAAGATCTTCGTGAACTTTTTTGGCATAATCAAGCGATGCGTCGGTGATGGGCAGGACCGCACATTGTACCGGGGCAAGCCACAGGGGAAAATCCCCCGCATAGTGCTCGATAAGCACGCCGATAAACCTTTCCATGGAACCGAACGGGGCGCGGTGGATGATGACAGGCCGGTGTTTCGCCCCGTCACTCCCGGTGTACTCCAGGTTGAACCGTTCGGGCATCACGTGGTCGACCTGCACCGTACCGAGCTGCCAGGTCCTGCGCAGAGCATCGAGGACCATGAAATCGATTTTGGGCCCGTAGAAGGCCGCCTCGCCTATTCCGATGAAGTAATCAAGCTTCATGGCGTCGGCCGCCTCCTTGATCTCGCGCTCCCCCTGCTCCCATTGTTCGTCTGTGCCGCTGTATTTCGCCATGTTCTTCGGATCGCGGAACGACAGGCGGGTCTTGAAGTCCTTGAACCCGAGAGTGCTGAACACGAGCTGGATGAGATCGATAACGTCGCACAACTCGTCTTTCAGCTGGTCCTGCCGGACGTACATGTGCGAATCATCCACCGTGAAGGATCGCACACGGGTGAGTCCGTTCAGCTCTCCCGATTGCTCGTAACGGTACACCGTTCCGAATTCCGCCAGCCGGAGCGGGAGATCACGGTAGCTCCGGGGCTTCGCGAGGTATATCTGGTGGTGGTGCGGGCAGTTCATCGGTTTCAGGAGATACTGCTCGTCCTCCATCTGGATCGGCGGGAACTGGCTCTCTTTGTAGTACGGGTAATGGCCGCTCGTTTTATACAGGTTCAGGTTGCCGATATGCGGGGTGATCACCGGCTGGTACCCGCGTTTTCGTTGTTCCTCTTTCAGGAATGACTCGAGCGTTTCGCGGAGGATCGTCCCCTTCGGGAGCCAGATCGGGAGTCCCCCTCCCACCTTCGGGGTCAGGAGGAACAGCTCCATCTCCTGTCCGATTTTCCGGTGGTCCCGCTTCTTCGCCTCTTCCAGCCGCCGGAGATGCTCTTCCAGCTCGCTCTGTGACGGGAAGGTGACGCCGTAAATCCGTTGGAGCATCTTGTTCTTCTCGTTCCCGCGCCAGTAGGCGCCGGCGACGCTCAGCAGTTTGACCGCCTTGATCAATCCGGTCGACGGGACATGCGGGCCGGAGCAGAGATCGGTGAAATTCCCCTGGTGGTAGAATGTGATCTCTTCTCCTTTCAACCCGTCGAGCAGCTCCAGCTTGTACTGGTCCCCCTTCTTTGTGAAGTATGCAACGGCATCCGCCCACGGCTTCACCTCCCGCCGGTACGGGACATCCCGCCCGGAAAGATCGGTCATCTTTTTCTCGATGCGCGCCAGATCATCCGCGGTGAGGGAGTGGTCCCCCATATCGATGTCGTAGTAAAATCCCGCCTCGACGGCGGGACCGATTCCGAACTTCGTCCCGGGGAAGAGCGACTCCACGGCCTCCGCCATCAGGTGTGCCGAGCTGTGCCAGTAGGTCCGCTTTGCTTCGTCGTCCTTCCAGGTGTGTATCCTGATGGACGCATCTCCGGGAATCGGCCGGAAGAGATCCCACACTTCTCCGTCCACGGAGATGGCGAGGGCGTCCCGGGCCAGACCCCGGCCGATGGCCGCTGCGATCTCTTTGCCGGTCACCCCGCGCGGGAATTCCCTTTTCGAGCCGTCCGGCAGAGTTATGTTTATGGAATCCATGTCGTTGGCACAACAAAAAAAAACGGAGCAGGCTCCGCTTCGTGTGATCTTCACTGTGGGCGATACAGGAGTCGAACCTGTGACCTCTACCATGTCAAGGTAGCGCTCTAACCAACTGAGCTAACCGCCCGTCCCAATCCCGCGACACCCGCCTCTGATTCGCGTTGGCACCATCACCGGCCTGATTCGTACCGAGGGCCGGACTTGAACCGGCACGGACCTTGCGGCCCTCAGGATTTTAAGTCCTGTGCGTCTACCAATTTCGCCACCCCGGCCCTGTTTTCCGGTGCTCTTGAAAGCTTTTCCGGCCGATTCCCGGCTGGTCTCCTCTGGTCGTCCAAACCGCGGTGCAGCGTGGCACAACATAGGCGTGATATGGTACGAATTCGGGGAAAAAGATGCAAGGGGAATTCAGGGGTGGGATTTGAGGCGACGACCGGATTCGAACCGGTGCATAAAGGTTTTGCAGACCTCTCCCTTACCACTTGGGTACGTCGCCGTAAANNNNCAACTGAGCTATTCCCGCATTGGCAGCAGCAATGTACGGAAGCAACTCTGAATTTGCAAGTCTCGCATCTGAGAAAGAGCCGATCCCGGTTACCAATGCGTTGATGGAAAAAATATAGCTCCGAAGGATATGAAAGTCAAGGGCCGGCCGAAATTCTTTTTTCAAGAATCATGTCGGAATATGAGACTTTGATCACGCTCTCCTCGCCGATGCCGAAGGCGTTTCTCAATTCCCGCATCGTGGCAACCGATGCCGGGGTCTCCCCCCCGGTCACCTCGAACTCGACGAACGTTCCGAGTCCCTCGACATCGTCGATGTGTATGCGCGCATCCCTGAAAATGTACAGCTCCCGCCTCTTGCGCACCACCGCAAGCACGCCGAACGCTTCTGTGAGAACATGCACAAGTCCCGCAGGCGCGGTGACCGGCTCCCGCGTAAACCGGCTCCACCGTTCGGCAGATTCTTCGGTCCGCTCGTAGTAGATGAGTTCCGCCGTTTCCCCCTCCGCTTCACGGAGTTTCAGCCTGCCGCGCGGAATGCGGAAATACGTGTCCTGTTGGATGAGGAGGCCCGACCGCGCCGCGCCCAGGGCCGCGGCGCATGCTTGCGCCTCCCGGGGCGAGGGGTACCGCGCTTTCAGCTCGAGATTCGTGGGCATGGTTGGAGAGGTGCAGCCCGGGGGGGGGAATATCAGCGCGTGATGTCCAGGATTTTATATTTCAGGAGTCCCGCAGGGACGGTAATATCAACCGTATCCCCTTTCACCTTCCCCAGGAGCGCCTTCCCGATCGGAGAAGTAACGGAGATTTTGTTCGCCTCGAATTTCGATTCTTCCGGGGAGACGAGGAGGTACTCGTGAAGCTCGTTCGTCTTGAGGTCCTTCAGCTTCACGCGGCTCAGGATGTAGACTTTGTCGTTCGGGAGGTCGCGCGCCTCGATGATTTTTGCACGGGAGAGGGTCTGTTCGAGTTTTGCGATCTTCAGTTCAAGGTGCTGCTGCTCTTCCTTTGCAGCGTCGTATTCGGCGTTTTCCGAAAGGTCGCCGTGCCCGCGCGCGTCGGAAATCTTCATCGCGACGGACTTACGGCCGTTCGTTTTCAATTCCCGGAGCTCCTGTTCGATCTCGACAAGCCGCTCGCGGGTCAGGTAAACCGTTTCCGGAATCCCGTTCACCGTCATGATGCACTCCCCCCGAAGAAAAGGACAAAAAGAATAGCCATCATCCGCGGTTACGAATGGTGGCTACCTGATGACACCCTTTGTATCAACCGCCTGTAATTACAAAAGCGCCCGTGACAAAAGCAAGTGGAAAATGCTCATTCCGCCTTCGTGCGGGGTTCGAAAAGTATCAGATGCCCCATTTTATCCCGTTTTGTGCGGAGATAGCTGACATTGATCTCGTTCGGGTCGATTTCCAGGGGGACCCGTTCGACGAGCTCGAGGCCGTATCCGCGTAGCCCGACCACCTTCTTCGGGTTGTTCGTCATCAACCGCATTTTCCGCACACCCAGGTCCCGCAGAATCTGCGCGCCGATTCCGTAGTCACGGAGGTCGGCCCGGAATCCCAGCTTCTCGTTCGCCTCGACGGTGTCGAGCCCCTCATCCTGCAGCCTGTAGGCTTTCAGCTTGTTCACGAGTCCGATCCCCCTCCCCTCCTGCCTCATGTACAGGACGACGCCGGACCCCGCCTTCTCCACCATGAGCAACGCGGCCATAAGCTGTTCATTGCAATCGCACCGGAGGGACCCGAATATGTCGCCGGTCAGACACTCCGAGTGGACCCGAACGAGCGTCGCGACGTCGGGAAGGATTTCCCCTTTCACAAGTGCGATGTGCTCCTTGCTGTCGGTCTCGCTCCTGTACAGGGCTATATCAAACGTCCCGTATTTCGACGGGAGGTGCGTCGTGACGATCCGCTGGACGAGCTTCTCNNGAGGAGCTCCGGAACACGGGCCATCGTCCCGTCATCGTTCATGATCTCGCACAGGGCCCCGACGGGGGTCAGTCCCGCCAGCCGGCACAGGTCGATGACCGCTTCGGTGTGACCGGTGCGCCGCAGGACGCCGCCTTCCATGGCCCTGAGCGGAAAGACGTGCCCGGGCCGGGCAAGGTCGGCCGGCTTTGTCCCGGGCGCCGCCAGCGCGCGGATCGTCGCCGCCCTGTCGGCGGCCGACACGCCGGTCGTCGTCCCGTGCATGTAATCGACCGAGACCGTGAACGGCGTCTCGTGAAGGGACGTGTTGCTGTCCACCATGAGATCGAGCCCGAGTTCCTTCGCCCGTCCGGCCGTGAGCGGGGCACAGATGATACCGCGGCCGTGCGTCGCGAAGAAATTCATGACTCCGGCGTCCACGAACTCCGCGGCGCAAACGAAGTCACCTTCGTTCTCGCGGTCCACGTCGTCCACCACGATGATCGTCGCGCCCCTGCGGATCTCACGGACGGCTTCCTCGATATCGCTGAAGCCTTCCGGACGGTCGGCGATCTGTGACCCGGTGCGCTCCTCCCCGCCGGGGGGCCGGTTTGTCACTTTATCTCTTTCACGTCTTTCGTCTCGCCGGCTCCCTCGCTGACAATGGAGGTGATCGACGACCTTTCGAATTTCATTTTCACATTATCCGCAACCTGGACGAGAACGGTCTTTTCGTCGATGCCGGCGATAGTTCCGTACATGCCGCCGGCCGTGACGACCTTGTCCCCCTTCTTCAGCGCATCGAGAAGCTTCTGGCGGTCTTTCTGCCGCTTCTGCTGCGGCCGGAGAATCATAAAATAGAAAATGCCGATGATGAGGGCGAACATGAGCAGTGTGCTGAAGAGCCCCTGCCCGGAATCCCCCCCCGATGGCGCCATAAACAAAAGTGTGCATGCTGTCGTCACTGTGTCCTCCGGTTCGGTGTCATAATGATTCGTTGTTTATGTCCGCCCCCCCGGCGGACAGTGTGTTGAGTGTCGCATCCTTCCATGCCGCGAAGTTCCCCCTGATGATCGCATCCCGTGCCTGCGACAGGAGCCAGATATAAAACGTCAGATTATGCATCGACGCGAGCTGGAGCGCCAGTATCTCGCCCGACTTGAACAGGTGCCTGAGATAGGCGCGCGTGAAGTTCCTGCAGCCGTAGCAGGTGCACTCCGGATCCACGGGCCGGAGATCCCCGGCGTGTGCGGCGTTCCGCATGTTCAGCCTGCCGTTCCGGGTGAACAGGACGGCGTTCCTTCCGTTGCGTGTCGGCAGCACGCAGTCGAACATGTCGACACCCAGCGCGATGGCTTCGAGAATATTCCGGGGCGTGCCCGCCCCCATGAGATACCTGGGCCGATCCGCCGGGAGTATCCCGGTGCACACGCCGGTCATCGCATACATCGTCTCCTCGGGCTCACCCACGGAGAGGCCGCCTATGGCGTACCCGTCAAAATCCATTCCGGCAAGCGCCCGCGCCGACTCTTCCCGGATCCGCCCGTAGGTGCTCCCCTGGACGATGCCGAAGAGGCTTTGATCCGCGCCGTACCTGGGGAAGGTCTGGTCCTTCCTCCTCCGGCACCGGAGCGCCCATCGGAGCGTCATGTCGTTCGATTGCCGGGCGTACTCCTCGGTGCAGGGAAACGGTGCGCACTCGTCGAGGACCATCATGATATCCGATCCGAGCGACCGTTCGATATCTATCACCCCCTCGGGGGTGAACACATGTTCGGAGCCGTCGATGTGCGATTTGAACCGAACACCCTCTTCGCCGATCCGCCTGAGTGCAGCAAGGCTGAATACCTGGTACCCGCCGCTGTCGGTCAGTATCGGTCTCCGCCACCCGATGAAACCGTGGAGCCCGCCCGCCTTCTCTATCAGCGATGTCCCGGGGCGGAGGTACAGGTGATAGGCGTTCCCGAGTATGATCCGGGCGCCGAGTTCCTCCAGCTCCCGTTGCTCGACGGCCTTCACAGTCCCCTGCGTTCCCACGGGCATGAACACGGGCGTCGGGATCTCCCCGTGTCCTGTGACGAGCACCCCCGCCCTTGCGTTGCCGTCCGTCTGTGCAATCGAGAACTTCAAGGTATCAAGGTAGGCATTCGGGCGCGGAAAATCAACGCGTCTCGTGGAAGGGAGTGAGTCGGGAGAGAGCGGCCGGAATGGAAACGGCGATATCCGTGGCGAAAAGGCTCCGCATGCCCAGGCGATCGGCAGCAATGTCCCCGGCGAGCCCGTGAATGAACACTCCGGCGTAGGCGGCACAATCAGGCGGCATCCCCTGTGCCATGATCCCACCGATGAGCCCGGTCAGGACGTCGCCGCTCCCGATCGTGGCCATCCCCGGGTTCCCCGTGGAGTTGACGTAGGCGGCTCCGCCCGGATCCGCGGTGACCGTTGGTGCCCCCTTCAGCACCACGACGGAGGCAAACCGCCGCGCCGCTTCCCGGGCGGCGGTGACACGGAACATGTCAGCGTCCGCAGCATCTCCTCCGGCAAGAGATGCAAACTCCCCCGCATGAGGGGTGAGTATCACCGGGGCCGTCCTCTTCCTCAGAATCGATGTGTGGTCTTTCAGTGCGAACAGTGCATCGGCATCAACGACGAACGGCTTGTCCACAGTCCGGAGCAGCTCCCGCACGAGCGCCATTGTCTCTTCGTCCCGTGAGAGCCCCGGGCCGAGCGCGATGGCATCCGCCCACCCTCCCCTGTCCCGCAAATCAGGCAACGCTCCCAGTCCGATCGAGCCTCCCCCGGTTTCGATGACAGGCACCATAATGACTTCCGTGAGCCTTCGCGCGAGCACCTGATGGATGGAAGCCGGAAATGCGAGGACAACAGCCCCCGCACCGGAGCGGAGCGCGGCCTGGGCGGTCATGAGGGGGGCCCCGGTGAACGAGCGCGATCCGGCGACAACGAGCACCTTCCCGGCACTGTACTTGTGGGCGTTCCGCGGACGGGAGGGGAGCAGGGATGCAACGTCATCCCCCCTGACGCGAAACACCGGATCCCGCCCGGCGCGCAGGAGCGCGGGAGGGATGCTGATATCTGCGACGCGTACGTCGCCGCTCCGGTCGCATCCCTGACCGACGTAGTGGCCGATCTTCGCGAGCCCCATTGCCACCGTGAGATTCGCTTTCACGGCGGCATTCCCCACAGTACCGGTGGTGGCATCGACCCCGGAAGGGATGTCGACCGATGCCACGAACGCGGCGCTGTTGTTTATCCAGGAAACGGCCGCGAGCTCTCTCCCTGCAAGATTCCCGGAGAACCCCGTGCCGAAGATCGCATCGACGACGATATCCGGCCTTCCGGGGAGCCCCGGCACGCCCCTTCCCGTGAATTCCGCGATGCGGACCCCGGAAGAACGGAGGCGGCTCATGCGCACGACCGCATCGAGGTTTATCTTCGCATCCCCCCGGACGGACCGGCGTCCGGCCAGAAGCGCGACAAGAACGTCCCCGCCCCTGTTGGCGATGTGACGCGCGATAACGAACCCGTCCCCGCCGTTGTTCCCCTTCCCGCAGACCACAATGATCTTCTTCGCGTTGAGAGCCCCCGCCGTCCGCTCGAGCTCATCGACGAATGCGCGACCGGCGTTCTCCATGAGCACGAGGCCCGGGATGCCGAGCGCGGTGATCGCCGTCCGGTCGAATTCCCTCATGAGGTCTGCCGTCGCAAGCAATTGCATGGTAGTGATCCTGAGAATGGATGCGGGAGGCGCCTAGAAACAGCGGGCCGTGAGTCCGAGCAGTATCGAGGGGAAAATGCCGAATCCGATCAGTGCGATCGCCGCGACGATCACTGCCGCGAGTCCGAACGGCCGGACCGCGACAGCCTGACCTCCGGGCTGGTCGTTGAAGTACATGAGCACGACGAGCCGGAGATAGTAATAGGCGGAAACCACGCTCATAAGCACTCCCACGATCGCCAGCCATGTGAAGCCGGCCTCCACCGTCCCCGCAAAGACATAGTACTTGCCGAAGAATCCGGCGAACGGGGGGACTCCCGCGAGGGAGAACATGAAGACGGCGGTAAGTGCGGCCACCAGCGGGGACCGGCGGGACAGGCCTGCGCATTCATCGAACGTCAGCATGCTCCCGTCAGGATTCTCGAGAAGCGACACCACGCCGAAGGCACCCGCGTTCATCAGCGTGTACGACATGAGATAGAACAGCACGCCGTTGCTCCCGGCGGGATTTGCGGCAACGACGCCCGCAAGGATGTACCCCGCATGGGCGATGCTGGAGTACGCGAGCATCCTCTTGACGCTCGTCTGCGTCACTGCGATGACATTCCCCGCCACCATGGAAATCGCGGCCACCGCCGCCACGACGTCCCGGAGGGCCGGCTGCGTGATGAGGAGAGCCGGTGTGAAGATGATGAGGAACCCCGAAAACGCGGCGGCCTTCCCCCCCGTTGACATGAAAGCGCTGACCGTGGTCGGGGCGCCTTCATACACGTCGGGGACCCACATGTGAAACGGGACGGCGCCCACCTTGAACATGAGTCCGATCATCAGCAGAGCAAGTCCCGCCAGCAGGAGCAGCGGTTGCTGGAGGCCTCCGGTACGCGACGGGAATCCTGCGAGGGCTGTGGAGCCGGTTGCGCCGTAGACGAGCGCGATCCCGTAGAGCAGGAATCCGGTCGCAAACGCGCCGAGGAGGAAATACTTGAGGGCCGCCTCATTGCTTGTCATCCTCCCCCGGGCAAACCCGGCGAGGATGTAGAAAGAAAGCGACATCAGTTCAAGGCCGAGAAAAAAGACAACCAGGTCCCCCGCCGCCGCCATCAGGATCATCCCCGACACGGCCAGAAGGATCAGAGCGTAGTATTCCCCCTTCCCGGGGACCATGGTTTCGATATACGACATCGAGAGAAGGACGCTCAACAGTCCTGAGACGCAGAACACGAGCGTGAAGAAGGAGGTGAAACCCCCCGTCCTGATCATTCCACCGAAGGCGGCGGACGCCGGCGCGTCGCCGAGTGCGGGAAGTGCAAAGGTCATCGCCGCCGCCAGCCCCGCGAGCGTCAGGACCGGACCCAGGATCCGGTTTCGCTTCGCAAGCGCATCGACGAGCACGACCACGAGCGCGGTGCCTGCGACCAGGAGAAGCGGCGCAATTGCAGTCAGGTCACTCATCGACGGGCTCATCGCCGTTCTCCCGGAAGTATCTCATGCCCCGGCTCAAGTGACGCACCCGCAAACGATCCCCGGCGGGTCTCCTCGATCCTGTGGATGAGCTGTTTCGTGGAGGCGGCGCTTTTTCCGAGAAACGTGCCGGGGTAGACGCCGATCCACACGATGAAAAGGACTATCGGAACGAGGACGGCGATCTCGCGGACGCTCAGGTCAGGGAGGGCCTGGTCTTCCGGATGTTCAGTCTTTCCGAAGAATATCCTCTGGTAGCTCCAGAGCAGGTAGACGGCGGCGAGGATGACCCCGGTGGAGGCGACGATGGCGTACCACGGACTCCCCAGGAAGGAAGAGCGGAACGACCCGAGGAGTATCAGGAACTCCCCGACGAACCCGTTCAACCCCGGGAGTCCGATGGAGGAGAGCATCACGATCATGAAGAACGCGGCATACACCGGCATCGGCTTTGCCAGTCCGCCGAAATCCTTTATCAGCCGGGTGTGCCTCCTGTCATAGATCATCCCCACGAGAAGGAAGAGTGCGCCCGTGGAGAGCCCGTGGTTGATCATCTGTATCACGCTCCCCTGCAGTCCTTCCTCCGTGAGCGCGAATATGCCGAGCACCACGAACCCCAGGTGGCTCACAGAGGAATAGGCCACGAGTTTCTTGATGTCGGGCTGCACCATCGAGACGAATGCGCCGTAGATGATGCCGACGATCCCGAGGCCGGCCAGGTACGGGAGGAACCTGAACGTCGCGTAGGGGAAGAGCGGGAGGCAGAAACGGATAAGCCCGTACGTCCCCATTTTCAGGAGCACGCCGGCGAGCATGACGCTGCCGGCGGTGGGAGCCTGCACATGCGCGTCAGGGAGCCAGGTGTGGAGCGGAAATATCGGAACCTTGATCGCGAAGCTGAAGGTGAAGGCAAGGAACATCCAGATCTGGATCCCCATCGGGATCCCGGGCGCGATCGCGTACAGACGGAGAAGATCCGTCGTGAATGCGCCGCCGGGAAGCGAAGCGGCATAGGAGCCGAGCCAGATGATCGCCACGAGCATCAACAGGCTTCCGGCCATCGTGTAGAGGAAGAACTTGACCGCCGCGTAGATCCGTTCCTGCCCTCCCCAGATGCCGATGATGAAATACATCGGGATCAGCATGAACTCCCAGAAGACGTAAAACAGGAAAAGATCGAGGGCCATGAACACCCCGAGAGTTCCGGCTTCCAGCAGGAGCATGAGTGCGACGTACCCTTTGAGGCGGACGGTGACAGACTCCCATGACGCGAGAAGAGCGATCGGCGTCAGGAACGTCGTCAAAACGATGAGCAGGAGCGAGATGCCGTCGATACCGACGTGGTACGAGACGTTGAGCGCCGGTATCCAGGGGATGATCTCGATGCACTGCATGTCCCCCCGCGATCCGTCGAACACGAGGAAAAGCCATACGGACAGTCCGAGCGCCACAAGCGAGAAGAGGAGCCCGACGGTCTTAATGAGCCGTGAGGCGTCTCTCCCCAGCAGCGCCACCACGAGCGCTCCCGCGAGAGGCGTGAATAGAATCAAACTCAGGATATGCTGTTCCATGGACCCGGGCGTCAGTTCATTTGACCAGAAGCCATCCCACGATCAGGACGACTCCTGCAAGGAATACGAGGACATAGCTCTGGACAACCCCCGTCTGAGTCAGCCGGAGGCCGCGCCCCGCCGCCGCGGTGATTTGCGCGATACCGTTCACCACCCGGTCGATGACGTTGACGTCGATCCCCTTCCAGAGGAGCAGCTCCGATCCGCGGACTGCAGGCTTGACCACAGCCCCCTCGTAGAGTTCATCGACGTAATATTTGTTAAGGAGCACTCTGTACGCATTGGGGAGCTTCCGGACGAGGAGACCGGGGATCTCTTTCCTTTTCAGATACCACATGCGTGCGAGATACCATCCGGCGAGCGCCACGGCCACGGAAAGCCCCATGAGGACGTATTCGGCAATTTCCACCTGCGGGAGGGAAAGAGCGAGCTTCTCAGCGGCCGGCGCGAAGACGGGCTCGAGCCACTGTTCGAACGCATTCCCTCCGCCCAGACTGTGCGGGATCCCCGCAAAGCCTCCGACTGCAGAAAGGAGGGCGAGCACGATGAGGGGGAGAGTCATCGTGGCCGGTGCCTCGTGCGGATGGACCCCCTTCTCCCACCGGGGTTCCCCCTGGAACGTGAGTGCGACGAGACGGAACATATAGAGGGCGGTAAGTCCGGCCGCCGCAAAGCCCGCGAGCCAGAGCACCCATGAGCCCCGCGAAAAAGCCTGCCAGAGGATTTCGTCTTTGCTGAAAAAGCCGGAGAGCGGGGGGATCCCCGCAATCGCGATCGTGCCGACAAGAAATGTCCGGTAGGTGATCGGCAGGCTCTTCCCGAGTCCCCCCATCCTGCGAATGTCCTGTTCATCGTGCATCGCGTGTATCACCGCTCCCGAGCCGAGAAAAAGGAGCGCCTTGAAGAAGGCGTGCGTCATCACATGGAAAATTCCCGCGCTGAAGGCTCCCACACCGAGCGCCAGGAACATGTATCCGAGCTGGCTGATCGTGGAATAGGCGAGCACCTTCTTGATGTCGTTCTGCACGAGTCCGACCGTAGCGGCGAACAGCGCTGTGGCGGCCCCCACCGATGCAACGACGCCCATGGAGACCGGGGCGAGCGCGTACAGGACGGAGCAGCGGGCCACCATGTAGACTCCCGCCGTCACCATTGTCGCGGCGTGTATCAGCGCGCTCACCGGCGTCGGACCTGCCATCGCGTCCGGGAGCCACACGAAGAGGGGGATTTGGGCGGACTTCCCCGTGGCGCCCACAAAGAGCGCGAGCGTGATCCAGAGGAGCACCGGCGTCCCCACGGTCATGGCGGCCGCCTGCGTGAAGACGGTCTGAAATCTGAGCGAACCGAATGTCACGTAGATCAGGAAGATGCCGGTCAGGAATCCGAAGTCGCCGATCCGGTTGACGATGAACGCTTTCTTCGCCGCGTCGCCCGTCGTCCCTTTTTCGAATTTCCGGTCATACCAGAACCCGATCAGGAGGTACGAGCAGAGTCCGACCCCCTCCCAGCCCAGGAACATCAGGAGGAAATTGTCCGCGAGTATCAGCGTGAGCATCGAGAAGATGAACAGGTTGAGATAGGCAAAAAACCGCCAGAACCCGGGATCACCGTGCATGTAGCCGGCCGAATAGACATGGATCAGGAATCCCACGCCGGTCACTATGAGCATCATGACGACGGAAAGCTGGTCCAACTGGAGTGCGACGTCGGCCCGGAACCCTCCGGCGACGATCCAGGGGAAGAGGTCAAGCGTCAGCGTCCGCTGTTCCGGCGGGAGGCCGAGCATCCGGAAGAATCCGATGCAGGCGACAACAAATCCCGCCCCCACCGCGGCGCAGCCCACGGCGGCGACGATCCCTTCGTTTTTTATCTTTCTCCCGATCAGTCCGTTGAAGAGGAACCCGATGAGGGGGAAGAGAACCGCGCAGCATGTCAGTTGCATGAGGATCATGCGCCGGTCACCATTTCAGGATGTTCATCGCGTCGATATCCACCGTCTGCTTGTTCCGGTAGATCGCGATGACGATTGCCAGTCCGACCGCCGCCTCCGCAGCCGCCACTGCCATCGCGAAAAACACGAGCGCCTGGCCCGTGATTGAACCGAGAAACGAAGAGAAAGCGATGAGCGCAAGGTTGACGGAATTGAGCATGAGCTCGATGCACATAAACACCACGATCGCGTTCCGGCGCGTCAGAACTCCCGCCACCCCCACGACGAACAGGGCGGCGCTCAGGCAGAGATAGTATGGAAGGGGGATGTCCACGACCGGGTCAGCCTTTCTTCTTTGCCAGCACCACCGCACCGAGTATCGCCGCGAGGAGGAGGAGCGATGTGACTTCGAACGGGAGAAGGAATTTTCCGAAGAGCGCCCCCCCCATGCTCTCGACCGTCCCGAGCGACTCCGCTCCGCCGGCGAGGGCAGTCCCTTCCGCGGGCGTGCCCGCCAGAGAGAAGACATAGGCGATCTCTGAGAGGAAACCGGCGGCAAGGACGAGGGTGACCCACGTCCTTATTGCAATCCGGGGATGGATGCGCGCCTCGTCGCCCAGGTTCAGGAGCATGATCACGAAAATGACAAGGACCATGATGGCCCCTGTGTACACCACGATCTGGAGGACGGCGAGGAGCTGCGCCCGCAGCAGGAGGTAGAGCGCGGCAAGCGCAAAGAAATTCGCGATAAGGTAAATCGCGCTCACAAGGGGGCTGCGCTGCAGCACCATCAGCACGGCGGTGGTCACCGCAAATGCTGCGAGGAAAAAGAAGACGAGGGATTCCACGGTCAAGGGCGGATCAAAGGATCAACGATGGTGAAAGAACATACGCTTTTTTTTCCGAGAATCAAAGACGGCCGTCAATAGAAATAGTAGTGCATGCCGACCTGTGGAAGCGGGAGGACGTTCCCATCCGAAAAGACTGTGAAGAGAAGCTCCCCTGAGATATGGAAGCCCCCCTGGATGGGGACTTCCGCGCCGATGCCGGCGCCGATCCGGCCGGGACCGTCGATTTCATTCCCTCTCCTGTCGCCCGAGTAGTAGTACCCCACTCCCCCGGCAGCGAAAAACCTGACTCCCGCCCCCCGGATGAAATCGTACTGCAGCTCCGCGCCGAAGGCATACGATGTCTGATTGTCCACTTTGATTATTCCACCGATCAGCTGGTAGCTGACCAATCCCGGAAAATGCTGCCGGAAACTGATCCCTATCCCTGAACATGCGCCGACCGCCAGTCCGAGTCCGTAGACATTTTCCCTGAGCCCTCCTTCACGCCCCCGCTCGGGGAGGACCGCCTGGGAGCGGGCCGGGATCGCATAGAACACCAGGAGAAGTGCCGTCGCTGCAAAGCGTATCCTGATCATTGGTTCGTCATCCTTCCTTTGCCCACCGGAAGATCTCGGCGAGTTTTGGGCTCTTGCCCGTAGAGAGGATTGCGATGCGGAAAATCCGTCCTGCAGCCACCATCGCAATGAATATGGAGACGACCATCAGCAGGATCGTCGCCAGGATTTCCCACAGTGAGGGCATCTGTATGGGGATACGGAGTGCCATCATCGTGGGGGTCAAAAACGGGATAAACGTGAGCACCCTCAGCCATGTCGCGTCGGGGTTCTGCATGGCGGGGAACGCCAGGGCAATCGGAACGACAAGGACCATCACGAGATACGATGTCACCTGCTGCGCCTCCTGCTCAGTGGTAAGGGGGGACCCCGCCCCTATGAACACTGCTGCATAGAAGAGGTAGCCGAGAACAAAATAGACGACGAGGAGCGCGGCGATCCCCGGCGTGACGAGGACGACGCCGAAAGAGAGGCTTGCGATGACGCCGATGAGCCCCCAGAACCCCATCTGCGTGAAACCGAGGGCGCTCAGGCCGAGCACCTTCCCCGCCATCAATTCCGTCGAGGAACAGGAGGAGACAAGCACTTCGACGATCCGGTTTGATTTCTCCTCGAGGATGCTCCGGACAAGGAGCTGGCCGGATGTGACGATCAGCAGGAAGAGCATAAACAGGAACACATACGCCGTGAAGAACACCTGGAGAAACCCCGAGTCTTCCTTTTCCCCCGTCTTGGAGAGCTTCACCTGCTTCATGTCGACTTTGACGTTCAGAGCGCGGATCACGGACATGTCGAGCCCCATCGAGAGCCCCTTCCGTTCCGAGAGGACGATCCGGATCGCCTGCTGGAGATTCTCGACGAGCTGGATGTCGCCGACGGATTTGGACCGGTACTCGACGGCGGAATCGGCCTCAGCCGCCGGCCCGAGAAGGCAGTATCCTTCGATCTCGCCTGAGCCGGTCTCCCTGTCCGCCTCTGCGGCTGCGGACTGCACGTCGGCGGCCGGCCCCACCGCCAGCGGCCGGATCACGTAGTTCGGACTGCCGTCCGCGAGTCGGTACCGCGCCTGGACGAGATCGGCCAGAGGAGTCACGATCGCGCCGCTCGGGTCGATAACGCCGATGATCTTCGTCCTAGTGTCCGCCCGGGTGATGAGGAGAGTGGGGACGACACCCAGACCCACCATCAGAATCGGCGTCAGGAAAAGCCCGATAAGGAACGCCTTGCTCTTCACTTTTTCCAGGTATTCCCAGCGGGCGACCGAGACGACTTTTGTGATCATGCGGCCTCCGCCGGGGGGGCGGCCGCATTCGAATCTCCCACGGTCTGGATGAATATCGACTGGAGCGACGGCTCCACAAGCTCGAATTTGGTGATGGCGATCCTTCCGTTCATCGCTCCGATCATCGTCTGGATCGTCGCCCCGGTCTCCAGCTCGAGCTCCGCGGCATTTGCATACAGGAGAGCACGCCGCACTCCCGGGAGCGCGCTCATGAATGCGCCGTCCCCCGAAAATTCCACGTGGAGCGAGTTCGTACCGTATCTCCTTTTCACATCGCGAACGGTCCCGCCGAGCACGACACGGCCCCTGTTGATGAGGCAGAGAGTGTCGCTCAATTTCTCGGCCTGGTCCATCTGGTGAGTCGAGAAGATGACCGTTTTCCCGGCGGCCCGGAGCTCGTGAAAGATGTCCTTGAATACTATCTGATTGACCGGATCGAGTCCCGAAAACGGCTCGTCGAGTATTACGATGGAGGGATCGTGAATGATCGCGCAGATGAACTGGACTTTCTGCTGGTTCCCCTTCGACAGTTCCTCCACTTTCCTGTCCCGGTACGCTTCGAGGGAGAACCTGCCGAGCCAGCGGAGCGCCTCCGTTTTCGCGGCGGCCCGCTTCATCCCGCGCAGGCCGGCGAAGTAGACGATCGTGTCGAGGAGCTTGCTTTTCCTGTAGAGGCCCCGTTCCTCCGGGAGATAGCCGATATGGTTCCGCACTTCGTCGGAGAACCCTCTTCCGTCGTATGTCACGGTTCCCCCGTCGGGGACGAGTATGTTCAGTATCATGCGGATCGTCGTCGTCTTGCCTGCGCCGTTGGGGCCGATGAGACCGAACACCTCACCGTTCCCGGCCTCAAATGAGACGCCGTCCACTGCGACCACTGCGGCGAATTCTTTCCTGAGGTCGGTGACTTTCAGCATGCTGGGGATGCTATCAGATGTGTTCTCATGTGTCTCTCCGGCGCAATGCCGGCCTGTCCCGCGCGTAATTCAGGGGTTCAGCCGGTAGATCATGCGCGGGAACGGGATCGCCTCGCGCAGGTGTTCCAACCCGCATATCCACGAGACAGTCCGCTCGACTCCGAGACCGAAGCCGGAATGCGGCACGGACCCGTACCGTCTGAGGTCGATGTACCACTCGAAAGCCTCCTGCGGAAGATTCTGTTCCTTGATCCGGCCAAGGAGGGCCGTCAGGTCGTCTTCTCTCTGGCTCCCCCCGATAATCTCCCCGTAACCCTCCGGGGCGAGCACGTCGACCGCCAGTGCGAGTTTCGGGTTCTTCGGATCCCTCTTCATATAGAAAGCCTTGACCTCCGCCGGATAGCGGTGCACCATGACGGGGCGGTCGAATTGGGCGGACACGGTCGTCTCGTCCGTCCCTCCGAGATCGTTCCCCCACTGGAAATCGACCCCCGATTTTCTGACGATTTCCACGGCTTCGTCATACGTGATGCGCGGGAAGGGGCGCCGGACATTCTCCAGCATCGCGGTGTTCCGGTCCAGGGTCTCGAGATCGGCCCGCCGGTGCGTCAGGACCGACTGGACGATATGCTCGAGAAACGCCTCCGCGAGATCCATGTTGTCGTCCAGATCGTTGAACGCGACCTCCGGCTCCACCATCCAGAATTCTGTCAGATGACGCCGGGTTTTCGATTTCTCGGCGCGGAACGTCGGACCGAAGACATATACCTTGCCGAAGGCCATGGCGCCGGCTTCCCCGTACAGCTGGCCGGACTGCGTGAGGTACGCCTTCCCCAGGTCGAAATAGTCGGTCTCGAAGAGCGTGGACGTCCCCTCACAGGCGGCGGGGGTGAAAATCGGTGCGTCGAAGAGAACGAATCCTCTCGAATCGAAGAATTCCCGGATCGACCGGATCACCTGGTGGCGTATCCTCAGTATCGCGTGTGTCCTGCTGGAGCGGAGCCAGAGGTGACGACGGTCCATCAGAAAATCGATGCCGTGCTCCTTGGGAGTGATGGGATAGTCGTTCGCAACATGTATGATCTCGAGGTCGCTCACGTCCATCTCAAAGCCGCCCGGGGCGCGCTGCTCCTTCCGGATCCGTCCTGTCAGGGAGAGCGAAGTCTCCTGGGTCAGCTCATCGAACCGGGTAAACACGTCCTCGGGGACGCTCCCCTTCACCACCACCCCCTGGAGGTAGCCGGTGCCGTCGCGGAGGACCGGGAAGCGTATCTTGCCGCTCGAGCGCTTGTTATACAGCCAGCCCTTGATCGTGACGGTTTCTCCCTCGTGCGCCGGCAGGTCTTCGATATAAATGCGGTCCATCGTTCAGGCCATCTCGGGTAGGATATGAAGAATATCGGGTAAATATACTAAAGAGAACGCACAGGTTCAACAACAGGAGGGGTATCCCCGGGGGGGGTCAGCTCATGGAGAGCATCCGCTGGATCGGCGCCAGCGCACGCTCCATCACCTGCGCGCTGAGGAGGATCTCCGGCGAGCGGTTGTTCATGCACGCGAACAGTTTTTCCATCGTGTTCAGCTTCATGTAGGGGCAATCGTTGCAGGCGCAGTTTGCTTCCGGCGGGGCGGGGATGAAGACCTTGTCCGGCGCCGCCTTTTGCATCTGATGGAGTATCCCCGACTCGGTCGCGACGATGAATTGTCCCGCAGCGGAGGTCTGCACGTATTTGAGCAGGGCGCTCGTCGACCCGATGAAGCGGGCCCGCTCCAGAACCGGCTCTTCACACTCAGGATGGGCGATGAGCTCGGCGCCGGGATGGTCCATCTGGAGCTGGACGAGTTTCCTCAGACTGAATGTCTCGTGGACGATGCATGACCCTTCCCACAACAGCATGTCGCGGCCGGTCTTCTTGATCAAATATCTTCCCAGGTTCCTGTCCGGAGCGAAGAAGATTTCCCTGTCCGGCGGAATCTGCCGGATGATCTTCTCTGCATTGCTCGACGTGCAGATGATATCGCTCGCGGCCTTCACATCCGCCGAGCAGTTAATGTACGTAATGGAGACGTGCCGGGGGTGTTCCCGGCGGAAGGCGAGGAACCTGTCGGCGGGACATCCTTCTGCGAGCGAGCACCCCGCATTCAGATCCGGAAGGAGGACCTGTTTGCGGGGGTTCAGTATTTTTGCGGTCTCGGCCATGAAGTGAACTCCCGCGAACACGATCACTTCGGCATCCGTCGCTGCCGCCCGCCGGGCGAGTTCCAGGCTGTCCCCCACAAAGTCCGCAACATCCTGTATCTCCCCTTCCTGGTAGTAATGAGCCAGTATCACGGCGTGCATCTCCGACTTCAGGCGGAGGATCCCCTCCGTGAAGTCAGTTCCGGTCAGAACATGGTCAGTTGTCATTTATCACGTTCCTGGTGTGCTCCCGTCGTGCTCCCTGCTGAGCATCTCCTTGGCAGTTCGGAGGACGACATCGAACGGGATTTTCCCGATGTCCTTATCCTCTCCCCTGATATAACGATGCCTCTCCCCGGTTGGTGCCCACTCGCCGGGATCGGTGGGGCCAAAGAGGGAGAGGACGGGCGTTCCAACCGCTGCCGCGACGTGCATTATCCCCGTGTCGTTCGACACAACAAGATCTGCAAACCGGATCGCTGAAGCAACGGCTCTAATCGGTTGATTTTTAATGAGTTCGAATGGTCTGTGCAAAGCTCCAGCCATCCCTCTGACGGGTTCCTCGTCCATGGGGCCGGAGGTGATAACTGTTGCGGCGGAAAGCGA
>PMND01000088.1:0-19390 GCA_003161955.1 Ignavibacteriota bacterium | reverse complement strand
AGATCGCTCGTGAACGACGTCGAAACAGTCGAGGGGACGACGGCGACATCGAACCTTTTCTTCCTCAGCAGCCGGACATATCCCGGGAAGTGCAGCAAGCTCCCCCCTTCCCTCCCGACGAACTCCCGCTTGTCGAATTTGATGACTTCATCCACATACCGGTTCCCCACCATCGGTTCGTAGTTCACAGGACTCGCCAGGAGGGAGATCCATGATTCCGGATAGCGCAGGCGGAGAGCCCGGAGGAGCGGAACGACACACAGCATGTCTCCGAGCTGGTTGTGCTGCCGGATGACGAATATGCGGGGAGAATTGCCCGGGGCGAATCGCGTATCGAGAGTTTCAGTGGCGGCAGAGCCCAGGGCGAGACGAAGACCGGCGGAAAGGCATCGCTTGAAGAGGCGTTCGAGCGGGATGGACACGAGTTATGCGCCGGCTATGAGCCTTTGGGAGATTCCGTTCCCCGCTCCTTCGGCGTGATGTCGACGAAATCCGCGTCTTTGATGTCCTTAAAATCCTGCACAGGCGGCTCCGGGGGGGGAGCGGGACTCTCCGTGCGCTTCCCCGGAGACATAATCCTGCCGGCGGCCTGGACGAGGCGATAGACGAAGTAGCCGACCATCACATACAGAATCATGCGGAAGAGCATCGCTTTTCCCTCCTTACTTTTTCACGACCGGGTTGTAATACTCCACCGCCGAGCGGTTTGTACGGAAAATCTGCGATAACAGGTCCCGGTAGTGCCCGGGGTTCCCTACAAAATCCAGTTCCGCGGCATTCACGATGAGGAGCGAGGTCGCCTTGTACCGGAAGAAGAAGTAATTGTACGCCTCGTTCAGGTCGCGGATATACTCCTCCGAGATGGATTCCTCGATGGAACGGCCGCGGTGTCTGATGTTGGCCATCAGCCTCGGGACGCTCGACTGCAGGTAGACGACGAGGTCGGGCTGGACGATGTTGTGCTCGATGCTCCCCACGAGGGTCTCGTACAGTTTGAGCTCCTCGTCTTCCAGGTTCAGGTACGCGAAGATCTTGTCCTTCTCGAAAATGTAATCGGTCACAAGGAACCGGTGAAACAGGTCTGCCTGTGAGAGGGTGCGCTGCTGTTTGTAGCGGGTCAGCAGGAAGAATATCTGTGTCTGGAAGGCATAGCGCTCGGGGTCCTTGTAGAAATCCCTGAGAAACGGGTTCTCCTCAAACTGTTCCAGCACGACACGGGCGCCCAGTGTCTCGCCCAGCATCGAACATAATGTCGTCTTCCCTGCGCCGATCACCCCTTCGACGGCGATATAGCGCATGTCGGTCTGCCCGATCAAATCCTGGAGCGAATCCTGTATATCCAACATTTCTCCGGACGTTAGCAGAGTTACTCCCGCTTATGGGCGGCGGGATCACCGATGGCGCCGAAGGCGCCACTTTCCGGCCCGCATGAATTCACCGGGCGTGTCAGTCCCGCCCAAGAGCGGCGGGACTTTCAGGTTCGGATGTGGTACGTGGTTTTCACTACCCGCGAGTTGTCCCGGCAGGCAGCCGCCATCTCGGACACCGTCATGCCGTTGACCGGATGAATCAGGTCCGGGGCGATCTCCCTCAGGGGGACAAGCACGAACTTTCTCCGCTCCAGCCCGGGGTGCGGGACCTCCAGACCATCGCCGGAATGCACGAGGCCGTCGTACAGGAGGATGTCGATATCGATCTCGCGGGGTCCCCACCGCCCGGAGACAGTCCGCCCCAGCGCCTTCTCAATTCGTTTGACCTCACCCATCAGCGCGGGCGGGTCAAGCGGAGTCTCGATCTCGGCTGCGGCGTTCAGGAATTTCCCCTGTGCCGTGTTCCCATAGGGCTCGGTCTCATACACCGAAGAGCACCACATGAGACGGCCACCCGGAAGCCGCGCGATTTCCACCGCCGCACTGTTGAGAAAATCCTGTCGTGCCCCGAGATTCGATCCCAGGCCCAGGAACACGCGATACATCATCGTGATTGCGTGATCTCCACCTCGACAAAATCTATCACCCCTTTGACCGGGGGATGCGGTTTCCGGATACGGACGGTGACGGTCTCGATGTTATAGAATTCCCGGATCAATCCGCGTCCGATCGCGTGTGCGAGGCTCTCGAGAAGATAGTATTTCTTCGAAAGGACCGTCTGCTGGATGTACGCGTACACCTTCTCATAATCGACGGTCTTTTTTAATGAATCGCTCTCCGCCGCCGCCGAGAGGTCGCAGCACATGTCCACGTCCACTTCGAATTTCCCGCCGAGGTTCTGTTCGTCAGCCGCCACGCCGTGATACGCATAGAACGCCGCGTTTTTCAGACGGATGATATCGAGTTCTCTCATACGAAAATATAGACAAAGGGGGGGCGAGAATCAACCGAGGGCGGAGAGTCCCTTCTCGATCCGGCGGAGCGATGTTTCCTTCCCGAGGACCGCCATCAGCTCGAAGAGACCGGGCCCGAGAGCGACGCCGGTGACCGTCAGACGGAGCGGGTGTATGAGCGTTCCGGCACCGATCCCCAGTGCGGTCGCAGTTGTCCGCACCGCCGACTCGATGTCTCCCGGTGAGAAGGATGCGAGGTCCCCGATCGCCGAGAGCACCTGCCGCACTCTCGAAGCTGTCTCCGGTTTCCAGTGTTTCTTCTTCGCCTGCTCATCATAGGATTCCGGGTCCCTGAAGAAGTAGATCCCGGTTGTCACGAATTCTCCGGGGCGCTCCACCCGTTCTTTCAGCAGCCGTATGACATCCAGCATGTAGCTGTCCGGAACATCCGTGATCCCCGACCCGGCCAAAAACGGGCGGGTGAGTTCGAGCAATTCCGCATCCGGTTTATGGCGGAGGTGTTCCGTGTTCATCCAGTTCAGTTTGTCGGCGTTGAATACGGCGCCCGACTTTCCCACCCGGTCGAGGGTGAATTCCTTCTCGAGTTCTTCCAGTGTGAATATTTCCCTTTCGTCCCCCGGGTTCCAGCCGAGGAGCGCCACAAAATTCACGAGCGCTTCGGGGAAGAAGCCCTTGTTCCGGTACTCCTCGACCGCGACATCCCCCTGTCGTTTGCTCAGTTTCGACCTGTCCGGATTGAGAAGCAGGGGAAGGTGCGCAAATCGGGGAGGTTCCCATCCGAAGTAACGGTACAGGAGGAGATGTTTTGGTGTGCTCGGGAGCCATTCCTCGCCGCGGATAACATGGGTGATACCCATCTGGTGGTCATCCACGACATTTGCCAGATGGTAGGTGGGGTATCCGTCGGATTTCAGAAGGACCTGGTCGTCGAGTCCATCGCTCGAGAATTCCACGACTCCGCGCACGATGTCTTCAAACGCAATTGTCTCTCCGGAGGGCATCTTCATCCGAACGACCGCCGGAGTCCCGGCAGCCAGCTTACGCTGTACCTCTTCCGCCGGCATATCCATGGCACGCCGGTAGTCCCGGACAGCCACCTGAAGCTTCTCCTGTTTCTTCCGCATCCCTTCGAGGTCTTCGGGGGTGTCGAACGCATAGTAGGCCTTGCCGGAAGCCAGCAGCATCTCCACGTGTGTGCGGTATGTCGCGATCCGCTCCGATTGGATGTACGGACCCGCCCCGCCTTCCTTCCCTGGTCCCTCGTCGAACTCCAGCCCTGCCCACCTGAGTGTCCGGATCAGGTTCTCGACGGCCCCCTCCACGTAACGGCTCCGGTCAGTGTCTTCGATCCGGAGCACGAACACCCCTTTGTTCCGGCGGGCAAACAGGTAGTTGTAGAGGGCGGTGCGGAGCCCGCCGACATGCAGATAGCCGGTCGGACTGGGGGCAAAGCGGACTCGGACGGTGGACAATGCGTGATCCCGCGGCAAGGAGAGTATTGTGAATCCGCAAATGTAGCGAAAACCGGAGACAAACTCCACGCTGAAGGTCCCGCCGTTCTCTGGCGGCCATTATTGCTTGAACGTGAATGCCCCCGGGATCAAACCCACATCGAACTGTGTCCGGATCTGTCCGTTCGGGGCGAACACCGAGACGGTTCCCGGCTGTATGTAGTCCTTCGGATCCGCGAGGTACACGTCCCCGGAGGCCGACTCAACCCCCACCGCAAAAAACGAACCCTCCTTGAACACTCCGGTGACCCTGTGGACGCGCGTATCCACCCGGAAGACCTCCGTCGTTGAGGGGACATACCCGATGCCGTCGCTGCCGATCCCGATATCCGTTGCATGCCCCCCGATGAATATCGAATCGGTCACGACATCGGACAAGGGATCGATGACCATGATACGCGCAGGCGTGGCATTCGCCGGGTTGGTGAAATCATATGCACCGGCGCAGACCACGTATACCGCTCCGGAAGGGGTGATCTCCACGCCGCACGGATTATCAGCGACGCCGACCGTGCGTATCACGGAGAGGCTCTGGAGTGAGACGACGGAGACTGTCCTCCCGATCCCGAACCCGGAATTCGAGACGTAGGCCTTCCCCTGTGAGATTGCGATCCCCGCCGGGTTTGCCCCAACGGAGATTGCCCCGGTCACGCGCCGGCCCGGAACGTTCACGAGCATGAGAGCGTTCGCGTAGAGATCTGTCACAAGCGCCAGCGTATCGTTGACAAATGCCATCGGACCCGGGCTCGACCCGCTCCCGGTGGAGATCGTCCCGGTGTTCAGGTTCGTAGCCAGATCTATGATTTCAATCTTTTGCGAGTTGTTCACGACGACATAGCCGGATGAGCCTCTGATCGTCATCACCTGCGCGACGTCGCCGAGATTTTTTCCGTTGACAGCGGAGAAGACATCATTATAGACGTGGAACGTGGTCAGGTCATAGTATGACAGGGAAGAATTGGCGCGGCCGTAATTCCCCTGATTGATGATGTAGACTCCGCGTGCGGATGGGACCGGAACTTCCCTGAGGGCGGAAACGGGATCTTTGACACATCCGGTCAGCGAAGAAATCAGAGCCGCGGCGCATGCACCAACGAAAGCCCGGGTTTTCATAGTCCCGCCTCCAGAGTCACGCGGACCTCGCGCAACGGCATCGGGTAGAGGGCGACGACCTGGTAGGAAGTGTTGAATATGTTGTTGACCTCCGCTTTCAGCGACGCACCAAAAGGTCCGACCGGAAACCCGAATCTGATGGCGGCGGATTCGAGCGAGTATGCCGGGAGGAACCTGTCGTTGATCTCCGTTGTGTAACGGTAGCTGATCCACGAATGCCGGAGGAGAAGCGTCACGGAGCCCATCCTCCCCTCTGCAATTCCGTTGAGCGTCTGAGCGGGCTCGTAGATCAGCCTCTTCCCCTCCGTGGGATCTCCCGGGAAGTCCGCGCTCGTTTTGGTGACGTCGGTCCACGTCCCGTTAAGCGTCAGGCGAATCGCCCCTTCGAATCCGGTCCAGACCGCTTCTGCTTCTTCGCCGCGCGAGGTGACGGAGGAGATGTTTTTCGGAGACCAGAATGTCCCGGAAGCCGGGACCCACACGATCCTGTCCCTGCTGTCGATCGAAAAGTACGAAGCTTCGATGCGGAGCGAGCCCGCGACGTCCAGGTCGCAGCGGAACCCCGCATCGAACGAGAGCGCACGTTCGGGCTTCAGTGCGGGATTCCCCCCCTCTATCCAGTAGAGGTCGTTCAGGACCGGCGCCCTGAAGCTCCTTCCATAGCTCGCCTTCAACCGGAGCCCGGGATCCCGGAGGAGACCGATGTTCAATCCGAGCCGTGGGCTGACAGCGCCGGCAACGTCTGAATATGTGTCGTACCGTATCGATGGGTAGAGGATAATCTCAAAAGGCGCCTGCCACGGGAGAGAGAGAGAATGCCCGGTGCTCAGGAACGCGCTCTTCTGTATCCTCACGGCATCCGTTATTTCGCTGCTCTGGAGCGAAGCCCGTGCATATTCCACGCCGGCAAGTCCGGAGAACGCCGGAGAGAAATCGAAGAGCGCCTCCGGCGTGACGATGACATCGTGGTTTGCGTACAGGCTGTGCAGCGGGGCGCCGTTCAGGAGCTGTCCGGGATCATCATAGTGCTCGAAACCGTAGTGTGCGGTTCCGTTCACACGGAGCGAAAGCCCACCGCCCGCGTCCCAGTCGACTCCTCCGCGGAGATACTCGAGCCTGTCCCAGAGCCTCCCCTTCCCGTTCGAAGNNGCCCTGCTCCGGAGTGTCGGACTGACCCTCCAGTCCGCCCGGAGGTCACCGCTGAGGAGCGAATAATCCTCTCCTCCCCTTGTGAGGGTGGTCTCGGTTCTGCCGTCGTTGAACCTGAACTCGTAATCTCCCCTCCCCTGTTCTTTCCTGAGGGAGCCGCGGAGCCCGATGTCTCCTTCCCCACCCTCCAGCCGGAGTTCAGAGGCGCTGCTGTGTGTCGAACCGAGCATCGTGGAGGCAGACCCATGAATCCCCTCTGCGGCGGCTCGCGTGATCACATTGATAACCCCCCCGACTGCGTCAGACCCGTAGAGGGCCGACGAGCCCCCCCGGACTATCTCGACATGGTCCACAGCGGATGAGGAAAGCACCCCGAAATCTGCAAGCCCGTTCTGAAACGAGTTATAACGCTGGCCATCGACAAGGAGGAGCGTGTGTTCCGGCGACATCCCGCGGAGGGAAATCGTCTGTACCGAAGCACCACCACCATACGCCCGGAGCGACATGCCGGGGGTCCAGGAGAGGACGGAACTCAGGAGTGTTCCCGGCATCGCTTCTATCTCCTCCCGGGAGACGATGCTCACAACTGACGGAGCCGATGAGGATGCGACTCCCCGGCGCGTGGCGGTCACGACAATTTCGTTCAGCGTGTAGCCGGGCGCCAGCGTGTCGGGGGTGAGTCCCCGCGCCTGCGTGCTGTCAGGCGGCGAACCGAATGAACTCTGAATCAGCAGAAGGTGGACAAATGAAGAGGAAATGCGGTGAGTGTTCATGATCGTCCTGGAAAAATTTACCCCGGCGTTCACGAAGAACGACGGGGGTCCAGGACGCCATAGGCGAGCACGGCGGATCCCCCTCCTTCCCGCGAAGGCGTACAGGGAGAGTCCGGCAGGTCTCCTGGCTCATGGCGNNACGGAATTCCCTTTTCATCCCGCCCGGGGGCGGGACACCGAACTATGTGAAGGATTTACTTGAAGATTGAGAATTGAAAACTGAAAATCGAAAACTGACAATCGAATATAAAACAGCGCGTGGGCAATGTCAAGTAATGCGTGATCCGGGTCGAAGTTCAGGTCGCCGGGAGAGCTTCGCGGATGGATCTGACCCAGCCGCTTATGGAAGCGACCGGCTCTCCTTCCGAGAGGCGCCTGATGAGTGCCGACCCGATGATCACGCCGTCGCTCAGGAGCGCGGCGTGTCTCGCCTCCGCGGCTGTTGAGATGCCGAACCCCACGAGAGCGGGGTTCTTCTTCGCGCAGGCTTTCACCCGGAACAGGAAATCCTCCGGCGTCCCCTTCCCGGCGCTGCCGGTGACTCCTGTCGTCGACACACAGTAGAGAAACCCGCCGGACGCCGCATCGATCGCGGTTATCCGCTCTGAAGGGGTCGTCGGTGCCACGAGGAGTATCTGCGAAAGTCCGTTCCGGTCAATCTCAGTTTTGAAACGGACAGATTCTTCCAGTGTCAACTCGGGGAGTATCACGCCATCGGCACCGGAAGAGGCGGCATCGCGGAAAAATCGGTCGGACCCGTAGCTCAGTATCGGATTGATGTACCCCATGAGCACAAGCGGGACAGTGGAGGACTCCCTGATCTTCCGGATGCCGTCGAGTATCCCCGTGATCGTGACGCCGTTCCCAATGGCGGTTGCAGAGCTTTGCTGTATCACCGGACCGTCGGCGAGCGGATCGGAAAACGGCATCCCGATTTCGATGATATCGGCCCCCGCCGCGGCAAGCGAGAGGACAAGTCCCGGTGTGGAATCTGCTGCGGGGTAACCCGCCGTCAGGAACAGCGCCAGCGCCTTTTTCCGGCGTTCCCGCAGAGTCGAGAGAACTGTTGTCAGTCGGTTCATGACCGGTACGTTACTCGCTGTGCGTTGAATATGTCTCCATGTCCTTGTCTCCCCTCCCCGAAAGGCTCACGACGACGACGTCGTCATCCCGCGTCTCCATCATCATCGTCTTCAGATACGCGAGCGCATGGGCGGTCTCCAGGGCCGGTATTATCCCTTCAAGCCTCGAGAGAAGACGGGCGGCCTCAAGCGCTTCCGAGTCGGTAACGGAGACATAGCGGACTCTCCCCGAATCCTTCAAGGCGCTGTGCTCCGGGCCGACTCCGGGGTAGTCCAGTCCCGCGGAGATCGAATGCGCAAGCTGCACCTGCCCGTTCGCGTCCTGCAGGAGATAACTGAGCGAACCGTGAAGCACGCCCGGCCGCCCCCTTGTCAGGGTCGCGGCGTGCCGCCCTGTGTCGAGTCCCTCTCCCGCCGCCTCGACGCCCGTCATGATGGCAGACGAGCCCAGAAAGGGATGGAACAGACCGATCGCGTTGCTCCCCCCCCCCACGCAGGCGAGGAGGTACTCGGGAGCCTTCCCCTCGGCTTCCAAGACCTGCGCGGAGGTCTCCCGTCCGATGACCGACTGAAAATCCCTGACCATCAGCGGATACGGGTGCGGTCCAACGACCGAACCGATGATATAGAACGTATCTTTCACGTTTGAAACCCAGTCGCGGATCGCCTCACTCGTCGCGTCTTTCAGAGTCCTGCTCCCCGTCCGCACGGTCACCACCGTGGCGCCGAGCATCTCCATCCGCCGGACGTTCAGTCGCTGGCGCGCGACATCTTCCTCCCCCATGTACACGCAGCAATCCAGCCCCATCTTCGCCGCAACGGTCGCGGTTGCAACGCCGTGCTGCCCCGCCCCGGTCTCTGCAATGATGCGCGTTTTCCCCGACCTCATCGCGAGCAGGATCTGCCCCACCGTGTTGTTGATCTTGTGCGCGCCGGTGTGGCAGAGGTCCTCCCGTTTCAGATACACTCTTCCCTTCCCGAAGTGTGCGGTCAGACGCGCGGCGAACGTGAGGGGCGTCGGGCGCCCCGCGTAGTCGGTCAGCAGACGGTGATATTCTCCCTGAAAGGAGGCGTCGTTCCTGAGAGACTCGTACAACGACTCGAGCTCGCGGAGTGCAGGAACGAGAGTCTCAGGGACAAATTGTCCGCCGTAGGGGCCGAAATATCCCCTCCTGTCAGGCCACGAAAGGACCGCCTCTCTCTCTTCTCCCGTCATTGAGGGACCTCCGCTGCAACCGACCTGTCGAGGACATCCGCCATACGGCGAACCTTCTCCATGAGCTCCCTGAACCGCTCCGGCTTCAGGGACTGGTATCCGTCGGAGAGGGCCTCCGAGGGATGAGGGTGGATTTCGATCATCAGCCCGTCCGCCCCCGCAGCAACGCCGGCCAGAGCCATCGCTGTCACCCCGTCCCACATGCCGATACCGTGGCTCGGATCGACGATGATCGGCAGATGAGAGAGCTTCTTGACGACAGGGACCGCATTGAGGTCGAGTGTGTACCGGGTGGCGGGTTCAAACGTCCTGATTCCCCGTTCGCAGAGAATCACGCTCAGGTTCCCGCGCGCGAGTATATACTCCGCCGCCATCAGGAGCTCTTCTATCGTCGAAGATATCCCCCTCTTCAGGAGGATGGGCGTCCGGAGGTCCCCCGCCGCTTCGAGGAGGCTGAAATTGCTCATGTTGCGGGCGCCGATCTGGATGATATCCGCCACTTCGGCGACCGCGGGGAGCGTGACCACGTCTTTGGCCTCCGTGACGATTTTCAACCCTGTCTCGGCCTTCGCTTCCCTGAGGAGCACAAGCCCTTCTTCCTTCATCCCCTGAAATGTGTAGGGGGATGATCTGGGCTTGAACGCCCCCCCGCGGAGAAATTTCGCTCCCGCCTCCTTGACGGCGCGGGCCGTGGTTATCAATTGCTCCCAGCTTTCGACGGAGCAGGGGCCCGCGATGACCGCGAGCTCGCGCCCCCCGATCAGCTCCCCCGCGACGCTGATCTCGGAGTTCTCCTTCCTCGCGTCCCTCCCTGCAAGTTTGTACGGTTTGGAAACCGGGATTGCGTCATCCACGCCCCCCATCGTCGTGAACTGTTCGGGGCTGATCTTCCCCTTATTTCCCGTGATGCCAATTGCAATCCGCTGCGCCCCTGGGATCTCATGGGCCCGGAATCCCATAGTCTCGATCTTCTCCCTGACTCGGAGAAGGTCTTCCCTTGTCGCCTCTTTCTTCATCAGTATCAGCATTGCGGCTCCGGTTCAATTGGGGATAAGAGCGAGCTCTCACGCATTGCGGAGATTCTCGAAAAGGCTTCTGATTCTCTGTCTGTCCTTGATCCCGGCGGAGGATTCAACACCGCTGTTCACGTCTATCGCGTACGGACGGACCATGCGGGAGGCTCTGGCGGCGTTCTCCGGAGTGATGCCGCCGCTGAGTATGATTCTGCCAAATCCTGATGCTTCCTGCGCCTTCCGCCAGTCGAATGTCTTCCCTGTCCCGCCGTGCATCCCGGAAACGGACGTATCGAGAAGATACGCCGGGAGCGGGTATGATGCCATCACCGCCGGGTCAAACTCATCGCTGACCTGGAACGCCTTGATCACCGGCACGGGGTAGCCGGCGGTGTCCGCCGGCGGTTCCTCTCCGTGAAACTGCAGACAGCGTATTCCGGTTCGCTCGATCGTCGTCAGGACCTCTCCCCGGAGTTCATTGACGAACACCCCCACCGGACAGATGAAAGGTGGAAGCTTCACGATGATGGCTGCGGCGGCGGCCGGAGCGATGTACCGGGGGCTCGTCCTGTCAAAAATGAACCCCACAGCGGCCGCCCCCTCTTCTGCAGAGGCAAGAGCGTCCTCAAGGCGCGTGATCCCGCAGATCTTGACGATCATTCAGATGCTTCTCCTGCATCTCTGAGGAGTTCCGCGAGCGCCTTCCCCGGGTCCTTCGAGCTCATGAAGTGCTCGCCGATGAGGAATGCGTGAATCCCCGCCCGCGAAAGACGTCCGATGTCCGCACCGGTGCGTATGCCGCTCTCGCTGACGCCGAGCGATTGCGCGGGGAGCTTCGGGGCAAGAAAAGCCGAGAGCGATATGTCGGTCTTGAACGTGACGAGATCCCTGTTGTTGATCCCGATAAGAGGGATATCGAGCCCCCGGAGGGATTCGAGTTCCCCGGCGGAATGAACCTCGACCAGCGTCTCCATGCCCAGGGCACGCGCTTCCTCCAGGAGGGATGCAAGCTCTCCGTGTCCGAGCGCCGCCGCGATGAGAAGCACCGCGTCGGCGCCGGATGATTTTGACTCGTGAATCTGGTACGGATCCAGGATAAAGTCCTTCCGGAGAATCGGAAGCGCCACCGCGCCCCGTACCGACTCGAGATCATCCACGGATCCAAGGAAGAACTTCTCCTCCGTCAGAACGGAGATGGCGCACGCGCCCCCCGCCTCATACCCCTGTGCAATGCGGGTGGGATCAAAATCGGCACAGATCATTCCCTTCGATGGCGAGGCCTTTTTGATTTCCGCGATCACGGAGGGTGATGCCTTGCGAAGGGCCGCGGAAAGGGAGAGAGGATTTCTGTTGTACAACGGCAGCTCCCGGAGAGCGCGCTGGGAGACGCGCGATTTCCTCCGGGCGACCTCCCCCCGCGTATGATCGAGTATGGCGCTCAGGAAATTCATGGCCGGTTCGTATACTCCACGAGCCGCTTGAGCGTCTGCATCGCGCGCCCCGAGTCGATGGATTCTGCCGCCTGCGCGCTCCCTTCGGCGAGGTCCCCCGCTCTTCCGGCAACATAGATGCCGAACGCGGCATTTGCCAGCACCACATCCCGGTGAGGTCCCTTCTGTTTCTCCAGAACATTCAGGGCGATCCGGGCGTTCTCCTCGGGCGTACCGCCGACTACGGAGGACCCGGGGTGGTCCGTGAGCCCGAATGTCCCGGCGGACACCGTGTAGCTCCTTGTCGGGCTCTCGCCGTTGACTTCGAAAACGGATGTCTCGCCCGAAACGGCGACCTCATCCATGCCGTCATCACTGTGCACCACACAGGCCCGCTCGGTGGAGAGCCGCGCAAGCGCCCCCGCGATCCGAAATGCAGCTTCCTTCCGGTACGTCCCGACGAGCTGTTTCGTGACGCCGGCCGGGTTCGTGATAGGGCCGAGAAGATTGAATATCGTCCTGACCCCCAGGTCCGCCCGTGACTTCGCCGCGTATTTCATCGCCGGATGAAAGAGCGGGGCAAACAGAAACCCGACACCGACGACATTCATGCAGGTCCCGGCACGCTCCGGAGGAATCGAGATGTCGACGCCGAGCGCCTTGAGGAGATCCGCGCTCCCGCTACGGCTTGATACCGACCGGTTCCCGTGCTTTGCCACGGTCACTCCCGCCCCCGCAGCCACGAGAGAGGCAAGAGTCGATATGTTGAACGTGCCGAGCCCGTCCCCCCCGGTGCCGCACATGTCGATCGCATGAGGATCGTCCGCCTTCACCTTCACCGATTTTTCACGCATCGTACGGGCGAACCCCACGAGCTCGTCCACCGTCTCCCCCTTCGCGCGCAGAGCAACAAGGAGCCCCGCGATTTGGGCNNAATTGTTTCATCGTCATGCGTCCACCTCCATCCAGTTGCGCATCATCAGATCCCCTTCCTCCGTGAGTATCGACTCCGGATGAAACTGGACACCGATCGTGGGATACGTCCGGTGCCGCACTCCCATGATCACCCCCTCGGAAGTCGCCGCAATCCGTTCCAGCTCCCGTGGAAATCCCTCCGACGATATCACGAGGGAGTGATACCGCGTTGCCGTGCAGGGGTTCATCATTCCCCGGAACAGCGGGTCCCCCGTGTGGTGGATCGGGGATGTCCTCCCGTGCATCAAGGTGGGGGCATGGACGACCTTCGCTCCGAAGGCGATACCGATGGCCTGATGTCCCAGGCAGACTCCGAGTATCGGGATTGACGGGGCAAATCGCCTCACAAGTG
This sequence comes from Ignavibacteriota bacterium, assembly GCA_003161955.1. Classification (GTDB taxonomy): domain Bacteria; phylum Bacteroidota; class Ignavibacteria; order UBA10030; family UBA6906; genus Fen-1273. The sequence continues at coordinate 6,432 of PMND01000088.1, read as the reverse complement.
GGACGGTGATCCCCGCTTCTTCCGGACGCCCGGGACCGGGCGAGAGGACGATATGCGTCGGGGCAAGCGACGCGACCTGGTCCAGCGAGACCTCGTCATTCCGGCACACTTCNNTCTCAAGCCCAGCGTTTTCAATCCGCCGGCGGCTCCTCTGACCGCTTCCAGGAGCGCCCGGGATTTGTTCACAGTCTCACGGTATTCATTCTCCGGAATCGAATCCGCCACGATCCCCGCCCCCGCCTGTATGGAGAGCGTCCCGCGATGACCGACGATGGTCCTGATTGCGATGCAGGTGTCGAGCGAACCGTTGAATCCGAGGTACCCGACCGCACCCGCGTACACCCCGCGCGAAACCGGCTCCAGCTCATTGATGATCTGCATCGCACGGACCTTCGGGGCACCGGAGACGGTGCCGGCGGGGAAGCACGACTTCAGCGCTTCCAGGGGACCGGCCCCCTCCTTCAACGTTCCACGGACCTCCGACACGATATGCATGACGTGGGAATACCGTTCGACACGCTTGAACACCGGGACGTGCACGCTCCCGAACCTGCTGATCCGTCCAACATCGTTCCGCCCGAGATCGACAAGCATCACGTGTTCGGCAAGCTCTTTCTCGTCACCGAGGAGTTCCGCCTCCATTTTTTCGTCTTCCTCTTCCGTCTCTCCCCGCGGTCTTGTCCCTGCGATCGGGAGCACTTCGACCGTCCCGCCGGCAACCCTGACCAGAACCTCCGGGGAGGAGCCGGCGAGCTGCGTTTCACCGAAATCGGCATAAAAAAGGTACGGGGAAGGGTTGATCATCCTCAGAGCACGGTACACAGCAAAGAGGTCTCCGCTGAAAGGGAAACTGACGCGTCGCGAAAGAACAACCTGAAATATGTCCCCCTCGGTGATGTAGTGCTTCGCCCTGGCGACGGCTGCGCAGTACCCCTGCTCGTCAGTGGACTCGCGTGGGGCCGACATGTCGCAGGTAAATGATTGCGACGTGGGAACGGACCGGAGGAACTTCAGCTCCATCGCGTCGAGGGCCTTGCGCCCTTCATTGTACGCTTCATCCACCGTCCGTTTGCCGTCCAGCAGGACATTGTGCACGAGCAGAACGATCTGGCGGCGGTGATCGAACCGGAGAAGAGACCCGAAAAGACCAAACACCGCCTCGTCTTCCTCTCCGACGGCCGGTTCATGCAGCTCGATCCGCTCGAGCCGCGCGACCGCCGGGTAGCCGATGTATCCCACAAACCCGCCGAGGAAACCGTCCATACCGGGGACGCCCGCCTGGCGGAATCGTCCTGACTCCGTCGCGAGCGCGTCGAAAATGTTCCCCGCGGCTGTTGATCGCCCCCCCGCTCCTGATATCTCCACGGTCCCTCTCCGTGCACGTATCATCTGTAACGGATCGACCCCGATAAAGGAGAACCGTCCGATTTTCTCGTCCCGTTCCACGCTCTCGAAAAGGAATGATCCCTTCCCGGGCTCGCGGAGCGCGAGATACGCCGAGACGGGTGTGTGGAGATCCGCAAGCCGGGAACGGACGAGGGGGATCACGTTCGCCGTCTGTGCGAGATGCGTGAACTCTTCCAGTGTGATCATGGGGTCCGGAAAGTAAAAAAAAACCCCCCCTGGCGAACCAGAGAGGGTTGACATTCAGGCGTTGATATGGGCCGTTAGCTCCTCACTGCTTCACCGGGAAAATCACACACGTGCCACCACCAGCCGGCGTGAGAGGTGCGAGAAGAGCTATTTTGACCGTTCAGAATCATTATCATGCAATATACTCCCCCCGGGACCGTTTGTCAAGCAGAATGAAGGATTTTTTCGGTCATTTCTTCAGTCTCGGGGACGGGGGACGCATTTAAAATAGAGATCGTTGATATCAGTTTCCCCCTCCAGAATGCTCTTCGCCCGGGGGCTCTTGGTCTTTTCCCAGTAGCGGGTGATGAGCTCCCTCAACTCCTCCCTGTCAGCATCCTCCATGTCGCGCGGGACGATGTACCCGGTGTTTATCATTGAGGCCTGATCGCGCCGGAGATAGACTGATCCCCCAGTCATCCCGGCCCCGACGTTGTAGGAGACGGGGCCGAGTATCGCGATCGTCCCCCGTGTCATGTATTCGCAGGCATGCAGGCCTGTTCCTTCCACAACAGCGACGGCGCCGCTGTTCCGCACGCCGAACCTGTCCCCCGCCTGTCCGTGCACGAAAAGTGTTCCCCCGGTCGAACCGTACAGCGCACAGTGGCCGATGATGGCACTTTCACCGGGATCTCTCGTCGAACGGGGATGCGGGCGGATGACGACGCTCCCGCCCGACATCGATTTGCAGACCGAGTCGTTTGCCTCGCCGTTCAGGACCACGTGGATGCCGTCGACGAGGAAGACGCCGAAGCCCTGGCCGGCGCTTCCGGTGAACTCGAGGTGGATATCCTCCATGGTTGGTCCGCTCCCGGGTGCAGTCGCGGAGGCATTGCTCCGATTCTGACGAAGGGCAATCTCGCCCGAAAGAGTCGCCATCACGCCCCGGTCCGCGGTGGTGATTGGATAGGAAAGACTGAGAGTCGTTCCTGAGCCGATCGCGTTCCTCGCGTCTTCGAGTATCCGTCTGTTGAGGTCCCCCACCGGTTCCTCCGTTCGCCCCACACGGGCGGGGAGCGGGAAGGCAGGGCCCGAGAGAAAGAAACCGAGGCTGAGTTTTCGCTGCGTGACAAATTCCTCGTGTGCGGGGGAGACCCGGAGGAGATCTGTCCTGCCGATGACCTCTTTGAGCGAGGTTGCACCGAGGCCGGCGAGTATGCTCCGCACGTCATCGGCGATGATCCTCAGCATCCTGGAGATGTATTCGGGGCGCCCCTTGTATTTCGCCTTGAACTTCGGATCATGTGTGGCGATCCCCGTAGGGCATGTGTTCTTTTCGCAAATCCGGGCCATGATGCACCCTTCTGCGACCAGGAGCAGTTTCCCGAAATCGAACCCCTCCGCTCCCAGGATGGCGGCGATGACAACGTCCTTCCCGGTCACGAGGCCACCGTCGGTTCGCAGTTCCACGCTCCCCCGCAATCCGTTTTCACACAGGGCCCTGTGGGCCTCCATGAGTCCGAACTCCCAGGGGAGCCCTGCGTGCTTCATCGAACCGAGGGTCGCCGCACCGGTCCCGCCGTCCCCTCCGGCGATATAGATGATATCCGCCCCCGCTTTGACGACGCCGACAGCGATCGTGCCGATCCCGTTCCCGGAGACCAGCTTCACGCTGACCGGAGCGGAAGGATGCACCTGTTTCAGCTCATAAATCAGCTCCTTCAGGTCTTCGATGCTGTAGACGTCATGGAGGGGAGGAGGAGAAATGAGGTCCACGTTCGGCAGGGAGTGCCGCGCACGCGCGATATCCCTGTCAACCTTCACGCTCATGAGCTGCCCCCCTTCCCCCGGCTTCGCTCCCTGCGCGATCTTGATCTGCAATTCTCTCCCGGCCACCAGATACCGGGCGGTCACCCCGAACCGGGCCGACGCGACCTGTTTGGTCGAGGCGGTGATCCCCTCTTTTTCATAAAAGGGGTTCTCTCCCCCTTCCCCGCTGTTGCTCCGCCCCCCGAGCTCGCGCATGGCAAGTATGACGTCTCGCTGGCTCTCTGCGCTCACCGCTCCGAATGACATCGCCCCGGATCCGAAACGCGAGAGAATATCCTTGCTCGACTCGACTTCACCGGGCGGCACCGGCGCGCGGACAGGCCTGATATCGAACAGGTGGCGAATGCTCACCGGTTCGGCTTCCTTTCCCACGGCGAGGAACTGCCGGTAAAGATCCGACCGCGCATCCTCCGCGATGTCGTCACGCACCATCCGGTGGACAATTGCGGCGCGGGCGGCCGTCATGGCGTGTTTCTCCCCCATCGTCCCCCGCGTGTGCTCGCGGAACTGGTACGTGTTGAGGAGCTTCCCGCTGTACTCGGGGCTTGCGGCGAGAGCGGTTTTCTCGAGAATGTCTGTTCGCAACTCCTCGTAACCGATCCCCCCCAGGGGAGTCATGCTCCCCGGGAAGAAGTTATCCATCAGCTCGCTCCCCAGCCCGATCGCAGTGAAGAGCTTGGCGCTCATGTAGCTCTGTACCACGGAGATCCCGACCTTGGACATGATCTTCAGGAGCCCCGATTCAAGCGCGTTCAGATAATTCCGCTCCCGTATGTCAGGGGAGAGGCGCCGGAACGACTCGTGTTCGTCATTGCGCACGATCTCGAGAGCAAGGTACGGGCAGACCGCGCACGCGCCGAACCCTATGAGCGCCGCAACGTGGTGCGGCGTCCGGGCCTCGCCGGAATGGATCACGATGGAAGTCTGGAGCCGGAGTCCCGATTCGTTCAGAGCGCGGACTACGGCGCGGAGACCGATCAGCCCGGGGATGGGTGGATGGTCAAAGTCAGCCCCTTCGTCGCTCAGGACGATGACGCTTGCCCCCTGCTCGACTCCCTGCAACACCGCCGCTGCCAGGGCATCCACGGCGGGGCGGAACCCGTCCACCCCTCCGTCCCTCTCGAAGAGCATCGGGAATATCCTGGGGATGATGTGGGATTGTGACGGGCGCAGGTGGCTCAGCGCCTCGATGAACCGCATCTGCCCGAGACTGAGGATAGGACCGGGAAGCTCCAGCGCCTCCTCAAGCGGAAGCAGGTCTTTGGCGAAAAATATATTCGGGCGCCGGCCGAGGAACACCCGGAGGTCCGTGATGTTTCTCTCCCGCAGGTAGTCCAGCGGAGGGTTGGTCACCTGCGCGAAATTCTGGTAGAAATAATCGAAGAACGGGCGCGGCTCGGACGAGAAGACGTTCGGCCTGGCCGTGTCTCCCATCGAGCCGATCGGCTCCTTCCCCTCCGCCGCCATCGGATACACGATCTTCTCGAGCTCCTCCTGCGTCAGCGTGAAGAGCGTTTTACGGAACATGCTCACCGGCTCACCCCGGTCCGGCGCTGCAACGCTTCCCACCGGGATCGTCCTCGGGTCGAACCTCGCGTCCCTGTTCTCCCGCGAGAGGCTCGGATCCCGGAAGTGGATACGGCCGTTGGTGAGATCGACCTTTACCCCGGTCCCGGCGTGGAGGATCCCTTTCTCCAGTATGCGCCCTTCATCAATGGCGAATGCTCCGGCTTCGGAGGAGAGGTAGAACGTCTCATCCGTGAGGGCCCAGCGGGAAGGGCGGAAGCCGTTCCGGTCCAGCCGGGCTCCGATGCTCCTCCCGTCGGAGTACATGATAATTGCGGGGCCGTCCCACGGCTCCATCGCACGGCTCCAGAATTTGTAGTAGTCGCTCTGCCCGTGCGCAGGAGGCATCATGATCGCCAGCAAATCCTCGATCTGCGGGATACTGCTCCTGTACATCAGCGCCTCGACCATCTCGTTCAGGCTCCCTGAATCGCTGATCCCGGCATGGGTGACGAGCTGGTCCCTCGGGAGACCGAGTGATTTTTCCCTGGAGAAGGCGCGGGAGCGGTTCCCGGCGATCGTGTTGATCTCCCCGTTGTGAGCGATGAGCCGGAAGGGCTGCGCTTTGTCCCAGGAGGTGCGCGTGTTTGTGCTGAACCGGCGATGGAACAGCGCGAAGCGGGTGACGAACCGGGGGTCTTTAAGGTCGAGGTAAAACCTGTCGAGCGCATCGGCGCGCGTGAGTGCCTTGTAGACGACTGTCGTCCCGGAGAGGGAGGTGAAATAGAACTCCTTGTTGATCCCCTGGTCCGACTGCTTGCTCCGGACAGCCTGTTTCGCGGTATACAGAAGCCTGTCGAACGACGCGTCGGTCCGGCAGTGCCTGGGGCGCCGGATGATCGCATGCTTCATCGAAGGCATGGAAGAGAGCCCTTCCTCGCCGAGGACGGAACTGTCGATGGGGATATCCCTGTAGGCGACGATCTCCAGTCCGAAAAAGCGGAACGTGCTCTGAAATATCTCCAGGGAGAGGTTCATCCGCTCTTCCGCACGCGGCATGAAGAGGGACGCCACGGCCACCTCCCCCCTTTTGTATCCGAGGAGGTCGAACGGGATGTCGGCCATGATGCCCGCACCGTCCCCTGTCACAAGGTCCGCTCCGCACGCCCCCCTGTGTTCCACACAGCGGAGAGCGTTGAGCGCTTCCTGCAGGATCTGGTGCGAGCATGCACGCGTGCGTGTGGCAACGAACCCAACGCCGCAGCTGTCATGCTCCTGACGGTCGAAAGGAGATCGATTCATTCGGAGAATGCTTTTTCTATGAGTACAAAAAAAGCGGGCGATACGCAAGCGGGAACAAGAGGCTTTGCGGCGGAAGAGCGGCCGGGGTGTGCTCCTGGTGCGCCGCCCTTGAAGCTTGTCCCTTTTTTCCCTACATTTTTCTCATTCTACGTCGGAGAGGTGGCCGAGTGGTTGAAGGCGCTAGTCTCGAAAACTAGTATAGGCGTAAGTCTATCGAGGGTT
>PMND01000103.1 GCA_003161955.1 Ignavibacteriota bacterium | reverse complement strand
CCGAGAACTGCTCCCGTCGCCGCGGACCTTGATACAGCGCCATTCACCGAGCAACTCAACGACGCTCTGGACAAAGCTGATCTTCCGGGCCAGCAGACCTATCTCGCCTTCTCAAAGGCCCTGAAGAACATGGAAAAGCTCCCCATGGACGAGGCGACCAAGTTCCAGGCGGCGTTCGCGACGCTTCAGGCGACAGGCTCCGATGTCAATCAACTCATAGGTTCGTTCAGCTACTTCGGCGGGATCCTCGATTCCGAAAAGGACAAGTTTGAAGAAGCGCTGCACGCCACGATCGGCGATTCAGTCGTCGAAAAGGAAAACGAGATCAAGAAACTGACCGAAGAAAACAATGATCACTCAGCCGAGATCAAGAAGCTGACCGAGGCGATCACGGCAAATCAGGGAAACATCGAGCGACTACAGGGCGAGCTTGCCGGAGTCAACGCCAGGCTCAAGCAGAAGGAGAACAGTTTCATGGAAGCGTACCGCATGATGAAGCAGCAGCTTCAGGCGGACGAGCAGAAGATCAACATGTATCTTGGCCCGGCTATCGCCGCAGGGGGATCCTCAACCGCGAAACACAAAAAGTAAGGAGATTGCAATGGTAGACTCATCGCTGCTCCCATCAACGGTGTCGACGACAGGAATGAAATCGTTCTGGAGCCGCAAAGAGGGGAAGACCGGTCTGGTTTTCGGAGCCGCCATTCTCGGTGCCCTCGGATACGGTTTGTATTACCTGTTGCCATACCTCATCACAATGACAAAGAACCTGCTTACCCTGGGTCTCCTGGGTGTCGGTCTCTTCATTCTCGTGTTCCTCATCATGGACCCCCAGGTGCGGAATCTCGCATGGTATCTGTACAAATCCATCATGAAAGGAATCACCGGGCTGTTCATACAGATTGATCCGGTGGGGATCATAGAGACCTATGTCTCCCACCTGCGGAAGCAGCTCGAAAACCTCGAGGGCCAGATCGAGACGCTGTCCGGCGCCAAGCGGAAGCTGTCGGACGCGATTGACCGGGCAAAAGAGGAGCTTGACGATCAACTGAACCTGGCGAAGGCCGCACAGAAGAAAGGCCTGAGTGCCGCCGAAATAGCCGTCTATACCAATCAAGCGGGCCGCCTCAAGGCGCGGATTGAGAAGTACCAGAGTCTTCTCGCGAAACTCGACACCCTGTATCAGATCCTCGGGAAGATGGACAAGGCGGCGAAGGTGGTCATCCTGGACAAGACGAACCAGGTCGAGGACATCAAGACGCAGCGGCAGGAAATGCGGACGGGATTCAACGCGTTCAGGTCCGCCATGAGNNGAAGGGCTCCCGCTGCTCCTGACCGACGGTTCCGAGAAGCTGAACCCGCTCGATCAGTCGCGTCCTGTCGACGCCAAGTTGGTGGAGGTTTCGAAGGAAGCGTCGAAGACGAGCGACAATTCATACAAGGATCTGCTGAATAAATAACATTCAATGACGGAAAGGACGTATCCATGGATCGTCTCACGGTGTTCTCGAAACTCGTTGGNNAAAGCGGCCCGGGGTGAGAAGCTGATCGTCGGCATCAACACATGGGGTGGATTTGCCGGCGCAGTCTACTATAACGGCGGGTTCAAGGCTTCGAAAAGCAGCAAATTCTATACGGAATACGGCCAGCTTGTCGAGTTCAAGCTGATTGACGACTTCAACGCCAGCCGCGAGGCATGGAAGAGCGGGGACATCGACGTTCTGGGATTCTGCACGATCGATGCGTTCACGACCGAGATCAACGGGCTGAAACAATTTGAGCCCCAGGTGATCGGTCAGATCGACTGGTCCCGTGGAGGAGACGCCATCGTCGTCCGCCGCGGGATCAACCAGGTCTCTGACCTGAAGGGGAAGAAAATCGCGGTGGCGCCGATGACACCTTCGCACACGCTCCTCCTCTGGTTGATGGATGCGGGGGAAGTCGGGTGGGGAGATGTGACGATCATTCCCGTCTCCAACGGGATCGATGCGGCCGACCTGTTCAAGAAGCAGCAGGTTGACGCGGCGGTTGTCTGGTCCCCCGATGACCAGGACTGCGTGGCAAAAATCGAAGGGTCGAAGGTCCTTGTGAGCACGAAGAAGGCTTCCCACATCATCGCCGACGTCTGGCTGGCCACGAAGTCGACCGTCGAAAACAAGAACGACGCCCTCAGGGCTTTCGTCGAAGGGACGATGAAGGGGAACGGCGCGATCAATTCGGATCCGGGCGTGAAGAAGGAAGCAGCCGGACTTCTGGCGGACGGCTTCAACCAGCCGCTCGATTTTTGCTTGACGGCGATCAACAATGCCCGGCTGGCGACACTGGGGGACAACCAGGACTTCTTTGACGTCAACGGGAACTTCGGCGGCGTGACGGGAGAGAAGCTCTACATGAAAATGGCGCAATCGTTTGCACGCACGAAGGACAACCAGGGACAGTATTATATCACCGGCGGGGTTCCGCCCTGGCGGACCGTCGCGTACCCGGCATTCATCCGCTCGAGCAAGATCGCGGGGGCGGACCAGGCTTCGGAAGAGGGTGCGAAATTTACTGCGCCTACCCCCGAGCTTGCCACGGTGACGCCGATCAGCACAAAGAAGGTCACCATCGAATTCGCTTCGGGTTCGTCCTCACTGACTGACGACGCGAGGAACAAGATCGACACCGACTTCCTTGACCTGGCCAAAGGCTTCCGCGATGCCCGTATCCGGATTGAAGGGAACACGGACAACGTGGGGAGCTATGAGATGAACAAAGCGCTCTCGCGCAAGAGGGCCCAGGCTGTTGCGGACTACCTCAACAAGTGGTTCGGCAGGAATCGCTTCGTGGTTCTCGGCAACGGTCCGGACAAACCGGTCGCGGACAACGACACCCCCGAAGGCCGGCAGCGGAACCGCCGGACGGACTTCGAGCTGCTCGGTCAGTGAGCACAGGTTCCGGATCTTTCCCGGTACTACCAATTCACGGAACGGAGAATGATACATGCTTGAACTGCGTGAGGGTCTGCCGAAACGGACTCACCTGTTGTATGAACTTGGCGGACTGATCTTCATCCTGGCCGCATGGCAGCTGGTCGCGATGCGGATCGATTCGATCGCCATTCTCCCGTCTCCGATGGAGGTCCTCAGGTCGTTTCCCGAGCTCCACTTTCACGATCTCATCGTCCTCAACACGTTGTATTCGATCAGGATCAACCTGCTCGGATACGTCTGGGCGACCCTCCTGGCTGTCCCCCTGGGCTTTGCAGTGGGCTTGTTCACCCAGGTGGGGGCGGTTTTCAATCGACCGCTGGAGGCGATCAGGTACATTCCCCTGACAGCGGTCACCGGGCTCTTTATCGCCTGGTTCGGGATCTACATGAATATGAAGGTCCAGTTCCTTGCGTTCGGTATATTCGTCTACCTTCTTCCCGTGGTTGTCGCCCGGGTGAGGGAGCTTGATGATGTCTATGTGCAGACTGCCGAGACGCTCGGGGCCAGCAAGTTACAGATCATATGGAAAGTGTTTCTTCCCGGCGTACTTTCTAAAGTGTCGGACGACATCCGGGTTCTGACGGCCATTTCCTGGACCTACATCATCGTGGCGGAGCTCATCAATAACGAAGGGGGGATCGGAGCCTTGATCTTCCGTGCCTCCCGGCAGAGTAGACTCGACAAGGTGTTTGCGTGCCTGTTCGTCATTATTCTCATCGGTGTGGCTCAGGACAAGATCTTCATCTGGCTGGATCGCCGCCTCTTCAAATACAAATATGCGAACGAAAAATGATCGCAACGCAGGGTATCATCGAGTTGAAGGATGTCTCACAGTGGTACGTGGACGATAAAGGCCGGAAAACCGTTGTCATTGAGCATTTCAACCTGATGGTGGAAAATGTCCCGAAGAAGGGGCAGTTCATCTGTTTGCTCGGGCCTTCTGGCTGCGGCAAGTCAACTGTACTCCGCTACATCGCCGGTCTTCAGAAGCCGTCGGAAGGTCAGGTTCTCCTCTACGGAAAGCCGAGGAGGGAGGAAGATCACGTGGGGATGGTCTTTCAGCAGTACAGCTCGTTTCCGTGGCTGACGGTCCTCGACAACGTGACCCTGGCGCTCGAGATCAAGGGGGTTGCCAGGAAGGATCGGAAGGAGCAGGCGATGTCGTACATTCAGGCATGCGATCTCGAGAAGCACGCCGACAAATACGCGCAGTATCCGATTCTCTCCGGCGGCCAGCTTCAGAGGGTGGCGATCGCCCGGAGTCTTGTCTCCAACCCGAACCTCCTGCTGATGGATGAGCCGTTCGGCGCTCTGGACGTCAACACGCGGCTCCGGATGCAGGAGATGCTGATGACGATCTGGGAAAGGCTCTGGCATATCAACACCGCGACGACGATCGTCTTCGTCACGCATGATATTCCTGAAGCGGTGTATCTGGGGACAGACATCTATATCATGCAGGCAAACCCGGGAAAGATCGTCCATCACATCGCGATCGACCTCCCGTTTGACAAAACGCGGCAGGTGAAGAGAGATCCCCGGTTTGTGCAGTACGTGTACGGCATCGAAGACAAGATGATGGCCCTCTCTCAGGAGAAAGGCGTCACCGTGTCGAATTGATTCTTTCCTCAAACACGCCGCAGTCGTAGCGACGCGTTCCGGGATCAGAAAGCCCCCTCTTCGCACACCGGAGGAGGGGGTTTTGTTTTGACTCCCCCCCCAACCGTTTTCCCAGGGTATTTGGCATCCTTTTCGCCGTTCCTGTTGAGTCATTATGCATTCTTCGTTGCGCGGAGACGAAACAAGGGGCTAATCCCCCTTTCATCCCTGTGGGCTATTTCCGATGGGCGCAATCATCGTTAAACTTATGATCATACCACGATGATTCATCCATTCTCAGCAAGAGTTGAGAGGTTCGTGGAACGAGAGGAATTCATTCATCGTCATGAAAGGACGAACAATTATGAAGAAACCGAACCTCGGCATGTGGTTGCTTTCTGCCCTTGTATTCACAGGGATATCTGTGACCTCCATAGGCTGTATGGGCACGATGGGGACCATGGATGGAAGTGTCGGCGTCAATATCGGGGATCAGCCGGTGTGGGGACCGACAGGGTATGATCGCGCCGACTACTATTACATTCCCGATGTAGACTCGTACTATTCGGTCTCCGAGCATCAGTATATCTACAGGGATGGATCAACATGGAAACACGGGGCCTCGTTGCCGTCCGGCTCCAGTTACGCCGGTTATGATCCGTACCATTCTTATAAAGCCGTAGTCAATGAAGATAAGCCGTATCAGAACAACGCCGCCCACCAGGCGAAGTATGGATCGTTCAAAGGCAAGACGGATCAACCGGTGATTCGCGACAGCCGGGATCCCAAATACTTTGTGAACAAAGATCATCCGGAACACGAGAACTGGGCAAAAGAACACAATCGCTGACCAGCTCCCCTTCCATTCTTTTGGGGGATTTCTTTCTGGCGGTATATCAGCTGGCTTCGTATGAGTTAGAGCCACAACGATCCGGGCGACCACTGTGGCATCATTTTCGTTTCAACATTATGAAAGGTGCCATCATGACAGCACGAAGAGCTCTTGGATCCATCGTCATATTGTCGGTTCTGGCCCTTCCTCTTTTTGCGGGGGGAAAAGGGGATATCCAGAAATACTTCAGCGATGCCGCAGCCAGGGCGAAAGCAACATCCAATCCGGCCGAGAAGCGGCAGATCCTCGATGAATCATTCAACACGATGTTCAGAGCTCTGGACATGGCTCAGAGCTTGCCGTTCATTTCGAAAAGCGATTCGATCGGAATTGTTCGCTTCAAGGCGACGCTGAAGGAGAGACAGGACGAGCTTGCAGGGCGGAATGGCTACGTGCGCGTGGCAGATACGCAGCTCAATGCCTTCTCCAACTACGTCGTGCAGGGGATGGAGCAGGCCGACGAAGTAATAACGATCAGTCTTGTCACTCTAATCATCATCGTTCTGATTCTCCTGCTGTTGCTTTGATGTAATCCGGCCCCGTAAAGGGGTGAGACAGTCGACCTTTGAACATTCTTCCTTTTTTGGGGGCGCCCGGGCCAACAGAGCGGGCGCCCACCTGCCACATTTCTGCCGGAAGCCACGTTCTGTTTTTTCCCCCAACCCAATGAAATTAAAGATGTTGCGAGCCGATCCTCCCTGCGGCATACCGCTCTGTGGCACCCACCTATGTGTGGTAATTATCCCTGCATCCCCCCTTCTCCTTTCAGCGTAACCGGTTACGGCATCGACCGAACCTGGCACTGATTTCGCTAGAGAGCAGGCATGAGGGTTCAAATCATTTCACTAACAGGGGGGGAGAAGATGAAATCACGCACAGTTCTGGGAATCGCAGCAATCGTCGTAGCTCTATCCGTCGCCGTGACGGCCCATGCTCAGCCCGACGAAGCCCGTTACGCAAAGTACGACTTTCAGAAGCTCATGAGGGCATTTGACTCGTCGCTGCGCAGTAATATTCCGGGAATCGTCGAATCGACGATCTACAACCTGGTCGAGTACAAGAGCTTTTTCCCGGATCGCGAGTATTCCCGGCTCGTTCAGACGCTGAGCGACGTTGCCAGGAGCAGCGCTGATTCAACGATCGCGTACAAGGCCAGCCTGGCGGGGATGTATCTCTCCTACGGTGCGAGATTGGATGATGCTTCTGTGTTTACTCCGTACAATCACGAAACTGCCTTCAAGGTCGCCGCAGACCAGCTCGTGAAGAAATTCCTTCTTTCGCGTTCCTCAGAGTAGAGAGGTGGGGACGAACCTTGAAGGGGTGTCCGGGATTCTACCAGGCAATCACCCCTTCAGGTTCCCCTGTTCTCTTCCTCCCTGCCCCCGCTCATTTCAGCTCTTCACGCATTCCACCTGAGCCAAGTGAATCCTTCGGCAAACAGATCCGTATAGTACATATCACTCATCGTCCCCGGCAAAAATGTTCCAGGAACCCGGCCGCTTTCGCCTCACACCGGAAGTATTGATCATCGCGTGTTTCGCGCTCGCAAACATCGTCTTTCACCTGCTTCTCCCCGAGTATGGCTATTTCCGGGATGAGATGTATTATGTCGCGATCGCCGACGGGTTCTCGTTCTCGAATCTGGACATGCCTCCCGGCTCGCCGCTGTATCTGAAGCTCTTTCTGCTCCTCTTCGGTCATTCGCTCAAAGTCGTGCATCTCGCCGCTTCCGCATGCGGCTCGATGGTCATTGTGTTCGGATGCCTGATCGCCAAGGAGTTCGGCGGGAAGAAGTATGCCATGGTCCTGACCGGGACGTTTCTTATGTTCTCCGGCCTTATGATTTTTGGTTCGCTCTACACGTATGACGACCCGACGTTTGTCCTCTGGACCGCCGTGTTGTACCTCATTGTAAGAATGCTCAAAGGTTCGGACCAGCGCCTGTGGCTTGTGGTCGGGGTTCTGCTGGGTCTCGGCATGATGACAAAGCTGACGATCCTGTTTCTCGGACTGACGATATTCCTCTCGCTCTGGATGATCCGCGAAAGATCATGGTTCGCCCGCCCGTGGATATGGCTTGGTGCCGGCATCGCATTGCTCTGCGCGCTCCCCTACGTGATCTGGCAAGGGGGACACGGCTGGTACTTTCTTTCGTATGCGACGACCTATGCCGGAAGGACGACCCATGCTTCGCCGGTGCTCGAATTTCTGTGGAATCAGGTTCTGCCGAATAACATTGCTCTCCTACCCGTCTGGATGCTCGGGCTTGTGCTGCTCCTCTTCGCGCGAGGATGGTCAACGTTCCGCTTTTTCGGATACGGCTACATTGTTCTTTGCGTGACGCTGTTCTTCCTCGGCGGACAGTTCTATTTTATGATGGCGATCTACAGCGTTCTCGTGGCCGCCGGCTCCGTCTGGATTGAACAATGGTTTGACAGGCGATCCAGAGCGGGATCACCACGCCTGACGGCGAGGGTCGCCCTGCCGGCGGCATTTGTGCTGTTGAGCCTGCCGGCCCTCCCGTTTGCCGTTCCTCTTCTTCCCGTCGACACGCTCATCCGGTATCTTCAGCCGGTCGGCGTCAATGCCGGCGTGAAAACGGAGGACCGGCATATCACCGACCTTCCCCAGCACGTGGCCGACCGGTTCGGCTGGGAGGAGATGGCACGTGATGTCGCCGCGGTGTACCACCAGGAGCAGGACGCTTCCCCCTATCTTGTCGGCGTCACGACCGGGAACTGGGGTGAGGCATCGGCGTTGCACGTCTACAGAACGGAGTTCGGATTGCCCGAGCCTATCACCGGCGACGGCTGGTACTATTTTGAGGCTCTCAGGCGAGGAGTATTCCCGGCGCGCTATGTCGCAATCGGCGTATCGTATGCCCGGCTGCAATCGGTGTTTGAACATGTGGAACTGAGAGCGGTGTTCACAAACCCGCACTGCATGCCCGATGAGAACAACAATTCGATTTACTACTGCTCAACTCCGAGATTCGATCTGCGGAAGTACTGGATTGTCATGCGGAAGATGGATTCCGGGTTCGAGGGGATCCTGCGGAGCGGGGGAGTCGATCGGGCGGTGGACTATTTTCACGCGCAGCGGAGCAAGGACCCCGGCGCCGTGCTCTTTAGCGAGGAGCAGATGAACTCGCTGGGATATGCGTATCTGAATCGCAAACAGGTGACGGAGGCCATAACGTTGTTCGAGATGAATGTCGAAGCCTATCCCGGATCGTTCAACGTGTACGACAGTCTCGGCGAGGCGTTGATGGCAGATCACCAGTATCCCCCCGCAGTCAGGAGCTATACGCGCTCGATAGAGCTGAACCCCGGTAACGAGAATGGCCGGAAGAAACTGCAGGAGTTGAAAGCGCTTATGGCGGGTCAGGCGGGCCATTCACCCTGACCCCGGGACGATTTCCGGTCTCTCCCTCCGGCGCCTCGCTCCGCTCGCATTCNNCCGCTTCAAGAACCGCCCGCGCGCGCGTTCACCGTCCCTGCGGCCCCGTCAAAAATCGCATCACACGATGATGTGAGTGAGACGTGGCGCACGCCTTAGCAGTGTTCGATCTACCCCCCCACTCCCGAAAAGGTCCGGCTTTTGTGCCCGGTACGGGAACTCTCCATGCGACACCGGGGTTTTCTAAGAACACAATCCGGAATGCCTTTCACAAAAAGCGGAGGTCTCGATGTTCATGTCGCGGGAAATCATGCACTGCAAGCCGGGGAAGGTCAAAGACCTGGTCGAAAAGTTCAAGGTACTTTCCGATGCACTCAAGAGCCAGGGATACCCCCCCTTGAGAATCTACACTGATGTGTGCGGCGAGAACTACTGGACAGTCGTTGCTGAACAGGAGTTCAAGACCCTCGACGAAATGGCCGAACTGCCCAAGAAAACGATGTCAGATCCAAAGGTCGCGGCGGCAATGAAGGGATACCACGAGCTCGTCAATGACGGCCGCCGCGAATTATACAGAGTGGAATAGGGTTCGAGCCGGATAGCTGCAGCACTCAAGCACGGGGCATTGATTCTGCCCCGGGAATCCGGTTCACGATGTGGAGTTCATTGAAATTGCCCCTTCACGCTCTCAAGCGGAAGGGGCTTTCTTTGTCTGTCCTGGAAACAGTGCCGGAGTCTGCGGGGAGCCGNNAAGTCAGGATCAGGATACTCTCTCCGACGCTTCTTCGCCTCGAATGCTCTCCCTCCCGGGCGTTCGCCGATTCCCAGACGGCCGTCGTTCTGAACCGGGATTGGACTCCTCCGAAAGTCTCCGTGCGGGAAGACTCCGGGTGGATTCTCCTTTCATCGGAGGGGATGACGGTCAGATACCGCACCGGGACCGGGCCTTTCACGCGGGAGAACCTCTCGGTCGAATGGAAAGCCGGATCATTGGAAGGAAGATGGGCTCCGGGGGACTCCGATTCCCGGAACCTCGGCGGGATCAGCTCGAGCCTGGACGGTGCGCGGAAGGGGAAGCTCCCGAAACAGCTCTCCGGGATTCTGAGCCGCTCCGGATACTTCGTTCTCGATGACAGCAGGACTCCCCTCTGGAACGGTGCCGCGCAATGGATCGTCGCCAGAGGCGACTCCGGGAATCAGGACTGGTACTTTTTCGCGTACGGAAAAGACTATCGGCACGTCCTCAGGGAGTACTCGCTCCTCTGCGGCCGGATTCCGATGATCCCGAAATACGTCCTCGGCTCGTGGGCCACGGACCTCAACTATGAGTATCTCCCCGGCACGAAAGTGGTCGACGACTATCGCTACACGGCTGACAGCGTCCGCTCGATCATCTCGAGGTTCCGCAGTGAGGGGATCCCGCTGGACGTGATGGTCCTCGACTACGCCTGGCATCTCCGCGGCTGGCACGGAAGTTACGACTGGAGCCCCATATTTCCTCACCCGGAAGAATTCCTGAAATGGACCCGCTCCAGGGGGATTAATGTCACTCTCAACGACCATCCCGGATACGCAAAGGAGCTTGTCCTCTCCAACCAGGACAGCCG
>PMND01000074.1 GCA_003161955.1 Ignavibacteriota bacterium | reverse complement strand
TCGGCGAGCTCTTTTGCCTTTGCTTCGAAGAACGACTTGATGACCACATTCCGGGGATCGGCGTTTTTCTTTGCGTCGGCGATCAGCTGCACGGCATACAGAATGTTCTTCGAGGCGCGATCCCTGTTGAGCGCAAGGGAGTCAAGCCCGGCGAAGTGGTAATACCATGAAGCCGCACGGACGGGCTGAAACGTCGTGCTCATGAGCTCGTCGATCAGCTGGGCCCGCGAGTATCCTGAAGTCGCCGGCTGCCATCCCTTCTCACCCGTCGATCTCCCCTGGCTGGCGACGTCGGCCGCCTTCTGGAACAGGGGCGTCCCCGAGAGCCTCTCGTACGTGTCAAAGTCATACCCCATGACGAGGTACATGTAGAAATCGAGGAAGCTCGTCAGGTCATCATACGTGTTCGGGTTGTGATTGAGAGGCCTGGTCTTCATGTAGGTGAATTCCCAGAGCCCGTCAAAGAGCCTGACGACCGCCGTGCTCTGCGCGGACTTGTAGATTTCCCGCTGACTCCCGATGAACACCTGCGCCGAATACCGGTTGTCCCCGATGACGCTCTGGAAGAAAACGTTGACCGTGCATTTGACCTTGTCGCCCGGGCTCCCGGGACCCCAGTTATAGTTGCTCAGATATGTCTTCACGTCGTTTTCGAAATCACGGAGGAGGTCCTTGTTGGTTGTGGGGATCGCCTCATAATTGACAAGCACCGTGACATCGACCTGCTGGGCAGAAACCGGTGAAGCGAGCGCAAGGAGGACGAGCAGAACCACGATGGTTGCTGACCTGATGGTATTCATCGACTGACACCATGATTGTGGGAGTGAGCCCAATATACGCGTTTTGACAAAGTGGGTCAAGCCGAGGCCACGACGTTTTTTGGCGTGGCCGGGGCCACCTTCTCCCATTTCGGAAAACCGCGGCATCCGGTTGTATCACATCAGGACGGGGAGAAAAGGGCGTGGAGCGTGAGGGACTGGCTCCTCTGTGTGACGGTATTGTCGATGGTGTGCGGGATAGCCGGCATATCCTCCGGTGCGTTCGAGAGACAACCCGAGAGCGTCCGGGCCTGCGGGATGGGGGGAGCGGGGTCGGCGATCGCCGGGAATGTCTGGGGGGCGCTGATGAACCCGGCCGCCCTGGCCGGAATGCCCGTCAGGATAATCGCTGTTTCCACAGCTCCTTCTCCGTTCGGACTGCAGGAACTCAGGCGGACTGCGTGTGCGTATGCCGAACCGTTCGGCCGGCTCACAGCCTCGGTGTCCGCTCTCCGCTACGGGTACGAGCTCTACCGCGAAGTCACACTTGGAGCAGCGTGCGGGTACGATTGCGGAGAAGGAGTGCGGGTCGGGGGAACGGTCACGCTGAACAGCGTTTCCATTCCCGGATACGGCCAGGGGTCATGTGCCGGACTCGACGCGGGGGTCCTCTGGCAGATTGTCCCGGGTTTGCAGTTCGGGGCGTCGGCCTTGAACTGGAATGCCCCCTCCCCGGGAAAATCCCGGGAGAGCATCCCCAGGACTTTTCAGGCGGGGTTGGCGTACGCACCTCCGGGGGGTTTCCTTGTTGCATGTGACATCGCCGAAGATCCGCGTTTCCCCGCGGAACTCCGTCTGGGGGCCGAACTTTCTGTCGCAGACCTCCTCTTCCTCCGGGCCGGGGTTTCGACGGATCCTTCGAGTTGTTCCGCTGGGGTCGGCGTTCGCATCCTCCCCCTCGACATCGAGTATGCGTTCTCCCGCCATCAGGAACTCGGGTTTACTCACCGCTTCGGCCTTTCCCTGCGGCTGGGAGGGCCATAGGGCGTGGCGTTTCCCCCCCTCCTCACGTTGATTCTCCTCCCCGTACTGGTGCAGGATACCGTCGCACGCAGAGCGGACTTCGACGAGCGGTTCCCCATCGAGCTGACCGGAGAACTGTCGGATGATGCGGACGGATCAGCGCTGATGGAGGCCCTCGACTGGAGACAGCTGCATCCCTATGACCTGAACAGCATCACGTTGGAAGAGCTTCTCTCGATTCCCTGCGTCACTCTCTCCGGTGCTCAGGCTGTCCTTGCATTCAGAGCGGACGGCGGGACATTCCGGTTCCCGGATCAGCTTCTGACAATCGGGGGAGGCGGGGAGCGTCTGTACCGGGCCCTCGTTCCGTTCGTCTGTGCCGGAGGGAAATCCTCATGCGGATCCGCCCGGCGTCGCGTCCTGTTCCGTGCCCGGGGGATCGAGGACTCGCCTTCCGATCCATCGACGCCCGGCTCCCCCCTCCGGTTCACCTCCCGGCTCGTCGTGGAGGAGCCCGGCGGACTGGAAGCGGGGGCACTCTTCGCGAAAGGGGCGGGAGAGCGGACGGAAGAAGCTCTTGTCTCCGGGTACGCGTCGTTCCGGGGACTTGGATGCGTCACCGAACTTCTGGCCGGCGATTACGAACTGGAGTCAGGCCAGGGGCTCGTCCTCTGGCGGGGTCCCACCGCAGTCAGAAATTCCTGGAGTCTTCGCCCCGGGGACGGGCTGGCGATAGCGCCGCACCGTTCCACGGACGAGACCCGGTTCCTCCGGGGGATGGCGATCGCGGTCTCCGTGATCGGGAAATTGAGGGGAGCGCTCTTCTTCTCCGACAGGTCGTACGGCGCGAATGTGGACAGCGGTGGGGAAGCGACAGGATTTTTCCGCGGTGAGTATTCGACAGCAGTGAGCGTTGCCAAAAAAGACGCACTCCGGGAGCATGTGATAGGCGTCCGGGCCGAGTACTCGTCTCCGGGAGCGTTCACTGCCGGATGCACGGCGTATCGCGCATCCTTCGACAGGTCGTTTACTCCCGCCGACAGGATGCGATTTTCGGGGAATCGTCTGGAGGCGTGGGGGGCGGATGTGAGCGGAAAAGTGGGACTCCTCTCTTTGTCCGGCGAATGTGCATTCCTGAAGGGGGGGGCGCATGCGTGTGTGGGGAGCATGACGCTTGTCTCCGCCGCCGGACAGATGCTCATGATACGCTGCAGGGACTATCAACCGGCCTATGACAATCTTCACGCCTCCGGGGAGGGAGACAACGGCGAAACGAGGAACGAACGAGGCGCCTCTGCGGCCCTGCGGCTCCTCCCCTCCACCGGAATCCGCCTGGAATGCTATGTCGACGCGTTCGAACACCCCTGGCCGGACGCACGGACCCCCATCCCCCGGAGAGGTATTGAAATGGCAATGTCGGGTGAGACCGTGATCCCTTCCGGAGGGACGCTCTCTGTGCGCTGCGCCCGGAAGAGCTCGTACGAACAGGTGGCGGCGGAGGACGCCTGGGGAAGAGAGGTGCGCAGCGGGGGTAAGACGGGAGAGGATCATTTCAGATGCGAGGCATCGCGCCGTGCCGGGAAGAGCGTTGCGTTTTCCACCGTCATGGAATATGTCAGGGCGTTGGAAGCGGGTGGAGACGTTCTGCACGGAGTGCTCCTCGGCGGCGGCATCGTGTTCGCACCACTCCCCCGCGTCTCTTGCGATGCCAGGTTCTCACTTTTCCACACCGACGGATACGGTGCGCGTCTCTACGATTACGAGTCGGGTTTGCCGGGTCAGCTTTCCCTCCCCCCGCTCTACGGGCGGGGGCTCCGCTGGTATATACGGCTCCGATGCCGTCCCGCACTCTGGGCGGACATCGCAATCAGGTACGCGGCCACGGTGAAGGAGGCATCGGTCAGCGGCACTGAACCATTCCGTGAAACACCCGCGATGTGTGCGGCGCAGATCGGCGTCCAGGCCGATATCAGTCTCCCCTGACATGGGAGCGGTTCAACATCCGAGGCAGGAAAATCCATTCTTGATTTTCGGAGAGGTTTTAAGTACAGTAAGCCCCACAGACCGGCGATACACCCGCCCCGGATTGACAACTGATCGGATCGACATGCGCCAGGTTATCCTCCGCGAACTCCCGAGGTTCCCGCTGGCGGACATACCCACGCCCCTCCAGAGGCTCGAACGCCTTTCGGCGTATCTGGGAGGGCCTGGCATACTGATGAAGCGGGACGATATGACAGGGCTTGCCTTCGGCGGGAACAAAACCCGAAAGCTCGAATTTATCGTCGCCGAAGCTCTGGCCGGAGGCGCTGATACGCTCCTGACTGCGGGGGCAGCACAATCAAACCATTGCAGGCAGACCGCCGCGGCCGCCGCGAAAGCCGGGAAACGGTGTGACCTCGTTCTGGGAGGTGCTGCTCCCTCAATGCGCCAGGGGAACCTCCTGCTTGATACACTCCTGGGCGCGCGCATACACTGGGCAGGGTCCGATCGCCGGGGCGAAACTCTCGACAATGTCGCCTCATCGCTCAGAAAGGAGGGACTCAACCCCTGCCTGATCCCGTACGGGGGTTCTTCCCCTCTCGGGGCTGCAGGCTATGTCATGGCCATGGCCGAGATCAAAGCCCAGCTCCCGTTTGAAGAGATCCCTGTCGATGCGATGGTATTTGCATCGAGCTCGGGAGGCACTCACGCCGGGCTCATCGCCGGGGCGCAGGCATTCGGTTACACGGGGAGGATTCTCGGCGTCTGCGTGGAGAAGGGGGAGCAGCGTGAACGGGCGCTTCCCGTCGAGATCATTTCTATCGCCCGGGGGACGGCACGCCTCCTTGGAGCCCCGGATCTGGTGCCCGAAGGAGTTCAGGTCCTCCTGGATCACCGGTATGCGGGTGAGGGGTATGGAGTAATCGGACCCCGTGAGCGGGAAGCAATCCGGCTTCTGGCCCGGCTCGAGGGAATATTCCTCGACCCGGTGTACACCGCCAGGGCGATGGGAGGGTTGATCGACATGATCGCCCGGGGAGAATTCACAAAGAAGGAGAGAGTCCTCTTCTGGCATACCGGCGGCACGCCGGCCCTCTTCGCGTACGCAGGAGAGATCGCCTGATCCGCCAGCGCCCGCGGCTTTTGAGGTTTCTTCCCCGTTTCGTATATTACCCCTGCATGACTGGAATATGTTCATTCTGAAGCGGGTGATACAGTGAGCACGAAGAGCAGGGTGGTGGTTGCAATGAGCGGGGGAGTTGACTCTTCCGTGGTCGCCGGTCTCCTCGTGGAGGAGGGATTCGACGTCGTCGGCCTCACGATCAAGACATACCGGTACGAAGACGTCGGAGGAAACACAGGGAATGAAAGCAGTTGCTGTTCACTGGACGGGATACAGGATGCCCGCGCAGTGGCTGCACGGCTCGGAATCCCGCACTACGTCCTGGACTTCAGCGAGCCTTTCGGCAGCGAAGTCATTGGCGACTTCGTCAGCGAGTACCTGAGCGGCAGGACGCCGAACCCCTGCGTGATCTGCAACAGGAAGATCAAGTGGGAGGAGCTTCTCAGAAAGGCTGACGCACTCGGCGCCGAACGGGTCGCGACCGGGCATTACGCGCGCGTCCGGTTCGATCCCGGGACGGGGAGGCACGTGATCTCCCGCGGACGGGATGCTGCAAAGGACCAGTCGTATGCTCTGTGGGGACTGACGCAGGAGTCTCTCGCGCGGACAATGTTTCCTCTGGGGGAAATGACGAAAGCCGCGGCGCGCGCCCGCGCATCCGACTACGGTCTCCCGGTGGCTGGGAAAGGGGAGAGTTACGAGATCTGTTTCATCCCCGACGACGATTACGAGAGGTTCCTCAAGGAGCGGGTTCCCGGGCTGGAGGATCGTGTCAGGGGGGGGGAGGTCGTCATGGACGGGAAAGTCGTCGGGACGCACAGGGGGTATCCTTTCTATACAATCGGGCAGAGGAAAGGGCTCGGCGTTGCGGGGGGGGAACCGCTCTACGTGACCGGGATCGATCCCGGGACGAACCGCATCGAGATCGGCAGGAAGAAAGAGCTTCTCCACGGTGGATTGATCGCCCGAAACCTCAACATGGTCAAGTACGCGGAGTGCAGGACGCCGCTCAACGTGGATGCGAGGGTACGGTACAGGGACCAGGGTGGAGCCGCCCTGGCAGTGGAGACGGGAGATGGCTCTTTGCGCGTTGAATTCATGGAGAAACGGAGGGCCATCACTCCCGGTCAGTCCGTCGTACTGTACGAGGGAGAGGATGTGGTGGGGGGAGGCATCATCGATACGGTCCTGGACTGAGTGCGGGGGTTTGCTCTTCTTCAGCTCGGCGGGTATATTGCGGCGCCCGGAAACGGCGCATCGGGCGCCATCGTTGATCACAGTCAATCCAGGAGAGGAAGATGCTCAACCCCAGGGGGGTCGATATCTACGGGTTCATCGCCATCGGCGCCATGACCCTCATGCTCGTCCTTGTCGTGGCGAAGGTCGTCCCTCCCAGGATGTACTCTCCGCTGTTCTACGCCGCGGCCGCGCTCTTCGCGATCCGCATCGTGCTCCGGATCGCGCTCACGCGTCAGAGGAAGAAGGAGGCCGAACTGTCCGGAGAGGGAAAGGGGGGGGAGGAGGGGACCTGACTTATTTCGCGGCCGAGAGGTACCGGACATCACCTTTGCCGAGGACTTCTGCGCGGTGGTTTGTGTTCGCCGGGATGTCAAGCCTGTCACCCGGACCGAGCGTCCATTCGTGCTCGTCCGTTGCGATCTTCATCTTCCCTTCAACGATGACGACAAAATCATCGAAATCATGTTTGTGCCGCCCGTATTTCACGCCGGGACCGTCCGCGTAAAGCTCTGATTCCAATCCCTCGCTTTTGAGCATCCGTTTCAGCTCATCCAGGGTCGGCTTCTTCGGCCTGGGCCACCGTACGACATCCATCATTGCGCTCACTTCTCCCGTTATCCTTTACGCCCGCGCGGCAACGGCCGGTCCCGCGCCGAGGCATTCTGTGTAGTACTCCTCGTACATTGAGACGATCTTCCTGACATCGAAATTCTCCACTGCACGGGTCCGCCCCGCCCTGCCGAATTGCCGGCGTTTGAGGTCGTTTGTCAGGAGGTCGACCGCGTATTTCGCCATCCGGTCGATGTCCCCGATTTCCGCGATGTATCCCGTTTCCCCGTGGACCTGTAGTTCCGGGAGCCCGCCGACGCTGGAGGAGATGACGGGGACGTCGCAGGCCATCGCCTCGAGCGCGGAAAGCCCGAAGCTTTCCGACTGGCTCGGCATGAGCATCAGGTCGGCCGACGACAGTATCGGCACGAGCTCGAGTTGTTTTCCCAGGAAACGGACGTGTTGCTGGAGGTTCATTTCACGGGTGAGGATCTCGCAGGCGGAGCGTTCCGGGCCGTCCCCCACGAGCAGGAGGCGTGAAGGGACCTTCTTCCGCACCTCACCGAATATCCTGATCACGTCCTGAACCCTCTTGACAAGCCGGAAATTCGATACGTGGATGAGCACACGCTCCTCCGGCGGGGCGAATTTCGCCCGGACCTCCGGGTTGTCCACACGGCGGTACTTCCCGGTGTCCACGAAGTTTGGAATGACGCGTATGTCCTTGTCGATGTTGTAATTGGTCGTGGTCTTCTCACGGAGGAATCGGGAGACCGCCGTTACGCCGTCGCTCTGCTCGATGCTGAACTTCATTACGGGGAGGAAGCTCGGTTCGAGTCCGACGAGAGTGATNNGGGATCGCGTAGTGAGCGTGCACAAGGTCGAGCTTCTCGAAGCGCGCCACCTCGACGATCTTGCTCGCGAGCGCGGGGGTGTAAAGAGGGAACTCGAACAACGGGTAACTCGCCATCTCCACTTCGTGGTAAGAGACGTTGTCCAGGTATTCATCCAGCCTCATCGGCTGCGCATAGCTGATAAAATGGATCTGGTGCCCGCGCGCAGCGAGGGCTTTCCCCAGTTCCGTCGCAATGACGCCGCTCCCCCCGTACGTCGGGTAACAGACAATGCCGATCTTCATCATGATGCCCGGTTTCTGTCAGGGGAGGAAGATACAGAAGCGGGATGTGACACGCAAGCGAATTGCATAAGAGACTCAAAATGTCTATGGTACCCCTGNNTGCGGGTGCCGGTGCGGTATTTCCGTGGGTACTCTTGTGGCGACTTCCGTGGACAGAGGCATCGATGAATACACGACGCTCCGCGCCCGGGCGCGCGGCGCTTTGACGGTCCGGGGCTCCCGGTTCCTGGCGGAGGCGGTCCCGGTGCGGGAGAAGGAGGAATGCGATGAGGTTGTCAGGAAGGTCAGGAAGGAGTATTTCGACGCCACCCACCACTGCTTTGCGTACCGCCTGGGTCCGGACGGCATGCAGTTCCGGGCGAACGATGACGGCGAGCCGCCGGGGACCGCGGGGAAGCCGATACTCGCCGCGATCGACAGGGCGGATCTGACCGGCGTGATGGTGGTGGTCGCCAGGTATTTCGGCGGCACAAAACTCGGTGCGGCGGGTCTCGCCCGCGCCTACCGGCGGTCGGCGGAACTGGCGATCGGTGCCGGTGAGCGCCTGTCGGTGTACGTCTGTGACCTGCTCCCCGTCTCGTTTCCCCACGCCTGTGTCGGCCCCGTCATGCGCGCGGTCTCCGTTGCGGGGGGACGCATCGCCTCTTCGCGCTACGATATCGAGGTCCACATGGAGATCGAGATCAGGCGCTCGCGCGCCGGGGACCTCCGCACGGCGCTCCTGGAAGGGACCGGCGGGGCGGTACGCTTCAGCGCGGGCTGACGGGTCCCTTCTCCTTGACGATCCGCATCGTATCGATCGCGATCACGAGTTCCTCATTGGTCGGGATCACGAGGACCGGCGCCCGGGCTCCGTCGGGAGAGATGAACTTCTCTTTCTCCGCCGAGGAGTTCCGCGACTCGTCGACGGACATCCCGAAGAACTCCATGCCGCTGCAGCAGGCGGTGCGTACTTCGGCGCTGTTCTCTCCGATCCCTCCGGTGAACACGACAGCGTCGAGCCCTCCCATGGCCGCGGTGTAGGCGCCGATGTATTTCCTGATCCTGTACGTGAACACATCGAACGCGTACGTCGCNNAGCCCGCTGTGCTTGTTCAGCAGCGTCGTAGCCTCGCCGAGCGTCAACCCTTCCTTCCCCATCACGAAGAGTATCACCGAGGAATCGATGTCGCCGCAGCGCGTTCCCATCAGGAGTCCCTCCAGCGGCGTGAATCCCATCGATGTGTCCACGGATGTTCCCCGGTCGACCGCGGCCATGCTGCAGCCGTTCCCCAGGTGGCATGTGATAAGCCTGAGTGTCTCCGCTCCCCTGGAGAGCATAGTTGCGGCGCGCTCCGCGACATACCTGTGGGAGGAGCCGTGGAACCCGTACCGGCGGATCTTGTACTGCGTGTAGAGCGAATAGGGGAGACCGTACAGGTAGGCCTTCTTCGGCATATTCACGTGGAACGAGGTGTCGAAGACAGCGACCTGGGGGACGCCCGGGAGGCTCACGTCGCACGCCGAGATCCCCCGGAGGTTATGGGGGTTATGGAGGGGCGCGAGCTCGATATTATCCCGGAGGGTCTTGATGACCTCGTCCGTGATCAGGACGGAGCCCGAAAACGTTTCCCCCCCGTGCACCACGCGGTGGCCGACGGCATGGATCTGCCCCTTGTCGGTGATGACGCCGTGGTTCTTGCTCAGGAGGACCGCCAGGATGTATTCGATGGCCTGTGTATGATCGACGATCTCTCCCGCGATCCGGATCTCGTCCCCGTCGTCGCGCAGGTTGCTGAGTGTCGCGCCGCTCATGCCGATCCGTTCCACGCTCCCCCGTGTGAGCGTCTTGCGGGCGCCGGCTTCGATCATCTGGTACTTGACGGATGAGCTGCCGCAGTTCAATACGAGAATGTTCATAGCCGTTTGCCGTCCTGGTTGTATTTAAAGAATCCTTCGCCCACCTTCTTCCCCAGTTTTCTCTCCCTCACCATCCGGCGGAGGAGGGGGCACGGACGGAACCGCGATTCTCCCAGCTCGTGGTACATGGTCTCCATCCACATCAGGACTTCGTCCAGTCCCATGGTGTCCGCCATCTCCAGGGGACCCATCTGCATCCCGTATCCGAGCTTCATGGCGATGTCGATGTCCTCGGCACGGGCGATCCCTTCCATGTGGACATGCATGGCCTCGTTGAGCATCGGGAGTATCGTTCGAGTCGTGATGAACCCGGGGTATTCGAACACCTCCACCGGAGTCTTGCCGATCCTGCGTGCGAAGGCCTTCACGAGCTGGAATGTCTCGTCGGAGGTGTTCATGCCTCGGACGATTTCCACGAGCGGAGTCTGGGGCACGGGATTGAGGAAATGCATCCCGATAATCCGGTCGGCGCGCCTGCTTGACTGGGAGAGCTTGCTCAGAGAGAGCGTGGCGGTGTTGGAGATGAACACCGCGTCCTCCTTCCCCACCGAGTAGAAAGCCTCGATGAGCTGCCGCTTGAGCTCGAGGTTCTCGTCGACCGCTTCGATGATGATGTCGCAGCCCCGCAGTTCCGCGAGGTCAGTCGTGCCGCGGACCCTGCTCAGGATCGCGCGTTTCTCCGACGATGTCATGCCCCACCGTTTGATCTCCATGTCCATCGCCCTGGAGAGCCCGTTGATGCCAGCCTTGAGGCTCTCGGCGTTCTTTTCCACGCCGATCACCTCGATCCCCGCCCCCGCAACGGTCTGGGCGATGCCGTGTCCCATGACGCCCAGCCCGATGACTCCCACCGCCTGGAACTTGTCGTCCCCCTTGTGTTTGTTGGTGATGGACGACTCCAGGTCTTCGAATTTCAGTTTTTCAGCCATTGTCTGATCCTTGATGTCCCGGGAATAATCCGTCCGCCGCCGGAGCGCGCCGCTTTCGCCGCGGCCCCGGGGCCCGGCGTTGAAGTGGAAAGGATCCGGGGTTGAAGAGAACGGAATGGACTGCGCAGAAGGTGCCGGCGTGGAGGGACGCGGAAAATGTGAGTCCGGGCCGCCGGCGCTGACGATCCCCACAATGTAAAGAGAATTGGGGAGCGAAGCAATTGGCTGGGGGGGAGAAGAAAACCGTCTAAAAGTCCCTTCTTTGCAGGAGCCATGCCGCCAGGCCGAGTATCCCTCCCGCGGAGAGGAGCGACTGTGCAAAGGGGGTTACCAGTGCCTGCTCGCCCGAGATCAGGTGTATGGCGCCCGATTCCATCGCGGGGATCTGGGGGAAGAGGTAGTACAGCCCGTCCAGAATTCCCCGATAGACACCGCTCTCCGAAAGAAGATAGAGTCCGGTCTGCCGGCTCTCGAGAGGTCCGGCAACAAGCAAGAGGTAGAGTATCCCCGCGATGATCGCGATCGCCATATTTCTGGAGACGACTCCGAAAAAAGCGACGACGGCATAGAGCGAGGCGAAGACATATGTCAGCAGAAAGGCACTGAGAAGGAACTGGGTGTTCCAGACTCCCACCTTGACTCCAACGATGAGCCAGAGACCGCCGATGAAGTAGAGGATGTTCAGAAATATGACCGCGACGCTCCCGAGGTATTTTCCCAGGAGGAGCTGCCACCGGGCTATCGGCTTTGAAAGGTAGAGGTCGACAGTCCCTTTTTCGAGCGCGTCGGGGATCACCCCGGCGGTGCCCAAGACGCCGAAGACAACGACGCCAAAAAACAGACCTCCCGCAAATCCCGCTTCAAGTTTCCCGGCAAGTTCCGCAAGCGTGTCATGCGTGACCGGCGGAGAAGCCGGCTTTCCGAAGAACGTTATCGACATCCCGTCGGCGGTCGAATCGGCCCCGATGGCCAGGGCGGCGAATATGAGCATCAGCGTGGATATCCCCGCAAGGACGTAGAGCGTCGCCTTGGCGGCAAGTTCCCTGATCGTCCCCCGCACGAGCGTGATGATCTTCACGGGCGGCCCTCCCCCGTGATCAGGGAGATGAACGACTCCTCCAGTGTGCTCCGCTGGCGCGTGACGGACGTGATCTCCACATTATTTCTCCTCAGGAGGTCGATCACCTGGTTGAGCTCGGCAGTTGTTCTGCACTCCGCCGTCACATTTTCCCCCTGCTGCGAGAGCCCGATGACAAATGCCCGCGCGGCCACGGTCACCGTATCAGGGAGCGTCCCCGTGATCCCTATGACATAGGCCTGTCCCGTTGCGGTCATCTCGTCCACGGTCCCCACCTTCAGGAGGTGCCCCTTGTCGAGTACCGCGACCCTGTCGGAGACGAGTTCAACTTCCGAAAGGAGGTGTGAATTCAGGAAAATCGTCTTCCCCCTCCGTTTCAGGTCGCGCAGTATCTCCCGGATCTCCTTCCTCCCGACCGGGTCGACTCCGTCCGTCGGCTCGTCCAGAAATATGATCTCCGGATCGTTGATAAGAGCCTGTGCAAGCCCCAGCCTCTGCATCATCCCTTTTGAATATTTCTTTACTTTCATTGTCCGCCACTGGGACATGCCGACAAGCTCCATCAGTGTGGCGATGCGCCCGGGAAGCGCGCCGGAAGGTGCTCCCCCCAGTGCGCCGAAGTACCGCAGCACCTGTTCCCCGGTAAGGTAGCCGGGGTACCTGTGGTTCTCCGGAAGGTATCCCACCTTTTCTCTTACCCGGACGTCCGGCAGGCGGCGTCCGAGCACGGAAGCGCTTCCGGATGTCGGGGCAGCCAGCGAGAGGAGCATTTTGATAAATGTGGTCTTCCCTGCGCCGTTGGGACCCAGGAGGCTGAATATCTGTCCCGTCTCCACCTGGATGGAGAACCCTGTGAGCGCGGTTACTTCCTGCCGGCGGAACATGCCGCTTCTGTAGACCTTGGAGAGGGCGTCTGATTCGATGGCAAGCATGGCTTTCTGGAATTGTGCGTGGAGAAAATACCGAAAAGGCCTCAACAATGCAAAGGGGACTCGTCGACTCCGTGATCTGAGCCCCGGTGCACCATATTTCTTGACAACGCGACGGGAGAGTTGTATATTGTACGGCCACGGGGAACTCCTATGGCGATGGGATATGTTCATAATTCAGATGACAGAGTAAGCTCCTTTTTTTTGAGCTGAAATTGGACCAGTACGGTCGTATATTGACTCCCCGGGGAGAATCAGGAAGGGGGCCGGTGTGCGTGGGAAACATCAGGAGGGGCGCACGAGATGATACGACTCTCAAAAAAAGTTGAATACGGGCTGATCGCCATCCGGCATATCGCAACAAAGCCGGCGGGCGAGATCGTGACGGCGAAGGAGATCGCCGACACGTACGGCATCCCTTACGAACTTCTCTCCAAGGTGCTGCAGAAACTGACCAAGTCGGGGCTTATCACGTCCCACCAGGGAATGCGGGGAGGATATGCGCTTGCGAGGCCGCCTGTCGAGATACCCGTCTCTCTTATCATCAGCGCTATTGAGGGGACGCGACAGGCGATTGTTCAGTGCCTGTCGGAAGGGCCGCAGACCTGTAACGTGTTTACCGTCTGCACGATCAAGTCCCCTCTCACGAAGGTGCAGGCCAACATAGAGCGCGCATTCAGCACGATGAACCTTTCGGAGATTGTCTGAGGCGATGAATATCCCGGTCTATCTCGATAACCAGGCCACGACGCGCGTCGACAGACGCGTCATCGACGCAATGACACCGCTGATGGACGAGGTGTACGGGAATGCATCGAGCACACAGCACGAGTTCGGCTGGCGGGCTGAGGCGGCGGTCGAGCAGGCCCGCCGGCGGGTTGCCGCACTGATCGGCGGCCTCCCGGAAGAGATCGTGTTCACCGGCGGAGCGACGGAGTCGATCAACATCGCCCTGAAGGGTGCCGCCAGGGGACTCCGCGACCGGGGAAGACGGATCATCACCGCCGCGACCGAGCACCGTGCAGTGCTCGACACGTGCACACGTCTGGAGCAGGAAGGCTTCGAAGTGATCCGCGTGCCGGTGGACGGGCACGGGGTCGTGGATCCGGAAGATGTCCGGCGCGCGATGACCCCCGGCACGATCCTGGTCTCGATCATGGCGGCCAACAACGAAATCGGAACGATCGCGCCTCTTGAAGCAATCGGGGCGCTGTGCAGCGAACACGGAGCCCTCTTCCACACCGACGCCACGCAGGCTGCGGGGAAAGTCCCCCTCGACATGCACGCGATGCATATCGATCTCATGTCCTTCAGCGCGCACAAAATGTACGGGCCGAAAGGGGTCGGGGCCCTTGCCGTGAGGAGTGGGCGCCCGGCAATCCGCCTTGTGCCGCTGTTCGACGGGGGGGGGCACGAGAGAGGGATCCGTCCCGGGACGCTGAACGTGCCGGGGATCGCGGGATTCGGCGTCGCCTCCGAGATTGCGGCCGCCGTCATGGCTGAAGAATCCGGCAGGCTTTCCGGGCTCCGTGATCGCCTCGTCGCCGGGGTGAGCGAGGCTCTCGAAGGGACCAGAGTGAACGGGCATCCCGCACATCGCCTCCCCCATAATGCGAATCTGCTTTTTCCGGGAGCGAGAGCCGATGCCGTGATGATGGCAATGAAGGATATTGCGGTCTCCTCCGGATCTGCCTGCAGCACTGCGTCACCCGAACCGTCGCACGTCCTCAGGGCGATCGGACTGACCCGGGAGGAGACGCTCTGTTCGCTCCGGTTCGGACTCGGCAGGTTCACCACCGGGGAAGAGATCGACTATGCGATCGGCAGAGTGAAAGAGGCCGTCCTGAAAATTGTCCGGGGACCCGGACGGCACACGGGCCCGAATGCGGAGATGAGCAGGGCCAGTGCGGAATCTGTCCACTAACAACACAGGCATACTCGCACAATGAAACACGCCGCGGAAGTCCTGGAACACCGTACGGAGGTGCTCACGTTTCTGAAATCGCGATTCCCCCTCTTCCATCAGTCGAATATTTTCTTCCGGGACATGCAGTACGGGATTCAACTCTTCCTGGAGCGGAAGGGGATCAAGGCGGGGTATCCGGAGTCGGAACAGATTGCGCATGAATTTGTATCGACGCTGGAGCGTG
Source organism: Ignavibacteriota bacterium (assembly GCA_003161955.1). Taxonomy (GTDB): domain Bacteria; phylum Bacteroidota; class Ignavibacteria; order UBA10030; family UBA6906; genus Fen-1273. The sequence continues at coordinate 16,284 of PMND01000074.1, read as the reverse complement.
AAGGCGTCCTGGTCGCGATAGACCGGCAAAGCTGGGCCCTGCACTATCCTGAATTCCGCACTCCATCTTCAAAGCCGGCGGCGCGGCCCGCGGGCCCGGCTCCTGCAGTTGCCCGCCCGCCGGCGGCGAAGCCGGCCCCGGAACAGGAGAGAGCGTGACGCCATGAGCACAGAGACCAGCAATATCGAAGAGCTCGCAAACCAGGAATACAAGTACGGGTTTGTGACCGATATCGAAGCCGATGCCGCCCCGCGAGGGCTGAACGAAGACATCATCCGGCTGATTTCCTCGAAAAAGGGGGAACCGGAATGGATGCTCCAGTGGCGGCTGAAGGCCTACGGGCACTGGCTGACGATGAAGGAACCCGCGTGGCCCAACGTGAGCTACCCGCCGATAAACTATCAGGACATTATTTACTATTCGGCGCCGCGGCCGAAGGTCCGTCCGAAGGACCTTTCGGAAGTCGACCCCGAGCTCATCAAGACCTATCAGAAACTCGGCATCTCGCTCGGCGAGCAGGAGCGGTTGTCGGGCATTGCAGTCGATGCGGTGTTTGACAGCGTCTCGGTGGCCACCACGTTCAAGGAGAAACTCGGCGAGCTCGGGATCATATTCTGTTCCTTCTCCGAGGCGGTCCGCGAACACCCCGACCTCGTGAAAAAGTACCTCGGGTCCGTCGTCCCGGCCGGGGACAATTTTTTCGCGGCACTCAATTCCGCGGTCTTCAGCGACGGCTCGTTCTGCTACATCCCGAAAGGGGTCCGCTGTCCGATGGAGCTCTCGACATATTTCCGCATCAATGCCGCGGATACAGGCCAGTTCGAGCGGACGCTCATCGTCGCCGAGGAGGGTGCGTATGTGAGCTATCTCGAAGGGTGCACGGCTCCCATGCGGGACACGAACCAGCTTCACGCAGCCGTCGTCGAGCTCGTCGCCCTGGACGATGCCCGGGTGAAATACTCGACGGTGCAGAACTGGTATCCGGGAGACAGGGAGGGGAAGGGGGGGATCTTCAATTTTGTGACGAAGCGGGGGAAGTGCGCGGGACGCAATTCGCGGATCTCCTGGACCCAGGTGGAGACGGGTTCCGCGATCACCTGGAAGTACCCCGGCGTGCTCCTGATCGGGGACAACTCCGTGGGCGAGTTCTACTCCGTTGCAGTCACGAACAACCGCCAGCAGGCGGACACGGGGACGAAGATGGTGCATATCGGGAAGAACACGAAAAGCACGATCGTCTCCAAGGGGATCTCGGCGGGGCATGGGCAGAATTCCTACCGCGGACTTGTCGACGTCAAGCGGAACGCCGTCGGCGCGCGGAATTTCTCGCAGTGCGATTCGCTCCTTCTGGGTGACAGGTGCGGGGCGCACACATTCCCGTATATCGAGGTGAAGAACACCACCGCCAGGGTCGAGCATGAAGCGTCGACGTCGAAGATCGGCGAAGACCAGATCTTCTACTGCAAACAGCGGGGGCTTTCGACCGAAGACGCGGTGAATATGATCGTCAATGGTTTCTGCAAGGAGGTGTTCCGGGAGCTCCCCATGGAGTTCGCCGTGGAGGCCCAGAAGCTCCTGGGCGTAAGCCTCGAGGGGAGCGTCGGGTGAAGCCGGTGCAGTCTGCGCATTCAACGAACATGGAGAGAACAACCAGATGAGTCTGCTTGAAGTCAGGAACCTGCACGCAGGGGTTCAGGGAAACGCGATACTGGAAGGGATCAACCTCAGCGTCGGAAAGGGGGAGATCCACGCCATCATGGGGCCCAATGGCTCCGGGAAGAGCACGCTGGCCGGCGTCCTCGCCGGGCGGGAGGCGTACGTTGTCACGGAGGGGGAAGTCCTCTATCAGGGGAAAGACCTCCTCGGCCTTTCTCCGGAAGAAAGGGCGCGCGAAGGCCTTTTCCTTGCCTTCCAGTACCCCGTGGAAATCCCCGGGGTGACGAACATGTATTTTCTGAAAGCCGCGCTCAATGCCATCCGGAAACACCGCGGGATCGAAGAGCTCGATGCCATGGAGTTCATCGCCCTTGTGAAGGAGAAGATGAAAGTCATCGATTTCGATCAGAGCCTTCTCAACAGGCCCGTCAATGAAGGGTTCTCGGGAGGGGAGAAGAAGCGGAACGAGATTTTCCAGATGGCGGTCCTCGACCCGACGCTCGCGATACTTGATGAAACGGATTCCGGGCTCGACATCGACGCGCTCAGGATCGTCGCGGAAGGGGTCAACAGGCTCCGTTCCCCCGAAAACGCGGTCGTCGTCGTCACGCATTACCAGCGCCTGCTGAACTACATCGTCCCTGATTTCGTCCACGTCCTCATCGACGGCAGGATCGTGAAATCCGGAGGGAAGGAGCTCGCGCTCGTCCTCGAAGAGAAGGGGTACGACTGGATCAGGGAAGAGTCCGGAGACGTGCCGGCGGACGCGCATGCGGCAGGATCGAAATGAACGCATCCACAGAAACAAAGGACTGGTACGCAGGGAGGTTCGCCCGATTTGAGGAGGGGCTCAACGGGGCATCGCAGAGCCCCCTCCATGCCCTGCGTCGCGCGGGTTTTGCGGCGTTTGCCGCGAAGGGGTTCCCGACAACCGCCGAGGAGGAATGGCGGTTCACGAACGTGTCGCCGATCGCAGCGACGCAGTTCCAGCCTGCCTTCGACTGCGAGGAATCAGGCGTCACGGAGCCTGACCTCCGTCCCTGGTCCCTCGGGCGGACCGGCGGGATCGTCCTTGTGTTGATCAACGGCCATTTCTCCGGCGGGCTCTCTTCCATCCCCGCGTCTCTCCCGGGTGTGAGTGTCGGCAGCCTCGCCGCCGCGCTTGCGCGCGATCCTGCGCTGGCAGAGCGGTACCTTGCGTCCGCACGGGGAGGGGGGGACACATTCACTGCTCTCAACACGGCATTCCTCGTTGACGGGGCGTTCGTCCGGGTGGACGATGGTGTCACGCTCCAGGAGCCTGTCCACATACTCTCTCTCGCCTCAACCGGCGGAACGCCGCTGCTTGTGCAGCCCCGGCACCTCGTCATCGCGGGGAAGGGCGCCCGGCTGTCGGTTGTCGAGACGTACGGCGGCCGGGGTCCCGGAGTGTACCTCACAAACGCCGTCACGGAGATCTTCGTGGGGGAGGGGGGGGGCGTCGAGCACGACACGCTGCAGATGGAGAACCTGAATTCCTACCACGTGGGGACGACCCTGATCTCGCTGAAGGGAAAGGCGTCGTTCACATCCAATGCCATCAACCTCGGCGGTGCGCTCGTGCGGAACAATGTGAGCGCGCTGTTCCAGGGGGAACATGCGGAGTGCACGCTCAACGGGCTGTCGGTCGCCACGGGGACGCAGCTTGTGGATAACCACACCGTCATCGATCACGCGTCGCCGCGCTGCGAGAGCCACGAGCTCTACAAGGCGGTCCTGGACGGCTCCGCCCGGGGGGTGTTCAACGGGAAGATATTCGTGCGGCAGGATGCACAGAAGACCGACGCGAAACAGACGAACAAAACGCTCCTCCTCTCGGATGAGGCGACGATCGATACGAAGCCCCAGCTCGAGATATTCGCCGACGACGTGAAATGCACGCACGGTGCCACGGTCGGCCAGCTTGACGAGGAGCAGGTATTCTACCTCCGTGCACGCGGTATCGGCGCGACTGAGGCGCGCGATCTGCTGACGTTCGCTTTCGCGACCGACGTGATCAACAGGGTGCACGTCGACGCGCTCCGTGAGAAACTGGATGTCCTTCTTCATACCCGTCTCCGGCAGGGACGGGTAAACCTGGAGGTCTGATGCACACGACAACCGTACATTCCGGCAAAGCCGGTACGTCCGCCATGACAGGCAACGCCGACCAGGCCGGCCGGGACCTTCTCGAGCGCTTTGAGGCGGTCCGCGGATGCAGGCACCATTTCCCGCTGCTGCGCCGGAGGGTCAACGGGAAGCCCCTCGTCTACTTCGACAATGCTGCGACGAGCCAGAAGCCCCAGGTCGTGATCGACGCGACGATACGGTATTATGAGGAAGAGAATTCGAACATCCACCGCGGCGTCCATTACCTGAGCGAGCGCGCCACCCAGGCCTATGANNTCCAATATCGTCCCCTGGCAGATCCTCTGTGAGGAGAAGGGGGCAAAGCTGTGCGTTATCCCGATCAACGACAGGGGGGAGATCGAGCTCGCAGAATATGAAAAGCTGCTGACGTCCAGGACGAAGATCGTGGCGCTCGCGCACGTGTCCAACGCGCTGGGGACGATCAACCCCGTGAAGACGATGGTGGCGATGGCCCATGCGCACGGCATCCCGGTCCTTCTCGACGGCGCGCAGGCGGTTCCCCATATGAAGGTGGACGTGAGGGACCTGGACTGTGACTTCTACGTCTTCTCCGCCCACAAGATGTTCGGGCCCACCGGCGTCGGGGTCCTGTACGGCGTCACGAAGCTTCTCGATCAGATGCCCCCGTATCAGTCGGGGGGAGACATGATCAAGTCCGTCACGTTCGAAAAGACGATCTACAACGACCTCCCGTACAAGTTTGAAGCGGGGACCCCGAATATCGGCGGGGGGATCGGTATGGGCGCCGCGATAGACTACATCAATGAGATCGATCTGGCCAGTCTTGCGGAGTTCGAGCACGAGCTCCTGGTCTATGCGACGCAGGGGGTCGCCGAAATCCCGGGTCTCAGGATCATCGGGACGGCCAGGGAGAAGGCCGCGGTCCTCTCCTTCGTCATCGACGGGATCCACCCGCACGACATCGGCACGATACTGGACGACGAAGGGATCGCCATACGGACCGGGCACCACTGCGCACAGCCGGTGATGCAGCGCTTCGGCGTCCCCGCCACCGCGCGCGCGTCGTTCGCGTTCTACAACACCAAAGAGGAGATCGACGTGTTCCTGGCGGCGCTCCACAGGGTGCGGGAGGTGCTCGGCTGATGTCCGCACTCCGCGATCTCTACCAGCAGGTGATACTCGACCACAACCGCAACCCGAAAAACTTCAGGGTGATGCAGGACGCGACCCGGAGCATCGAGGGATATAACCCCCTGTGCGGCGACCACTACACCGTCTATGTGAGGATGGAAGGGGACGTCATCGCCGACGTCAGTTTCACCGGCGCCGGGTGCGCGATCTCCAAGGCGTCGGCCTCGGTGATGAGCTCCGTTCTCAAGGGAAAAACGCTGGCCGAGGCGGAAGGGATGTTCCAGGATTTTCACGGACTCGTCACGGGCGTCCCCTCCTCGGAAGACGGGATGGAGCGGCTGGGAAAGCTCGCGGCCTTCGCGGGTGTCAGCGAATTCCCGGCCCGCGTGAAATGCGCAAGCCTCCCCTGGCACACGCTCCACGCGGTGCTGGACGGAAAATCGCGTCCAATCACGACGGAATGAAAGACATGGACACCGCACCGGAAAGCCGCCAGATAAGCACGATCGAGCAGAGCCTCATTGAAGGACAGGTGACCGAAGCGCTCCGGACGTGCTACGATCCGGAAATCCCCGTCAACATCCACGAGATGGGGCTCATCTATGACGTGCGGGTGGCGCTCGACGGCGGGGTTCTCATCACCATGACTCTGACGTCTCCGTCGTGCCCGGCGGCGCAGTCGCTTCCGCGGGAAGTCGAATCGAAAGTGCACGGGATCCCGGGAGTCACGGCGGTGAAGGTGAACGTCGTGTGGGAACCACAGTGGAACCCCTCGATGATGTCCGAGGCGGCCCGGCTCGAACTCGGGATGTAGGGGTGTGATGGATGCGGCGGTGAAACGACACAGAGGAGGGAAGTGCAATGTCTGAAACAGATGTCTACAACCGGCCGGCGATCAGCGAGGAGATCACGCTGACGGAGAAAGCGGCCACCCAGGTCTCGAAGGTGAAATCGGAAAACAATATCCCCGCCGGTCACGGGCTCCGTCTCGGTGTGAAAGGGGGCGGTTGCTCGGGGCTCACCTATGTCCTGGGGTTTGACGAGAAGCCGGCAGAGAAAGACAGGGTGTTCACGCTGCGCGGAGTGACGGTCTTCATCGACCCGAAGAGCCTGTTCTACCTGAGCGGCACGGTTCTCGATTTCAGCGACGGCCTCAACGGCAAAGGATTTGTCTTCAACAACCCGCAGGCTGCGAAGACCTGCGGGTGCGGAAGTTCGTTCGGGGTCTGAGACCCCGCCCGCGGGCATATTCATACACGCACACACTCATCAGAGGAGATATCGATCATGTCATACGAATGGAAGTTCAAACCGCGTCCCTATTCGGACGAAGAAGCGAAAAAGCTCCTCGCGCCCGTCGTGGACGCCGAGACCACGGACTGGCATTACAACACCCATCACAAGGGCTATGTCACGGCCCTGAACAACATCGAGAAGGGGCTCGAGACGGCTGACCGGGCCGCGGCGAACGGCAACTACAGCCAGGTCGGCGAGCTGAAACGCCGTCTCACATGGAACCATGCCGGGACAGTGCTTCATGACGTCTACTGGGAAGTGATGGGGGGAGACGGGGATCTTTCAAAGGGCCCCGAGATCAAAACCGCGATTGAAAAGGAATTCGGCACCATCGATGCCTGGAAGGCGGATTTCAAGGCGACGGCGGTATCCGCGAAGCTGAGCGGCTGGGGTGTCCTCGTGTTCGACCAGCTCTATTCCCGCCGCCTTCTGAACGTTCTCGTCGATGAGCACCACTACGGTGCAATCTGGGGGGGGATACCCTTGATCCCGGTCGACGTGTTCGAACACGCATATTATCACAAAGACGGTCCCAAGCGAGCGGCATATGTCGACAACTTCATCGCCAATCTCCACTGGGGACGCATCAATGACCGCTTCAAAAGGTACGCGCGCTGAAGGAGTGTGACCCCGTGACCCTCACATGGCGCGACGTGGAAGGCCTCGCCCGGGAACTCGCAGAACGGTTTCCGGGCGAGGACCCGCTGGGTATCGAGCTCCCGAGGCTTCGCGGGATGATCCTCGGCCTCCCGTCGTTCAAAGATGAACCGGGTGCGGCAACCGACGAGATCCTGGAGAAGATACTCGCCGCATGGTACGAAGAGTCCGCTCCCTGAGGCCGCACGCGTTGTCTTTGCGACCCTTCCTTCTTGACGTTCTTCCCGAAAATGGCTATTATCGATATGAAATGCGCACACGTGCGCATGTGAGCGTGGCTGCATATTACCGGAGGAACGATGAACAAGAAAACCACCAAGGTGCGGAAGAAACACAAGAAGGCGGTCGAAAGGGCTAAGGCGAAGCGCAGGGCCCTCCTGGAGAAGAAAAAAATGTGAGAATGTCCGAGGTGACCAGCGGGTCGCCTCGTTCTGTATTACAGGGGCTTGCATGAGCCTTCGGGCCGGTGAACGTCCTGCGCGGGGAGCGTTTGTCTACACGTTCGGCGCGCGCACATACGACCTCGCGTCAAGGACCCATATCATGGGGATCCTGAACGTGACCCCCGACTCGTTTTCCGACGGCGGGGAGTTCCTGTCGGTCGCCAGGGCGGTGGATCATGGCCTCGCGATGGCGGAGCAGGGGGCGGATTTTATCGATGTGGGGGGCGAATCCACGCGCCCGAAAGGGGCTGCGTACGGCGAGGGAGCGGAGCCGGTCGGCGTCCAGGAAGAGCTCGACCGTGTCCTGCCTGTGATCGAAGCACTGGTGCGACAGGTGGCGCTGCCGATTTCTATCGACACATACAAGGCAGCCGTTGCCTCGTGCGCAATCGCGGCGGGCGCGTCGATCGTCAACGATATCAGCGGTTTCGGGTTCGATCCTGAGATGGCCGGGACGGTGGGAAGGGCCGGGGCTACCGCGGTGGTCATGCACATCAAGGGGACGCCGAAGACCATGCAGAATAATCCCGTGTACGACGATCTCTTCGGCGAGATCCATGCCTTTCTGGGCGAGGCGATCAGGACCGGGGAAACGCACGGCGTCCGGCAGATGCTCGTCGATCCGGGCATCGGCTTCGGGAAGACGGCGGCCGACAACTACAGGCTTCTTTCGGGGCTCTTCCGGTTCGCCGACCTCGGGTATCCGATCCTCGCCGGCCCGTCCCGGAAATCCTTTCTCGCACAGGCGTCCGGGCTGCCGGTGCGCGACAGGCTCGAAGCCTCCCTCGCGGCCGCAACTTCCGCTGTCCTCTCCGGTGCACACGTCGTCCGCGTCCACGATGTCAGGGAAACCAGGCGGGCAATTTCCGTCGCCGACGCGGTCCGCGCGGCTTCCTGCTGAGAGCGGGGCAGACTACTTCCAGAGGAGCGGCATATGGAATTCTTCAGGATAGGCTTCGTCTCCGTCGGACTCTCCGATATCATCGACATACTCCTCGTCTCCTTCCTTTTTTACCGCCTGTATATCGCGATGCGGGGCACGATCGCGATACAGATCTTCGCCGGGCTTCTTCTCATTTTCGCCTTCTCGCTGGCGGCGCAGGCCGCGAGTCTCAAGGCAATGACATGGATCCTGAGGACACTCTCCGACATCTGGGTCCTCGCATTCATCATATTGTTTCAGCCTGAACTCCGCAGACTCCTCGTCCTGATAAGCCGGAGCCCGATCATCCGGGTCTTCCTGAAGATCGACGTCGACGAGTCCATCGACGAAGTCGTGGCCACGGTGACGGAGCTCTCCCGGAAGAAGATCGGCGCACTCATAGTGTTTGTCCGCGCCTCGGGAATCCGGATGGCGGTTGAAACCGGGACCAAGCTGGATGCCCAGCTCAGCCGCTCGCTCCTCCTCTCCATCTTCAACCCCCGATCCCCCCTGCATGACGGGGCGGTGGTCGTCAAAGACAGGGTGATCGAGGCGGCCCGCTGTACGCTCCCACTGTCAAACCTGACCGCGTGGGAAGGGCAGCTTCTCGGGACGAGGCACCGGGCGGGACTCGGAATCTCGGAACAGGCCGATGTTATTGTCGTGATCGTTTCCGAAGAGACCGGCATGGTCTCGATTGCCGAAAACGGGACGCTCTACCGGGGCCTGACCCCCGCAGTCCTCCGGAAGGAGCTGAAGGCACGGTTTAACGTCGAAGCAGACCGGTCCGCCGCTGCGGTGTGGCGGGTCCTCAAGACGGGGGCACAGGCGTGACCGTGAGACGGTTCGAAGAAGAACGCCGCGATATGATCACCCTCCTGCGGGACCGGCTGATCACCGATGAGAGGATCCTGAAGTCGATGGCCACCGTGGAACGCCATCTTTTTGTCCCCGAGCCGTTTACAAACAGGTCATATGAGGATTCCGCTCTTCCGATAGGGAAGGGGCAGACAATCTCCCAGCCCTACACGGTTGCGTTCATGACACAGGCTCTCGGCGTTCGCACCGGGGACAGGATACTCGAGATAGGGACAGGGTCGGGATACCAGTCTTCGGTCCTTGCGGTGCTGGGGGCGCGCGTCTTCTCCATAGAACGGGACCTGGATCTCCTTGCGGGAGCCCGCAGGATGTTTGACCGGCTGGGGTACCGGATTGCCACAAAAGGGGGGGACGGGACGGTGGGTTGGAGTGAGTTCGCTCCATACCACGGCATCATCGTCACTGCCGGCGCGCCGGATGTCCCCCGGCCGCTCACCGGGCAGCTCGCCGACGGGGGAAAGCTCGTCATCCCGGTGGGAAGCCGCGAGGTCCAGTCGCTCGTCGTCATCACGCGCCGCGGGGAGGAAACCGAGCGGCGCGAGATCGAAGGGTTCAAGTTCGTTCCTCTGATCGGAAAAATGGGATGGTAGGAAAATCTCCCGGAGGCCATGGTCCCGGGGAATCCCGCCGCGTCCCGGTGATCGTGGGACCGACGGCATCGGGGAAAACGGGGGTTGCGCTCAGGCTCGCGCAAATCCTGGGAGGGGAGATACTGTCGGCCGACTCCCGCCAGATCTACAGACATCTCGATGTGGGGACCGCCAAACCGACCGCTGCACAGAGGGAATTGGTGAGGCACCATTTCGTTGACGAGCTGGCTCCGGACGCGGAATTCAACGCGGGGAAATTCGGGGAGCTGGGGAGAAGAGCGGTCGATCAGATTTTTGCGCGCGGGCTCATCCCGGTCGTTGCAGGGGGATCGGGGCTCTACGTCCGGTCGCTGATCGACGGGTTTTTCGAGGGGCCGGGGGCGGATCCGGAATTCCGTGAAGCGCTGGAGGAGCGCATACGGCGGAACGGCCTTCCTGATCTCCTGGAAGACCTGCGGCGCCTCGATCCGGCGACAGCTTCACGGATCGACCCTACGAAGCCCCGCCGGGTTGTCCGGGCACTCGAGGTGATACACGCGACCGGCAGATCCCTGTCATCCCATCAGACGGCTGCCAGGGTCGTGCTGAATTTCGTGCCTGTCCTCTTCGGTCTCCTCTGGGAGAGGAAGGAGCTCTACCGGCGGATCGACGAACGGTGTGACCGGATGCTCTCCGGAGGGCTCCTCGAAGAGGCAGCGGCGCTGGTGCGACTCGGTTACGACGCGAGACTGAATGCGCTCAACACCGTGGGGTACAAAGAATCGTTTGCCGTCTTGAGGGGGGAGCTTGCCCCCGCGGAGCTGGCTGGAGAGTTCCGGAAGAACAGCCGCCGTTACGCAAAGCGTCAGATGACCTGGTTCCGGCGCGACGGCCGCATACGCTGGATAGACATGAACGGGGAGACGCCGGATGGTGATGTGGCGGAGGTTATCGCGGGGGAGTTTTGCGCCGCCCCGGCCCGCGACTCAGGCTGAGGGAATTCAACGGGTGTTCATCCGATGAAATGGAGACAGAAAGCGCTCCTGCAGAGCCTCGTTGCCAGACTCCCCCTCCGCCTGAGCTATTCCATCCACTACTACCTCCAGCGCCGATCAGGGGGACTGCGGAGAGTCGACCTCTCGCACCGGCTGAAAATGGGACTTGATCTCATGGAGTGCATCGTCAGGCAGGGAAGGTCGGTGGAATCCGGGGTCTTTCTGGAAATCGGGACGGGACTTCAGATCACACTCCCCCTGGTCCTGTGGCTATGCGGGGCGTCGGAAATCACGACCGTCGATCTCAACCACTACCTGAAGGCGGAGCTCGTGGGGGGTGACGAATTCCGCATGCGGACCCATTTTGAGCAGATCGTCCGCCTCCTGGGGAACACACCCGGCACCCGGCTCTCGGTAGAACGGCTCAACGCGCTGCTGGCAGTGGGGGACGACATCGACCGCGTGCTCAAGGCTGCGCACATACGCTATCAGGCTCCTGCAGACGCGACCCGTCTGGACATCACCCCTCACACGATCGACTACCACGTGTCATACGCCGTGCTCCAGCATATCCCTCCGGATATCCTCAGGAGCATCATTGCGGAGGCGCGGCGGCTTCTGAAACCCGGCGGGCTCTTTGTCCACTGGATCGACCTCTCAGATCATTTTTCACACGGGGACCATTCGATTTCCTCAGTCAATTTTCTCAGGTTTTCCGAGAGGGAATGGGACAGGCTGTCCGGGAACAGATACATGTACCAGAACAGGCTCCGGATTGATGATTACGTCCGGATCCTCACCGAAATGGATGCGACAATTCTCTCGGTCAAAGAACACGTCAATCCATCTGCGCTGGAACTGCTCCAGAAGGGTTTCCCCCTGGACAGCAGGTTTGCATCCAAGGATCCGCGGACGAACGCGGTGACCAATGCGTGGGTGGTCTGCGAGTTTCGGTGACGTCTCTTGATTTACCGCTGCGTGTTCCGTATATTTCCGCTCGTTGTTGCAGCACATCGGGGCGTAGCGCAGCCCGGCTAGCGCGCCTGGTTCGGGACCAGGAGGTCCCGGGTTCGAATCCCGGCGCCCCGACAGCAAAGAGAGAAGGGACTTAACCACGACTGTGCATCGGTTCGGTGAGTTCCTTTTCTATTTTTGCTTGGCTAGCGCGTGGCGCCGGAGGCGCCAAGGTCCCGGGTTCGACCCCCCCCGCTCCGACAGAGTATGCAAAACTGATTTGAAAAGGGAGTTTGTCATATCCGTGTCACGGGTGTGATGCTCCCTTTTTCAATTTGGCCGCGAAGGTCTGGCATGATCACATTCACAAAAGCAATGTTGTCGGTGTACATCTATAATTCGGTGAGGTAGACCATGAAACGCCGCACTGTACTCGAGCTCCTCGGGGCGTCCGCCGGCGCTCTCGCGTTCATTCCACGGACATTCGCGATCACCGGGCCGGCGGACGGAGCGCAGGACCGGGACCATGAACTTGAGTCTGCATTCTCGCCTCTTCGGGGGGAGAAGCCCTGCCGCTCGGAGATCCGGAGCGAACGCGGCGGGCCGAGGCTCTTCATCAATGGCCGCGAAACGTATCCGTTCCTCGCTCTGAGCGACGAGCTCCTGAAGACGGCTGCAGGGTACCGGGACTCGGGCATATCCATGTTCACGCCGATTCTCGGACTGAACGCCGGCTGGATCGCCCCCGGAAAGTACGACTGGAGCGCGTTCGACCTTTTCTTCGCCCGTATGCTCGCCATTCAGGGGTCGTCGTACTTCCTTCCGCGACTCCATCTCAATCCGCCTGCCTGGTGGAAGGAGGCGCACCCCGGTGAGCTCGTGAAATGCGGACTGACGCCCGATCCTTCCATGTATCGCCTTCCGGAGCGGCTCGGCGAAACCGGACTTAACTGGAACGGGCTCTCCGATCCGAATGACGCCTCATGGGCTTCCAAAATCTGGCGGACAGAGATGAAGGAGGTCCTTACCTCGTTCCTCCGGCACATGGAGGCCTCGCCGCTTATTTCCCGGATGATCGGTTACCAGGTGGCGTACGGGCATACAGGGGAGTGGCACTATACGGGGATGCGTTTCGTTCCGGATTACAGCGTACCGATGCAGGAGGCGGTCGGTCCCGTCCCGGACACCCACGCCCGGATGACCACCACGGCCGGACTCCTCCGCGATCCCGCAGTTGAGCGCGACGTCATCGCGTTCTATGGGCGCCATCACGACTACATCGCAGATACGCTCCTGTACTTTGCCGGGATCACGAAAGAGATTACGGGCCGGCGCATACTTTGCGGTGCGTTCTTCGGATACCTTCTCGAAAACGTCCACATCCAGGAGGGGGGACACCTCTCGCCCGAGCGCGTCCTCGCCAGCGCGGATGTTGATTTTCTTGCCTCGCCGTACTCATACCAGCACACGAACTTGATGCCGGCGAAGGAGCGCTGGGAGAGCGACATGGTGGATGATGCGGGGAACTGGCTGGGTCGTGCCCGAGGGGTTGGAGGCGACGGAGGCTACCGCGTCCTCGTCGAGTCCATACACAGGCACGGGAAGCTCTTCTTCGTCGAGATCGACCCGACCACATACCTCGAGCCGAAGAAAGCAGGGGAAGGGGGATCAGGCCACGATTCAGTGGAAGGATCGGTGAGGATCATACGCCGCGACCTCGGGCAGATGTTTGCGCGGGGCGTGGGGGGATGGTTCTTCGATTTCGGCCACCTCTGCCCCCCCTACCAGGCCAACCACGGCTGGTACGATTCTCCCCCGCTCATTGAAGCAATCCGGCCGTTTGTGGCGCTGGGCGAGAAGCGCGCCCGCATGGACGTTTCGAGCGTCGCGAAGATCGCGGCGGTGTACGATCCGAAGGCGTTCTTCGCAACAGAACACTGGAAGGCCGAGGATCCGTGGACTGGCTACGGCATCACACAGTGCGACCACTTCAATCACTGGTTTATCAACAGCCAGCAGAGGACATTCTCCCGGATGGCGGCTCCGTTCGACTCGATCTACCGCTCCGATCTCACTTCCGCCGATGCACGACGATTTCAGCTTCTCTTCATGGTCAATCTCTTCACTATGGATCGCGCGGAAGCTGACCGCATAAGGCACATGCTGGAAGGGAGCGGTGCAACTGTCGTCTGGTATTACGCCCCGGGGTTTATTGCTCCCGGCGGGTTCGACCCCGGGCAGATGGAGCGGCTAACGGGGTTCCGGTTCGAGATCCTCCACGATCCCGGTCCGATGCAGATCCGGGTCGAGAAGACCGATGAAATAAGCACCACGGTGTTCGGCACAAAAAAACCCCAGAAGCCCCGGTTCGCCGTGCTTGACGCCGGCGTACAGGTTCTCGGGAGATGGATCGACAACGGGCGCCCGGCCTTCGCGAGCAAGTCTCTGGATGGATGGACGTCGATCTATGTCGGCGCAGCACCCCTTACTGTGGACGTCCTCCGCCGGATCGCCCGGGATGCAGGGGTAACGCTCTGGAGCGACCGGTCGGATATTGTGTACGCGACCCGCGACGCGGTAACCGTCATCGCCACCGCCGCCGGCGAACGCACACTGACCTTCCCGCATGCGATGCGTCCCGCCGAAGGAGGGGCCCCGTCGCTGGTTCACAGGGTCACGATGGAGTTCGGCGATGTGCGAATGTTCATTGCCCCGGAGGCGTGACCTCCGGGCAAAGGCCAACAATGCGATCTATCCCCGTAGTCTTTATTGCACTCTCCCTGTCAGGCTTCCTTTCGCCGGCGCAGGAGAATCCGGCGGTGCGGGGGAACGCCGGGATCATTCGCAACTGCGTGATCGCGGAAACGCGCGGGCAATATTGCGCGTGGCCTTCGGTCGTACGCGCAGCAAACGGGGATCTGCTCGTGCTGTTTACAGAGACCGAAGAACACCTGGGACCGGATGGAGCGATTCTCGGGACGCGTTCGACCGACAACGGTGAGTCGTGGGAACCTCCTTCAGTGGTGTACGATACGCCGATTGACGACCGGGAATCGGGGATCACGCTTCTCTCCGACGGCACGATCGTCGCCCATCTCTGGTCCACGTTCCACACGCGCGCAGGGTACGATGCCCTGGCTCGTCTCTCATATGAACCGTCGACTCTCCGGCGCTGGTCTGCTTTCGTTGACGCTCCCGGGTACCGGGCATCGGTGGACACCCAGGGGGCGTGGACGATTCTGTCGCGCGATCACGGGCGAACCTGGTCCACACCCGTCCGGGGATGCGATGCCGTGCACGGCGGCATTCAATTGCGCGACGGAAGGCTTCTCGTCGCTTCATACCGCCGGGACTCCCCTCGCATCGGGGTCTATAGTGCCGTGATGCCGGAGATGAACTTCACGCGGATCGCGACGATTGAACCGCCGCCGGCCGATAGCATCACATTCGCCGAGCCGCATATGCTACAGATGTCCACGGGGCGGGTTATCATGATGATCCGGGCGGCCGCTCCCCGATATGATGACACAAGCCCCCGGTGCGTTCTGTGGGAAACGTTCTCCGATGACGGCGGCGCAACCTGGGTTCAGCCGTTCCGGACACCCCTCTGGGGCTTCCCTCCGCATCTGCTCCAGCTTTCCGACGGCCGGATTCTGTGCTCGTACGGATACAGGAGAGTCCCATTTGGCGAGAGGGCCTGCATCAGTGCTGACGGCATCAGGTGGGAGCTGAGAGACGAGATTGTCTTGCGTGACGATGCCCCGAACGGCGACCTGGGATACCCGGCGTCTGTCGAACTCGATTCCGGCAGAATTCTGACCGTGTACTACCAGCCGGATGTCCCGCGCAATGCTGTGCAGAAGATGCATCCCCCTGACTCTGCAAGAACGAAGCCGGGAATTCTGGGAACCGTCTGGGTCATGCCGTCGCGAAGGCCCCGGTAAGACAACACATTCCTTTTCCACTCCCGTCCCCCTTTCATATGCCTGTTCCGCTCAACCAATTCTTCCGTCGTTCCTGCTAAGCTGCTGTTTTCCGGCAGGTAATATGTACAATCCCGTTGTAGAAATGGGGACTGGATCTCCTGATTCAGGCTGCCGGGAGGGTTCAGCCGGGACAATCTCCTCAAAACAGGCCATTCCCGGGGTATGGTCGAACAAGGGGTCTGGTGGCACGCATGATGAGACACCATACCGTATGAAATGGTGCATTCGCTGTGTGACATACTTTTTCGCGGCGGCCTCGTTCATTCCGTCCCGGAGCGTTTTCGCGTCCGGTTACCAGGATGTTGCCGTCGTCGTCAATACCAACAGCCAGGTTTCGCTGGATATCGGGAACTATTTCCAGACAGCGCGCGGGATTCCGCAGACGAATATCATCCGTGTGAACACGACGACGGATGAGACCGTAAACGATTCTGTCTTTGCGTCGCTCCGGCACCAGATCGAGAGTTATCTGCGAACCAATAACCTTGTGGATTCCATCAACTACATCGTCACGACAAAGGGTGTTCCCCTCCGGGTTGACCGGGGAGATCTCGGTGGACCCGGTTCCACGTCGGCGTCCGTAGAGAGCGAACTCATGTGCGTCCTGGGCCCCGACAGCGCGCAGATTGGCAACGGCGGCGGGTGTCTCTCGCCTTATTTCGCTCA
>PMND01000022.1:17891-45524 GCA_003161955.1 Ignavibacteriota bacterium | reverse complement strand
TTCTGTGAACGGAAGTACCCGGATCGCTCCTGCCGTGAGGGGAAGGCGAGTATGACTGCGCGGGCGTAGGCATGGAAGGCGAACGCATCGAGCGCCCTGAGCATGACTGCTGCATCGCGGAACCAGAACTGGTGATATGTCCAGGGTCCCGGCGTGATCGAATCGCCGTCGGTGAGCATCAGGAGCGTGGCGAGAGACGCTTTGAGGATCGTGTTCACATGCTCGTCGGGGGTCGTGATCTCGGTGCCTGAGGCGAGAAGGGAATTCCACTCAGCCTCTGCCTGGTGGACGTCTCCGTTCCCGGTTTCCAGCCCGTTGAGGCTCATCTTTGCGCGTAACGTCCGGCTTTCCCCGGGGGCAAGCGTCAGCGCGTACGCTGCGTAGCCGTTTGCCAGCCCGGCAGGACACGCCGCTCCGGCCGAAGCAACGGGCGTCTCTCCGGTGACTGCAAAAAAACCAGCGGAGTCTCCGCCTGCGTGATTCGAACAGTGGACTGAGTCCGGCGGACCGGGGAGCATGAAACGTTCCGTCCCGTCAAGTACAAATGAGTTGTCTGATCCTTCAAACCTCATCTCCCGGAGGAGGCATGCCCCTTCCGCATTAAACGGGCGAATGGCGAACGCGAGCGTGCAATCCTCCGGAGCTCCTCCGGTGTTCACTACGGAGACTTCCTGGAAGAGCGTCGTCCCGTTCACATAGACCGTCTGGTCCAGCCGGATTTTTCCGTATTGGTATGCCGTCGTGACGATGGGGAGCCCTTCCCGCAGGCTCTGGCGTACTTCCCCTGAGCGTGATGGAAAGTAGACTTCCCCGCCGCACTTCAGCCAGCATTCGGATGTCCACCGGTTGCGCATGGGCATCACAGCTCCGGCGGGATCCACAACCGGTTCGACGGTGCAGAGGGGGTTCCCGACCGCAGTCCAGTTTCTGCGCGTGATGTTGATCGAGAGACCGAGATGGGAGCGGGGGATGAACCCCGCATCACCCGGGTCGTATTGTCTCTCCGCCCAGTACGGGAGCACCCATCCCTCCAGGCTCTGCAGGAGCGTGAAGTTCAGCAGTCCGCGCGAGATCTGCATCGTGTTGAGAGGTATCAGTTCGGTCGGGAGTGTTTTTCTGTCCAGACCGCTCAGCTCGTTGGCAGTCTGGAACATTCTGAGCGCGGGCTCCGGAATTCTGAGGCCGGCTGCGATGCGTCTCACAAGGAGATCGAGCATGCGCGATATGAGTGCGTGTCGTGGCATGGAGTCCTTTTCGGGCCCCAATATGGCGAATTCACTGAGAAACCTCAACGCTCCGGAATCATTTAACCTACTGATAACATTCCCGTAACACTGACGTAAGATCTGATAGGTACATTGGGGACGTTCAATGGAGAGGTGCATCATGAGATCCGCATTCTACTTCACGCTCTGTGTCCTCCTGTTTGTTGCAGAGTTTCTGACGCACGGGCTCCGTCACGCCCGGTGAGACCATTTGAAAGGAAACCTCTGAACAGAGAAGGAGCTCTTCCCACGGACATCCGGCCCGGTCATTCCCGATTGCGCGTCGCGTACTTTGCAGGGACAATGCGGCCGGGGCACGACGGCGTGACGCGCGTGCTCTACNNCCGGGCCAGAAACACTTCGAATCGAAGCTTGCCGCGTTTGATCCCGACGTCATTCACATCAACAGTCCCTGCCCTCTCGGCTATGCCGCGGTGCGGTACGCGCGGCGTTCAGGGATCCCGGTTGTCGCCACCTACCACACGCATTTCCCGAGCTACGCCAAGTACTACAAGATCAAGGCCCTCGAGACATTCAGCTGGAACTACCTGAAGAACCTGTACAACGACTGCGACCGGGTGTATGTCCCCTCGGAACCGATCAGGAAAGAGCTCCGCGCACACGGGTTCGGGACCACGGAGTTCCTGCCGCACGGTGTGGACACAGGGATGTTCAACCCGGTGTACAGATCGGACGAATGGCGGAAGCTCCACGGATGTGAGGGAAAGACGGTGCTCCTGTTTGCAGGGCGACTGGTATGGGAAAAGGACCTCCGGACACTTGCGGAGGCGTACCGGATCATCATGGCCCGCAGGAACGATGCGGTCTTCGTTCTGGCCGGGGACGGTCCGGTCCGGGAAGAGCTCGCCGCTCTGATGCCCCGGGCGGTGTTTCTGGGACAGCTGGGCGGGACGGCGCTCGCGGCCGCCTACGCTTCGAGTGATCTCTTCGTGTTCCCCTCCACAACGGAAACGTTCGGCAACGTGACGCTGGAGGCGATGGCCTCCGGTATCCCCCCGGTGTGCGCGCGGGAGGGGGGAGCGTACGGATTCGTGAAGTCAGGTGCCACAGGCTTGCTCGCCGAGCCGCGTGACGGCGCGGACCTTGCCTCAAAAATCGCGTACATGATCGACCGTCCCGAGGAGCGGAGGAAAATGGGGCAGGCAGCACTTTCGTTCGCTTCGGAGCAATCCTGGGAGCGGATATTCGACCGGCTCTTCGCAGGATATGTCGATCTTGCCTCCGGCGGCCGCAGCCGGAGAAGAAAGGCGGCATGATGGATTCATTCACAATAGCCCACATCTCGGACCTCCACCTGAGCGCGGAACACAAGCGGTTCAACCTGCGTCGGGCGAGAAGGCTCCTGGAGGAAATCGGGCGCCGCCGTGTGGACCACGTGGTGGTGACCGGGGATATTGCCGCCGATGCGGACCGGAGGGAATTTGAAATCGCGCGGGGGCTGTTCCGGAACAGCGGGCTCCTGGATCCTGAGAAGCTCTCTCTCGTCATCGGCAACCACGACGTGTTCGGCGGGGTCCACATGCCGGAGGACATACTCACGTTCCCCCGCCGGTGCAGGCAGACGGAGTACAGCGCGCATGTGGAAGAGTTCCGCGGATACTTCCATGAGGCTTTCGAACGTTGCCTGTACGGGTCCCACGCAAAGCCGTTCCCGTATGCCAAGGTGCTGGGGGACGTCGTCCTCTTCGGCGTCAATTCGGTTGCACACTACTCGGCGGTGAAAAATCCCGTCGGGTCAAACGGAGACGTGGGGGACGGGCAATACAGGAGGCTGAAGCAGCTGCTGGAGGCGCCGGAGCTGCGCGGGAAGAGGAAGATCGTGTTGATACATCACCATTTTCACAAATACCCGTCTCCCGCAGAAGGAACTCTCCACAGCGTCTGGGGGGCCATCGAACGCCGGACGATGAAGCTGCACGGAAAAAAAAGGCTCTTTCAGCTCTTCAGGGAATGCGGCGTTGCGCTTGTGCTGCACGGGCACGTGCATCTGAACGGAGAGTACGGGAGGAAAGGGATACAGTTCCTCAACGGAGGGGGGTCCCTTCTCGGGCCCGGAAACCGGATGTCGTTTAACCTGATCGACATCGGTCCCGAATCTATCGAAAACCGCATCATCACAATTCCAGAAGAACAGCCTGCCGTTCCCGTCAGGCCTTCCGTCCCCGAGCTCCAGGCCGCCTGACGGTCGCCGTTATTCTTCTTCGAGTTTCCTGGCCATACGGAGGGCTCGTTCCTTCGTCCGCGGGTCGCTCGCAACGGTCGTCGGGAGTTCTGCCGCCATCCGGAACGACGCGATTGCATCCGCCGTTTTTCCCTCCTCTTTGAGAACCAGCGCCAGTTCGAACCTATGGCGGACGATGCCGGGGGCGATAGCAATCGCCCTGCGGAGCGCCGCCTCCGCTTCTTCGAAACCTCCGTCGGGGAGCGAACCGAGGAACACGGAGGCGAGCTGGCGCTCGATCCAGCTCACTTTTCCGAGCGCAAGGTAGAACGAACCCATGATCGAATATGCGACGTCATCGAGCGAATCGAGATCAAGGGCGTGGTCGAGCTCCTGTTTGATCTCGTTGCAGAGCCGGACTTTTCCCTTGCTCCCTTCGAACATCGCAATGTTGCCGAGCGCTGCGGCTTTCCATGTGTGACCCCCGGCGATGTTCGAGTCGGCCTGTATGCACCTCCCGGCGAACGCCACGGCTTTTCTGTACGTCTCTTCCTTTTTGTCACGTTCGGCCATGTCTCCCACGCAGACATAGAGCCGGGCGAGTCTCCAGAGGTACTGGGCCGAATCCGGGGCCACCGCACGGGCCGAATCGTATACTCCTTCTGAGCGATCGTACTCCAGTCGTGCAAACTCCGCGTCACCCGCCATCCGGCGGGGAGCGGCGGGACCTCCGCCGGTCACCAGAAGCGCCACGAGAAGGAGAGTCACAGGTTTGGTTTTCCTCTCTCATCATTCATTTCCTTCCCCCCCCCTCCGGAATGTGCGCACGGCCACCCGCACTCAATCGACTTGAGGTTCCGGCACGATCCCGACCCCGCTCTTTTTGCGCAACCGGAGCCTTGCAGGAAGCGCCCTGAGTGCTGCGGGAGCCGTCTCGCGCCACGCGGAGACCTTCACGTACACCACCGGTACGAGAACGAGCGTCAGCAGCAGTGAGCTGATCAGCCCTCCGATAAGCGCCCAGGCGAGGCCGGACTTCCATTCCGCTCCCGCGGCGGTCGAGAGCGCGATGGGGGACATGCCGAATACCATCGCGACTGTCGTCATCAGAATCGGCCNNAATATCGACAGCGATTTCATCGTGAGGGCCAGCGCCAGGAGCGCGCCGATCATCGCGACAGGGATCGAGAAGAGGACGACGAACGGGTAAATGTACGAATCGTAGAGCGCCACCATGATCATATAGACGAAGAGTATCGCCGCCAGAAGCGCCAGCCCGAGGCTGCCGAAACCCTCGGCCTGGTTCTTCAGGTCCCCCTGGTACATGATCGATATCCCCGGCGGAAGGGAGGTCGCGGCAAGCCGCTGCCTGATGTCCGCGCCGATCGATCCGCTCGGCCTCCCGACCGCCTGTGAGAAGACCGTCACGGCGGGGTTCCTGTCGACCCGCTCGAGCTTCGTCGGGCCCGTCGACTGCGAGATCGCCGCGAATTGCTTCAGCTCGACGAGCTTCCCGTCCCTGTTCATGAGCGTCAGGTCGCCTATGGAAGAAACGCGCGACCTGTCCGATTCGTCGAGAAGTATCCGGATGTCGTATTCGTCGGCACCGTCACGGAACTTCGAATCGTTGTCCCCCGTGAGCGCGACCCTCAGCGTGGAGCCCACGTCCGAGAGTGAAAGGCCGAGGGCGGCCATTTTCTGCCTGTCGATGTCGATGCGCGTCTCCGGCTTTCCTTCCACGCTCGAAAGCCGTACGTCCGCGCTCCCCGGGACGCTCCGGACGATGTCCGCAACCTGTTCCGCCGAGCGGCGCGTCGTCACATAGTCGGGTCCGCTCACCACGAGCTGTATCGGTGTCTGGTTCGCGGTCCCGAATATCCCGATCGGATTGACGCGGACCTTGACGCCGGGGAGCTTGACAAGCTCCGCTTTTATCGCAGCCCCCACGTCGTCCGTGGAGCGCCTCCTCTGATCCCGGGGCACCAGCGTGACGTTCAGCTCCGAATTGTTGTTCGAGCTCTGCCCGATCAGTCCTTCGCTCGAGACGCCGACGTTGACAAACATCTTCGCGACTTCCGGCATCATGGAAATCGTCCGCTCCGCCTGCTGCGTGATGTAGTTCGTGTTCTCCAGCGTTGCCCCCGGGGCAAGCTCGAGCGTGACCGTGAACTCGCCCCTGTCGGCGACCGCGATGAATTCGGAGCCGATGAACCCGAGCGGGACGAGCATGAGCGAGAGCACGAATGCGCCGACGGCCCCTGCCTGGACGATCCCGGGGTGCCTGAGCGCCCAGCGGAGTGTCTGCTGGTAGAATGCCGTGAGCCTCCCGAATATTCCTTCGAACCAGAGAGCGAATGCTCCCATCAGGGTTGAACGGGAGAGGTGCTCCAGCCTGGTGAAACGGGAGGCCAGGAGCGGCGTCACCGTGAATGAGACAAAGAGGCTCATGAGTGTCGAGAAGACGACGACGAGAGCGAATTCCCGCATGATGTTCCCCACAAGCCCGGTGACGAGGCTCAGGGGGAGGAACACCACCACGTCGACGAGCGTGATCGACAGTGCTGCGAAGCCGATCTCGTTCCGTCCTTTCAGCGCCGCCCCCCGCTGGTCGTCCCCGGCTTCGAGGTGTCGGTAGATGTTCTCGAGGACGACGATGGAATCGTCGACGAGTATTCCGACAACAAGCGACATCCCCAGGAGCGTCATGAGATTGAGCGAGAGGCCGGCGGCGTACATCGCGATGAACGTCGACACCATCGACGCGGGGATCGCGATCATGACGATCAGCGAATTCCTGACGCTGTGGAGGAACACGAGCATGACGAGCGCGACGAGAACAACAGCGACCGCAAGGTCTTCCTTCACCGCGTTCACGGCGTCCAGCGTGAACGTCGAGCCGTCCTGCGCCACGTCAAACCTGACATTCAGGTACCCGTAGTCCTTTTCGATCCGGGGAATCTCCTTCCGCACGATCGCGCTCACGTCCACGGAGTTCGCGTCGGATTGTTTCTGGACGAGCACGCCGATCGAGGTTGTGCCGTTGATCCGGGAGAGAGTGCTGTATTCCTTCTGTCCGTCCTCCACCTCCGCAATATCGGCAAGCGTGATGTCCCCCCCCTGGCGCGTCCGTCCTACGACGAGCCGCCGCAGGTCATCGGTGGAGGTGAATTTTCCCGCGACCCGCACGATATACTGGTTGTCCCCCTCTTTGATCTTCCCTGTCGGGAAGTCGAGGTTCGCGCTCTTGATCGTCCCTGCGACCTGGAGGACAGAGAGTCCGTAGGACCGGAGTTTGGCTGCGTCGATGTTGACACGTATCTCCCTCTCGTCACCCCCCACGAGCGTGATCTCGCCGACCCCTGAGAGCTTGGAGAGCCTGGGTTGTACCCGGTCCTTGACGAACTGGTAAAATTTGCGGGATCCCATGCTGGAGGTGACACCCATACGGAGGACGGGGAGCTCGTCCAGCGCGAATTTGGTAATGACGGGAGGCTTCGCGTCCTTCGGGAGCTGGTTCAGGACCTCGTTGACTTTTCGCTGTGCGTCCTGCAACGCGATGTTGACGTCCGCGGTCAGGTCGAACTCTACCGTCACGAACGAAACTCCCTCGCCGGAGGAGCCGCGAACGGTGGAGATTTTATCGATCCCCGAGACCGCGTCCTCGATCGTCTTTGTCACTGCGGTCTCCACCTCGTCCGGTGAGGCCCCCGGGTAGACCGTGGTGATCGTCACGACCGGCGTGCTGATTTTCGGGAGGAGCTCGTACTTGAGCTGGTTGAACCCGAACACTCCCAGGACGGCGAGTGCCGAGAAAATGACGACGATAAGCGTCGGCCGTTTGATCGAAAGCTCGGTAAGTGTCATATCTTCCCTTCACATGAAATGTTCATCCCGCACACGGCGGCCTCCGTCGGGCCTACTTCAACACCTGCACTGCGACCGAGTCTTTCAGATTATTCTGCCCGTTCACGACGACCGTTTCTCCCGCCCTGAGTCCGGAGAGGACCATCAGGTCGGTTCCCGCTTCGCCGCCGACGACGATTGTCCGCACCCTGG
This sequence comes from Ignavibacteriota bacterium, assembly GCA_003161955.1. Classification (GTDB taxonomy): domain Bacteria; phylum Bacteroidota; class Ignavibacteria; order UBA10030; family UBA6906; genus Fen-1273. Next base: position 38,021 of record PMND01000022.1, on the reverse strand, counting down.
CCACCGAGGCGTCGACAACATAGACCCGCGGGTCCTTCATGCTCCCGACAAGCGCCTCGCGGGGGATTGCAAGCACCTCGGTCGGTGCGAGCGAGAGGAAGGAGATCCGCCCGAACATCCCGGCCTTCAACGGGTTTTCCGCGCTGTTTTCCATCGTGATCTCGACCGGATAGGTGTGTCCTTCGTCGGCCTTTGCGCTGATCGACGTTGTCCGCCCCTCGAACTTCACCCCGGGATACACGTCGGTCGTCACCTCGACACGGTCGCCCGTCTTCAGCTTGAAGGCGTCCCGTTCGGCGACATTCAGCTTCACCTTCAGGCGTGACACGTCGACGACGTTCGCCACGACCATCCGGTCGTTGACCATGGTGCCGAGCTCCACGTTCCGTGCGGACACGATGCCGGCGATCGGGGTGCAGACCTTCGTGTCATGGAGCTGTCGCTTCGCCACGATGTACTGCGCCTCGGCCACCTTGAAGCCGGTCCAGGCGTTTTCCTTCTGTGACTCGGTGGCGGACTGTTCGGCCCGGAGCGATTTGAACCGGTCGAAATCACGCTTCGCCCGGTCGTAGTTCGCTTCCGCCTGTTCGAACGCCGCTTTCTTCAGCTCGTCGTCGATCTGAATGATGGGCGCGCCGGCTTTCACCTGGTCTCCGACGCTCGCAAGGACGCCTGTCACTTTCCCCGCGACCTCCGCCGTGATGGCCACGTCGTTGATCGCCGTGATCGTCCCGACGAGCGATAGCGTCTCGGAGAGCTTCTGCGATCTGGCTTCGGCCACCGTCACCGGTATCGCCCCCTGAAACTCGTTCCGCGATTTCGCGCTGATACTGGCCCTGTTGTTTAACAGCACCACGATGATGATCCCCAGAAGCACCGCCCCCGCAATAATTGCCCTCATCTTGCTCATGGCCTCTCCTTCGTCCTGTATGTTAATCCTCGATCCTCAATCTTCAATATTCAATCAGGCTCTTTACTCGCCCACCGCTTTCGCCAGCCTCGCCTGCGCCAGCTCGAAATCCACGAGCGACTGCGTGTAGGTCGTCTTCGCCGCGGTCATCGAATAGAGCGCGTCGATCATCTCCGAGTTCAACACCAGCCCTTCCTTGTACCGCTGCGTAGTCACCCTGTGGTTTTCTTCCGCGCGGGCCACCGCCTGTTTCGCAACCGCCACCCGTTCGCGGGCCTGTTTCAGCGTCAGGTATGCCTGTGTGATGTCGAGCGTCACGCCGTCCTGCATCTGGCCGGACGCTTCCCTCGTCTGTGCGAGCTGCGCCTGGGCCTGATCGGTCTGGTGCACCGTTGTCCCCCAGTTCCAGATGTCGAGCGACACGTTGATCCCGACATCCCAGGTGTTATTCCAGGCGATCTGGGCGGGCTGGAAGCGCTGGTTCGGGTTCGCGTAATAATAGTTTCCCGTCAGGGAGATCTGCGGCCACCATCCGGACCTGGCGACGGTGACACCAGCTTCCCCGGCCTTCACACGCGCATCCATCCCCTTGATCTCGGGGCGGGCCTCCAGACCCTGCTGCACGAGAGTGTCCAGTGATGCAAATTGCCGCGGGGACTCCGCAACCGGGGAGGTGATTGTGATGTCGGTGGAGAGCGGGATNNTCCTCCAGGTTCTTCACGTCATTGAGGTGCGCCGTGATCTGCGCGACGTTGTCGTCGGCCAGCTTCTTCAGCTCCCGGGCACGGAAAAGTGCCCAGTATGCCGTCCGGACGTTGAATATGAGATCGGATTTGTCCTTGGCGTAATCCTGGCTCGAGGCATCGACGTTCCTCGCCGCCGCCTCTTTGGAGGCATCCAGCCTGAATCCGGTGAACAGCGGCTGCAGGACCCCGACGCGGAGGCTGTAATTGTCAAGAATCGTCTGCGAGAGGACGAACGAGTTGGGAATCCCGGGGATCGTGAACGGGAGCGTGATGCTGAACGGCGGTATGTCTGACACCCGGGTGTAGGCGCCGGCGGCCCTGATGCTCGGGAGGGCCGANNTCAACAGTGAGTGATTGCTGGGCCTCTGCAGTCACGGCAACCATCGCCGCCAGGGCCAGTCCACGTACGCGTGAGATCATTGTCGTTCGCTCCTTCGTTGCGTCGGATTGTTCTTCAACCTTCGATGTGCAGCCTGTTCTTCACTACTCCGCGGAGCACTTCCGCCACTTTGCCGAATTCCTGCGTCTTGTCAAAAAAGTATTCCGCCCCCGCCTGCTGGCTCCTCTTCCTGAGCTGGGGGAGAGGGTGGTTCGTGAGTATCACGACGATGGTAGCAGGGCGCTCACGCTTGATCGCTTCAAGCACGTCGATGCCGCTTCCTCCCGGCATCAGGAGATCGAGGACCACGACATCGGGATTCACACGGCGGAAAGTCTCGATTCCCCCAGGGACGTCGCCGGCTTTGCCGGCGATCTCAATTCCCTCGATGCTTCCCAGGCGGCAGCAGAGCCGCTCCCGGAGCAGGAGGGAATCGTCCACAATAAGTACTCGCACCATGAGAGTCCGGGTCTGTTAACGTATCGCCCAATATAGAGTTTCAACAGACTCTTGGCAATTGGCAGAAGGCGGGTTTTTCTGTAGTCTCCGGACTACGGAAAATGACCCCGACCTGGTCTGCGGATGAAGTGAGTGATCCCCCTCGGGAATGCGGGATACGCTTTCAGTATACGTTCGGGGGTAAGAAATATTGCAGGGGGGGACAACGGAAGTAATGGCGGGCCCGGATAAGGCCCCTAGCGTGCGACCAGGCGGTGCTCGTGCGCGTAACGGGAGAGTTCCACGTCGTTCTTAAGCGAGAGTTTCTCCGTCACCCTGTCCCGGTATGTCCGGACGGTCTTGACGCTGAGGGAGAGNNGCGAGATCACCGGCCAGTTTTTCGCCGAGCGCCGGACTCACGTAGCGTCCGCCGGCGTGTATCTTCCGGATCGCGTTGACAAGCTCCTTCGTTGCGCTTTCCTTCATGAGGTAGCCCGAAACGCCGGCCTTCAGGAGCCTGGGCGCGAGCTCTGATTCGGGGTGCATGCTCAGTACCAGAATCGGAAGCCCGGGCTGCTGCCGGCGAAGCTCTTTGATGACGTCGAGTCCGCTTTTTCCCGGCATTGAGAAATCGAGGATCAGGATATCCCACTCTTCGTGTGAGGCCTTCTCCAGAACTTCCTGGCCGTCGAGGGCTTCTCCCCCGACCCTCATGTCGGGGGACTTCTCGATGACCTGCTTCAGGCCGGCACGGACGATGGGGTGATCGTCGGCGATGAGGACTTTGATCATGTGCTGTGATGGGCGATTGTTCCGGCCCCGGACGGTTCCCGGCTTCCATCCAGCGGGAGTGTGAGCGATACTGTCGTTCCCCTTTCCCCGGAGCTCCCGATTGAGACTTCCCCCCCGAATATCAGCGCCCGCTCCTTTATCCCCATGATCCCGAACGATCCCGGGGCCCGGATCTGTTCATCCGTCACTCCCTTTCCGTTGTCGCGCACGGACAGTCGGAGCGTCTTCTCATGAATGTCCATGACGATCTCGACGCGTGTCGCACCGGCGTGGCGGGCGACATTGGTGAGGGTCTCCTGGACGATCCTGTAGACTGCAGTCGCCCGGTCATGATCGGCCAGGACATCATCTCCCTGAACCCGGGTCTCACAGGTGATCCCCGTCCTGTGCTCGAAATCCTCGGCCAGCCATTCGATGGCCGCGCTCAGGCCCAGGCTGTCCAGCAGTACCGGGCGCAACTGTGTGATGATCCGTCGCATGGTCTGTACGGTGCCGTCGATCAGTGAAGACATCGACTCGAGCTTTTCCACGATTATCCCGCGCAGCCCTCCTGCGTCTCCCGGCGGCAGGACCTCTTCGAACGATGCGATATCGAACTTGAGCGCGGTCAGGGCTCCCCCGAGTTCATCATGTATCTCCCGGGCGATAGCCCCCCGTTCCGATTCGCGTGCGGATTGGAGATGTGTCGACAGGCGGCGCAACTGCTCCCGCGAAGTGCGGAGCTCCTCATACGCCCTGACGCGGTCAGTGATGTCCCTCAGGATGACCTGCGCGGCGGGCTGGCCGCCGTGCGTGATGCGCGACGCGATGGCTTCGAGGTAGAACTCCTGGCCATCCCCCCGGGTGGCCTTCACAAGCAACGGGCCTTCCTTCTGCACTTCTTCCGGGGTCGCCTGCATCCGGCGCACCACATCCCCCGTGTACGCGGGGGGGACGAAATCGAGGAATGACCGTCCGATCAGGGCCTGGCGCGAGGGGGCCAGCAGAAGTTGCACCGTGGCCTGGTTGACGTAGACGATTGTGCCGCTTGCGTGCACCAGAATCGCCTCGGGTGAGAGGTCCACGAGTGCGCGGTATCGCTCCTCGCTCTCTCGCCTCGCCTCCTCGAGATTCACCCTCTCCGTTACATCCCGGATAACGCTGATGATGATCGTCCCCGCGGGGGTCTCGAACGGACTGAGGCTGATGTCAGCAGGGAACTCGGAACCGTCCTTCCGCCTTCCCGTGAACTTCAGACCTCCCCCCATCGCGCGGACCGACATGGACCCGTAGTAGAGCGAGCGGTGCCCCCTGTGGAATTCCCGCAGGGGTTCAGGGACCAGAATATCGATCTCTTTCCCGTCAAGTTCCCCCGGATCGTATCCGAAAAGCGCGGCCGCCTGCCCGTTCGCACCTTTGATCATCCCCCGCCGGTCCGTAAGCACAACAGCGTCCGGCAGGTATTCAAACACGTCTGTCATGTCTTTCAGGTCGGTCATTCACTAAGGTAGCGAATCCGTTTGAGAACACCAAAAGTGCTCTTTATGACGTTGGAATGAGCCGGCGGGTTGCATATTCGAGGTTGTTCGATTACATTCGGAAATCCTCTCACGATTCTCCGCCAGTACACATGTCATTGATCCAGGGAAGGCGCTCAGGGTGGTGGGTTGTTTTTCTGGCTCTCCTTCTCTTTCTCCCTTTCCCCGCCTCTGCACTGCGGGGAGGGGAGGAATCCGTGCATTTCGCCGGAGGGAACTACCGCACGTCAACCCGGGAGATCCCGGGCTACGCGCGGGAGGTGTTTGCGTATGTCCTGAGGAATGGGCGCCCCCCCCGGGGATATGTGGGGGACCGGGTCTGGCAGAACAGGGAGCACCGGCTCCCCGCGGGGGGGGACTACAGGGAGTATGACGTGCATCCGAAAATCCGGGGGGTGAACAGGGGCCCGGAGCGGATCATCGTCGACCGTACGGCGGGAAAAGGGTGGTATACCGGAGACCATTACCGCACATTCATTCCGATCGGTGCGAAATGACAGGTCCGCTTTCCTGGCCGTCCCTGCTGAAGCGAGGGTCATACTGGGCTCACAGCGCCGCGGTTCCTCGAAACATGGTGGAGGAATTTGCGGCAACGCTCTCCCAGCGAAAACACGCGGCGGTACGGATCATCCGGGGGAAACACTGCCTCACGAGGGAGGAGCTGCTCGACGAGTTCGCGCGCGCCCTGGATTTCCCGCAGTACTTCGGGGGGAACTGGGATGCTCTGGAAGATTGCCTGACGGATCTGGAATGGCTCTCGGCGGAAGCGTTCGTCCTGATCATCACGAATGCCGATCAGCTCCTGAAGAAAAGTCCCGGAGATTTGAAGACACTTGCCGGCATACTTGCGGCGGTTGCCACCCACTGGGCGTCCTCGGAGCCGCCGGCATCATTCCATTGCCTGTTCCAGTGTGAGCCGGGGAGCGCCGAAGATCTGAGCCACCGTCTCGCCGAAGGGGGGATCCTACCCCCCTGATCCGTGTATTGCGCAAAGAAGTTGTTCCACTAATCCACATCACACTTCACAACGTCCAGCAGGTGCATCATGAAGAAACTCCTTCCGCTTCTCGTACTCGTCGCGGCACTTCTCGCAGTTCAGTCAGGCGTACAGGCGCAAAAGAAAGACTCCAAATCAACCACCACCTCAACGAAGGGGGGGGACGATAAGACGGTCTCGAAGAGTAAGGATCCTGCGGTGGGGAAAACCGCTGACGGCAAGACCGTGTTCGAGGGATCCAGGGGGGGGTACTACTATCTCAGCGAGAAGGGGGACAAGGTCTATGTGAAGGATTTTGTCGGTGTGAAGATCGTCGGCAAGACGAAGGACGGTCTGAACATCTATGAAGGTCCCAAGGGAGGGAAGTTTTACTATTCCGCCAAAGGGGACAAGGTATACGTGAAGGGGAAGTGACGTCCGCTCTCATTCCGAGCGAACCATGAATTCCGGGGGGGCCGAAAGGCCCCCCCGGTTCGGTTCGTGGGCCCCGCCGGTCCAAATGCCTCTTGACTTTTATTAGGCCGAATGCTATATTGGTCTTAGGAACAGAGGGGTTAATTCAAATTGGCCTATGTTTATAGACGCCAATTACGTCGTTCCTCAACCACACAAGCATTCGAACAGGACCACAATATGAATATCCCGGGGGAGAAAATTCACGAGACACTCCGTTCCAGGCGGGCGGATGTCGAACGTGTTGCAGAATCGGTCGGCGTTGCCGCCCTTGCAGTGGACTCGGCGGTGCTTACTTCTGCACAGCTGCACATGATTGCGAGCGGGCTCAGGGACGTTCAGGGGGAACTTCACGACCTGAGTGATACATTGAAGTCTCTCGCCGGAGAGAGGGAGACTCAGGAGGCCTGATCTGGCACCGGGAGCGGGGCTATGGAGCCCTGAAAACAAACTCCCCCTCTTTAGCCGACCAATCGAGCCCGAAGAATCCGGCCGCCTCAACGCCCTCTTCTCCTTTTGAGAGGAGTGACGTCCGGGCAACAATCACGTCCGGGAATGCGATCCCCGGGAGGAGATACGGCATCCTGTCTGTCAGCCGCATCCCGCGGATCCCGCTTCCCCCGATCGCGCCGACACATGCCGTTGTGCACCCTGCTCTCGGGCGTATGAAGACATATNNTGGTACCAGAACCGCTCGGCGTCGAACCGCGATTTGTTGAATGCCCACGCCTGTTCTTCCGCGTCCCCCGCCGTCCCGTAAACAAAAACTACATCGTTCCTGAACAGATCTTTGAATGTGCCGTACCTGTGTGCTCCCTTGAGCTCTGCAGCGGGCGCCCGGCCCTGCCGCCATGCTCCTCTATTATATAGCCAGAGGAGCGTGTCGGGAGAAAATGGCACCAGTCCCGTCAGTTTGGTGCTGTCGATGTTGATCGAGAGAGGAGCATTCGTCCCCATGAGTGAGGGATCGAGCGCCAGGCGTGCGACGTTCGTGGTCGACCCTGTCACCCGGTTGACTCCCGGGTCGAACCGGAGCGAGAGGATGCTCAGCTTCAGTTGCGCCTGTTGTGCGTCAATTGTGACCCAGTGATTGCGCGCGGAGATATGCGGGCTGGCCGTGGCAAATTCCACCTGGCGCACCATTCCCGGCAAATCAAGCGGAAATTTCCGTATATTGGGCCTTAAATCATGACAGTAGCGCATTCCCTGGAGCATATTCAAATGACAAAAAATGAGACACTGGACGCACTCCTTTCCTCGGGTGTCGTCGCCGTAATCCGGATGAAGGACCCCGAGCGTCTTTCGAAAGTCGTCATGGCGATTCGAGAGGGGGGGGTGAAATGTATCGAGATCACGATGACTGTCCCGGGCGCGGTGGATGTGATTGCCGCGCTTGTGAAGACCGCTCCCCCGGACGTTCTTGTGGGGGCAGGGACCGTGACTGACAGGGGGACCGCCAACGACGTGGTGTCGGCAGGAGCCAGATTTGTTGTCAGCCCGGTCTTCAGACCTGACGTGGTGGCGGTGACAAAAGCGGCGGGGGCCGTGGCCATCCCCGGGTGTTTCACGCCGACGGAGATCCTCACGGCGTGGGAGGCGGGAGCGGACATCGTCAAGGTGTTCCCCGCGACCTCACTCGGCCCGAAATACTTCAAGGACATCGCAGGCCCCTTCCCGGATATCCGTCTGATGCCGACGGGGGGAGTGACAGTCGAAAACGTGGGAGAATGGGTGAAGGCCGGAGCGGTCGCTGTCGGGATCGGCAGCGACCTGCTCGACAAGAAGGCGATAGACGAGGGGCGCTACGAGGTGCTCACGGAAAAGGCCGCACGCATGGTCCGCAATTTCGTTGAGGCGAAAAACTCCCTCAAACGCTGACAGTCCCGCCGCTCCTATTGAATCTCCAGCTGGTCCTTTCCCGGTAGCGGCGGGAACGCGCCGTGGGGCTCGGTCTGGTACCAGAATACGGTGGAGGCGATGTCATCCTGGAGCGGGAGGTATCGACCGCCCGACTGCCAGCCGAGAGCCTGTATCGTGACGCGCAGGTCCTTTTCGAACCGGACCGGATCCATGATGTGCCAGCGGTAGAGTGCGAACCGCTGCTGCGAATTGTAAAATCCGTCCGGCCGCAGGACCCGGGCGAGCCCGGAATAGGGTGTGCTGAATTCCTGGTACCCCGTCTTCTCCCTGTTTTCAAAATCGTACGACCCGCAGAAATAGTCCTCGGTCCCTGTCCCGCAGATCGTCGGATACTGCACGTCCCCGTCGATGTAGAACTTGATTTCCCCTTCCCCCCACCAGCCGTTGTTGTGGACCCCCCAGGCAAGAGAGGTCCCCACGTACTGCCCCCATCCCTTCACGCCGTCGAGCAGGGTGACGACGCCCTTGTAGGGGAGGGGATTGACCCTCCGGAACTGCGCGTGGAAATATGCCGCGTCGGCTGGCACGTCGGTCAGCGTGTAGTCGATCTGGTAATAGACGGTGACGTCTTCGTCCCCGATGTCCTGGAGCGTGATTTTGCAGCTCTTGCGGAAAGGCATCTCCCAGTAGCAGTTGAGCCCGCTGTGGGGATTCACGCATATTGCCGGGGATGAGATCTGACCGTATTCTCCCCAGCCGCACGCGAAGAAGTCACCGGCAGGGGCCTCGACTGACGGGGTCTCCTCTCCGTCCCAGTACATGCGGAGTATCAGGTGGCGCCACATCCCGGTCGGCGTCATCCAGATGTGCTGTATCGCCCCCGACCCGTTGATCTCCGCCACGGTAAACGTTTCCCCTGCCTTAATGCGGACGGAAGGGGATATCTTCCATCCCCGTCCCAGATCGCGCGCTGCCCTGGCACCGGTCCCCTCCGTCGCCAGCCCTGCTTTCCCTTTCTCTCCGGTAAAATTCTCCGGACTGATCGAGCGGGTTTTCGCCTTCGAGAGACGGGAGAGGTTCCCCATCCCCATCGAAAGACCGTTGAATGAGCTCTGCGCCGTCGCATCCTGTATGACGACGGCTGCCAGAATGAGGAGCAATCCGGCGATGATAAACATAAAGTTCTCCTTCCCCGTTGGGTGCAGGCGGGTTCTGTTTGCATTCAGTCTGTTCATTCTGGCAGCCACTCTCCTCCCCTGTCAATGTTGTCACGAGTGTAGACTCTGGATGGAAGCGTGATCTCCCGGGGGACGGTCTTGCCGTTCAGTATCGCCAGTGCGGTTTCGATCGCCTCCCGGCCTCCGGTCGGGTACTCAAAACACGCCGAAAGGATCCCCTGTTTGACGTACATCTGACCTTCCTGCGGGAGCCCGTCTATTCCGACGAATGCCATCCCGTCGGCCCGCCCCGCCGCCTTCGCCGCGAGATAGGCGCCGTGAGCAGCGGGGTCGTTGTGGCCGTACACAAGCCGGATCGAGGGGAACCGGGCGAGAGCCGATTCCATCTCCTTCCGCGCGTTTGGCTCCAGCCACTTCATGTCCGCTTCGAAAACCACGTCGATCTGCGTACCTTTGATTCCTTCCCGGAAACCCGAGTTCCTGTCCTGTCCCGGGATCGAGGTCATGAGGCCTTTGAGCTCGACGACGTTTCCCTTCCCCCCGAGCAGCTTCGCGATCCAGCGTCCGGCGGCTTTCCCGATTTTCCTGTTGTCGGCGCCGATGAAACACGTATACCTGTCCCCGAGCACCTTTCGGTCGAGGACGATCACCGGGATCCCTTTGCCGTATGCGTCGGCGACAGGCCGGGTCAGCGGCGCCGCTTCCTTCGGGGATATGATGATCAAGTTCACACCTGCCCGGACGAATTCCTCGAGGTGGGCGACCTGGCGGAGGTTGTCATTCTGCGCATCCTTGTACGTGACCGAGATCTCCGGGTGTCGCTCCGCGGCTTTCTTTATGTCCGCGTTCATCTGGACGCGCCACGGTTCACCCAGGTTGCACTGGCTCATCCCGATCGTCCATCTGTGCGACTGCCCCGGGGCGGGCACGGCTGTCGCAAAGAGCGCAAGTGCCGCAAGGGCTATCATGATTCTTGTTCTCATTTGTTCTCCTTTGATTTTCTCCTTTTGCGCTCTCCTGTGCGTTCACCGGTTCTTCTGAAACAATACAGCCGCCACGATGATCGCTCCGGTCAGCATCAGCCTGGTCTCTTCCCCGACCGCGTTGATACTGAGGATCTTTTCCAGGTACCCGATGATCAGTATGCCCAGCGCGGTGAGCCAGACTGTCCCCTCTCCTCCCCGGAGGCTCGTCCCCCCGATCACCACCATGGCAATTGCCGAAAGCTCGTATGTGCTTCCCGCTTCCGGGTCCCCCTGGAGCTCCTGCGACGCCTGGCAGATCCCCGCGACGCCGCAGAGGATCCCGCTGATGGCATAGGCAAGGACCGTCGTCCCCCGGACCGGGATCCCGGCGTACCGTGCAGCTTCTTCGTTTCCGCCGAGAGCGTACATGTGTCTCCCCCACCGGATTCGCGAGAGGAACAGGCCGCAGAGGAGGAGCGAAGCCGCGAGGACGATCGTGACGACGGCGATGTGTCCTCCTGCGATGCGCGCGCTGAGCATATCAAAAACGGGGGGGACGGGGACATACTGGTACGTGCCGTCGGACATCTGTACTGCGGTGGAGATCTTCTGTCCTCCGGACACCCATTTTGCCAGCCCCCGCGCGAAGACCATCATGGCCAGCGTGGAGATGAACGGTTGTATCCGAAACCTCCCGGTGAGGTATCCTGAAACGGCTCCGCAGAAAAGGCCGGCGAAGAGCGTCACGCCAGCGGCAATGAACGGGTTCCACCCTGCGTGGATCGTGAAGAGCGAGAAAAGGACGGCGGAGAGGCCCAGGATGCTCCCGACGGAAAGATCGATCCCTCCCGCGATGATCACGACGGTCATCCCGCACGCGAGTATGCCGATTACCGATACCTGGCGCAGCATGTCACGGTGCGTTCCCCAGGAGAAGAACGCCCCGTCGGCATTGAACACGATACCGAGCGCGATCACCATCACAAGCGAAAGGCAGGCGCGCGCGGCGGGGGAACGGAACATGCTCCGGAGCCTGTTCACCGCGTCTTGCCGCAGAAGCTGACCTTCAGGCCGAGTTCTTTCATTGCGGCGGCGCGTATGAACATCGCTATCCTCGCTGTCCTCCTGTCGGGCGCATAGACGACGTGTATGTGGTTCGATTTGTGCCGGGCCATCATCTGGTCCCTCGTGATGCCGTTCATCACCGCGTGCATGACCGGCCACTGGGGGGTGGTCAGCCTCCAGCGCTCCTCCGTTTCCGGATCCGGGAGCGCCACGGCCTCCGCAAGCCCCGTATCATAGTGGAGGGCGCCGCCGGCGACAAACACGCGGCTCCAGACGACGTGTCCCGGCCTGCTCACCCCCTTGATCGAGCTCCCCCCCAGCCGGAAGTACATCGGAGGCTGGCGTTCCCCCACGGCACTCCGGTAGCCGTGTGCAAGATGTGCCGGGGGGACCGCCCCCGATATCTCGAAGAGCCAGACGAACCTGCCGGTCCCGTTGACGTTGAACTGCCGCCCCCAGCGGATGTCATGAAGCGTGTTCTCCGGGGGGAGACCCAGCGACCTCCAGAGCCTGTAGGTGACGAGCGCGTCGAGCCCCGCGCACTCATCCACTTCGTTGAAATGGGGGATCGCATCCCCTTTGAAAAGCTCCCCTCCTCCGGCCTCATCGAACACCGGGGGTCGTTCGACGTTATTGAGCATCCCCTCTGCGAGGTCCGAGGCGGGAGTAAGATCTTTCAATCCCTGCTGGTACTGGATCCCGATCGCATCACAGCGGAAATCGTGCGCCAGCCGGACGGCGGCGACGTACATGCGGCACTGCTCGAGCACCTGATTCTCGGTCAGATCGGTCTCTTCGCGTGCCCCGAAACGGAATGTCATCCCGCGTTCCTTCAGCCACTCGAATACGCCCCGCGCTTCGGAGTCTTTCACCGTGAGCATCCTGGCGTACAGCGTTGACTGGCTGAGCCGCTCCTTGAACACGCCTGTCGCGTGGAGCAGCTCGTCGGGGATGATCGCGTTGTACATCCCCATGCACCCCTCATCGAAAATTCCCATGATGGCTTTGTTCTGTCTGAACGAACGGGCGAATTCTTTGCCTGCCTTCCCGGCCGCCGCCGGGATGCGTGCGGCGTTGTAGGGGGTCACGTGCGACGTGTCGTGAGTGAGCGTGCCGGTCTTCATCCATTTCTTCAGGCCGCCGGTCGCGAATGCATCCGTGAAATCTTCGCTCCAGAGTGTGCTGTAGCGGACCCCGGCCTTCGTCAGGCAGCCGTTGAGGTTCAGCATCCCGACGAGTCCGGGCCACGTGCCGCTCCAGTTTGCGACCGTCAGGATCGGCCCCCGGTGCGTGAGGAGCCCGGCAAGGACATGATGGCTGTATTGCCATACGGCTTCGGCGACTACGAGCGGAGCGCGGGGAGGGATTGTGCGGAACACCTCCATCCCGTAGTGCTGGCTGTCGATGAATCCGTGCTGTTTTGCCGGGTCGAACGGATGCGCCCTCCTGACGGAACCGCCGAGGCTTTCGATGGCGCGCACGAGCTGCTGTTCCATGACGGATTGTGCCGATTCGCAGTTCCGGTTGGCGGAGAGGCGGAGATCGCCGCTGGCGACGAGGTAGATGGCTTGCATGGCTTTCCTCGCTGGTGTGAATGTCGTGAATGTCAGCAAATACATACGAACAGTCAACCTGGCCGGCGGGGGCTCTTCGCCGGAGCTCTTCAGGCGAGCTCTCCGGCGATCCTCCCGCGCGTCATGGCAGTGAGCGCCCCTGCATCGGTCCCGGGACCCCAGGGAGGGGAGATCGGCGCGAGGACACGAATGCGTATCGCCTGCTTCCCGCGCAGTATGAATCCCCTTTTGGGCAGCGCGGCGGCGGTGCCGTCGATGACGACCGGGAGTATTGGAACTCCCGATCTGAGGGCGAGCTCGAACGCACCCGCTTTGAACTCCCCGAGCGCTCTTCCGGGGGAACGGGTCCCTTCGGGAAAAATCATCACGGAGCTCCCCGCATTCAGAGCCGCTCCCGCGTCCCGCATCATGCTCAGATTGCCCCGGAGGCTCCCCCGGTCAATCCTTATGTAGCGGTTGAGCGTCATGTTCCAGCCGATGAAGGGGATCCGGAAATTCTCCGCCTTAGAGACCCACTTGAAGTGCACAAAGAGCCGGAACAACACGAGTATGTCGACGAGTGACTGGTGGTTGCACACAATGACATATGTGGCCCGCTTGTCCAGATGCTCCTTTCCTTCGATCCGGACGCTCCAGAGCGGGTTACACCATGTATAGAGTGAGGCCCAGAAGCAGGAAAACCAGTGGAGGATCACGAGCCGCCTGTCGAAGGGAGCCGTCACTCCCCGTATGAGGAGGGCGACGGGAAACAAAAGAACGGATGTGAGAAGCATGAACGCCCAGAAGAGCAGTGAGCCGGCGAGAGCCATCGGCGCGATTACCGGGAAAGGAGTGTCCGTTTCACGCACTCACGCCCTGTCATAGCGGAATCCCAGCGCGACGATCTCCTCCGGCGTCGCGGTCCCTGTTTCTTTTATTTTTCTGACTGTCACTCCCCCGGCCAGGTTTCCCATCTCGCCCGCTTCCTCGAGCGTCCCCCCCGCAGCGAGGGATGCGACAATGGCGGCGACTGTTGCGTCCCCCGCGCCGACCGGGTCGATCGGCCCCTTCAGCACGACGGCGGGGATGTCGCTGTACCCTGTCCCGTCAAACACAAGTATTCCTTCCGCTCCGCGCGTAACGAACACCGGCTTCCCGCATCGTGCGCCGATGGTCCGTGCGTGCGAACGGAGGGCGCCTGGACGCTCGCCGGCCTCTCCGGCCTGGCGGGCCAGTCGTGATGCCTCTGCGGCATTCAGTTTACAAATCATCCCCGTGAACGACGTGCTCATTGTCCGCGCATCCGTCACAAAAGTGACGGCGGGATGGTCCCGCGCCATGCCGTTGAGTGTGCGGATCATGGTCTCCGTGTGGACGCCGCGGGCCAGTTGCTGGTTGACGATGAGCGCATCAAGCCCGGGGAGGGAGGACCGGACGAGGTGCTCGAGAGCCGGTTCCGATCTCATCGTATTCCAACGGCCGAAATCGATCCGTTCCTGTTCCGCCTCCGCCAGGTACGGTTTTGCGTAGACCGGCGTCTCCCACTCATGCTCCTGTATCACAAGGGCGGATGTATCGATCCCTCTCTCCCCGAGCAGGGATGTGAGTTCGCGGCCGAACATGTCCGGGCCGATGACCCCGAATGCCAGGACTTTCCCGCACCCGAGTGCCGCGACGTTGGATGCGACATTCCCTCCCCCCCCGGGGATGTAGCGCTGGGACCTGACTCCGCGCGTCGGCTTTCCTGTCTCAAGGGAAAGCTCCGCCTCCCCCGTATCGAGCTCCCAGTAGGCGTCNNGACGCGAAGGCTTCGGCCGGCCCGCGGAGTCTCCCGTTCGGATTTGCCATCGCACTCATGAGGGCGGGGAACAGGGGGGTGTCAAAGTAGCCGAGCCTCTTCAGCGCCTCGAGTGCGTTGACTCTCGTCATGAAATCGTAGGAGACCCCCGCCTCTTCGACGAGGCGCGCCACGGACGACGTGTCGCCGTGCCTCGCACTGATCTCATCCCGGAGCACTCCCACCTGGTTTCCCGTTCCGTGATCGTTTTTCGTGAGGGCGAGGTAGCGGGGCGTCTCCTCCGGGAATCGCCTGCAGAGGAGTTCGAGGGCGGCACGGACTGTTGTGTAGGAAGAGTCCCCGAGGAGCCTCTCCGCTTCCCCCTTCAGAGAGGGAGGGACGTCTCCGCACGCCTGGAGGGCGGCCCTGCGGACGGTCGCCTCGGGATCGCGGAGCCCCTCTTTCAGAATCTCGATCCCGCGCGGATCGGTATCCCCGGCACACTGCGAGAGTATCTCCTCCCTGATGACATGAAACTTCTCCCGGCCGTAGACCTGCATCAGGAGGTCCCGTTTCGATCCGAGCTCCAGGCCCCGCATGGCCGCGACGGCGTCATACCGGTCGATCATCAGCGGCGCGCCGAGCGCCTGGGCTTCCAGCATCGGGAACGGCTTTGGGAAAACGACAGACTTGAGTATCCAGCTTCCGGGATCGAAAAGGACGAACGCGACAGGCCGCCCGTGCGGGTTCGGTATCGTAACCCTGGTCGCCTGGTCGGCAATCACCTGACGGATCCGGTCCGATGACCCGTCGGCGTAATGGACCTCAAAAACGAGAGGCATGCGGAAGAGCCCGACAATCTCGTCCAGTTGGTGAGTCTGACTGACCGTGAACACCGACTGCCGTCCCGGGTTTCCGCGCACGGCCACATCCTCGAACCTGACGCTGTAGGCGGGCTCGCCGCCACGGTAAATCCACTCGTGAAAGAACCAGTCCGGGGTCAGCCCGAGGACGTCCTGGAACGCCTGGTACAGGTCGTTCGTTTCGACGTTGCCGTATGCGTGCTTCAGCAGATAGTACCTGATCACGCGGCGGAATTCCTCCGCGCCGAACGTCGAGACCATCATGTCGAGTATCGCCGACCCCTTCTGGTAGACGCGCGCGCTCCCGGCCGCCCCGTGGAGCAGGGGGACCCGGTTCCCTTTCGATGCNNTTCGCGTAGAATGTGGCAAAGCTTTCCTGCAGCCATGCGCTGATCCCGCTCCGGCCGGTGATGAAGTCGCCGAACCACTGGTGCGAAAGCTCGTGTGCGTTGACCGCGATATAGTTCCGGTCGAGGAACGAGCGTCCGTCCACAAGGAGGAAATCGCCGAAGACCGTGGCGGTCGTGTTCTCCATCCCTCCGTAGAGGAAATCCCGGACAGGGACCTGTGAATAGGATTCCCACGGGTAGGGGACACCGGTTTCATCTGCGACGAAATCGACGATGGCCGCGGAGTACATGTATGTCGGCTCGATCCTCTCCGGCTCCTCGGGATAATACCACAGGTTTACCGGAACCCCGGTCTTCGTATGAACGGTCGTTACTCCGTACCTGCCTATCGCCAGCATGACCAGATACGTCGAATGCGGGTGCGACATCCGGTAATGCCACGTCCGTGTCCCGTCGCCGTTCTCGCGCACGTCCACCCTCGTGCCGTTGGAGAGGACGCTGTAAGCGCTATCGAACGTGACGATCGTCTCGGTCGTCATCTTGTCGTTCTGCTGGTCGTAGCACGGGATCCAGTGCCTGTTGTCGATCCCCTGCCCCTGTGTCCAGATCTGCTTCCGGTTCAGCCCGCGGGGGTCGTCCCAGCCGATAAAATAGAGTCCCCGGTCCGGGTTCGCTTCGTATGTGAACGTGATGCTGTCCTCCGTATCCCACGCCAGGGGCGGGTCCGGAAGTGCGGTCACTCCCTCCCCGGAGACGTTGAACCGGAGTTTCTTTCCGTTGAGCGAGGCGTCCAGGATCCGGATCCCCGGCCCGTTGAAAAAAATCGAATCGACAACCGGGCGAAGTGGCACGAAAACATGTGTCACCCTCCCTTTCACGAGCTTCAGGGCGGTATCGAAACTGAGCTCCACGCGCATGTGCTGCATGTCCACCGGGTGTTCTGCCGGTTCGGTTCCCGGCTGGATATAGACCCGTTCGGTCGGGTACGCGCTCTCCTGCGCATGAGCCATCCACCCGCACACCAGAAGCAGTACTGCAATTATCAATTTCTGAATCAGCGTCCTCAATCCTCCATCCTCCATTTTCCATCCTCAATATTTGAGAATCTTCCCTTTATTCAAAGCGGGGAGCCCTTCTGCCATCCACGGAGGCGCCGGCCTGTCCATGAGATAGTGGTCGAAGAACTCAAGCATCCTGATCGACAGGTCCTTCCTGTTCTTCCTCTGCACCAGGTTGTGCGCCTCCCCGTTATACACAAGCATCCAGACCGGCCTGTCGAGGCGCCGGAGCGCGTTGAAGAATTCTATCCCCTGGTACCAGGGGACGGCGCCGTCTGCATCGTTGTTCATCATCAGGAGGGGAGTCCTGACGCTGTCGGCGCGGAAGAGTGGGGAGTTCTCGATGAACAGGTCCGGACGCTGCCAGAGTGTCGCGCCGATCCGGCTCTGCTCCTTTTCGTACTGGTGCATCCGCGCGATCCCCGACTCCCAGCGTATGCCCCCGTATGCGCTGGTCATATTGGAGACCGCTGCCCCCGCCATCGCCGCCCGGAACATTTTCGTACGCGTCACAAGGAACGCGGTCTGGTATCCCCCCCAGCTCTGCCCCTGCAGCCCCATCCGGTCTTTGTCGACGAATCCCCGGGCGACGAGAGATTTCACGCCGGGTATGATGCAGTCGTACGCGCTTTTTCCCGGGTATCCGACCCTGTAGCGTATGTCCGGGATGAAAATCAGATACCCTCTGCTCACATAAAGCGAGACGTTCACTGTCGACGCGCTGGGGGCGGGGGGGATATACCTGTGGAGCAGGTCCGAATTCCGCTCGTAGTAGTACACGATCATCGGGTACTTCTTTGCCGGGTCGAACCCTTCCGGCTTGTACAGGAGCCCCTCCAGGGGCTTTCCGTCCCCCCCTCTCCAGTGGACAATCTCGGCCGTTCCCCAGATGAACTCTTTTTGCTGAGGGTTGCTGTCGCTTATCCGCCTCGGCGAGGAGAAACTCGTGTCCGACAGGTACAGGTCCGTCGGCTCAGTGAATGATTCCCGCGTGAATATGACCCCGCCTGCATTCAGCGCTTTTGCGACCGACGGATACATGTGGGGCGTCATCGTCAGGCGCCGGGGAGCCGCTTCCCAGGTCGCCTCCGAGCGGGCGAAGCCGGCGGATTTGTTATTTTCATCGAATGCCCGGAGCAGCATCATGGCTCCCGCTTTGACATAACGCTCTTCCGGGTCGAGACGCACGTACCGGTAGCGCGTGCGCGTCTTCCGTCCTTCACCGGCCGTCATGCAGCGCGCATTCTTTGTTCCGGTGGGGTCCACTCCCCAGATATCGTACCGGTCATACACGAAGAACAGGCTGTCCCCTTCCGTCCAACCGAGCGCGCCGTACGCCCCGGGGTCCGCCGGAACGTCGCTCAGCTCGTCGAACAGCGGGACCTTCACCCCGGCGGTCATATTTACGGGAATTCCTCCCGCGAGCGGAAGAGCGAACCAGTTCTTCTTTTTCGCGTCATACCACGTGACGAACCGTCCGGCGGGAGAGAGGCTCGCGCCCCCCCTGACGCACGTGAGCAATCGGGTGCGGGCGCCGGTCTTCACGTCGACCGAAAAGACGTCATAGGAGGGGGTCCCTTCCCACGTTTCCTCGCGCATGTAGGGGAGGTTCGAAAGCCCGAGTGCGAGCGGAGCGTTTCCCTCGTCGCCTATCGCAATCGCCGGGAGAGACGTATCGCCGATCTGGCAAAACCGCTTCCCCGGGAGATCCACCACCGCGGCATAGGACCGTTTCTTTTCCTCGTCAAGATCCTTCAGTTGCTGCGACTGGATGTGCCCGTCCTGCCAGCTCCAGATGTCGAGCTTTGCCGTCTCCTCGTCGATGAGTGTCGTATCCTCCGGCAGCGGAACCGGTGCCGTCCCGAAGAATAGCCTTGCGCCGTCTTTCGAAAAGTAGACGCGTCCGTTTTCGCTGACGAGCCAGTATTTGTACATCCCCTGTGTGAGCGTGTCAACAAGCCGTGTAGCGGAGTCGGGCCCGGTCTTCCAGTAATAGAGGGAAAAATAGCGTTGTTTCGACTTCGCGGTGTCCCTGTCGGCGACGAACGCCGCCTGTGTCCCCGCTTCGTCCCATGCAGGCTGCCTGTATGATCCTTTCCCCGTGGCGATCGTGTCTGTCTTCCGGGTTGCAGTCGAGAAGACGAACACCCCCGCCGGAGCGGCGCTGTCGTTTCCGGTCGTAGTGACGATCAGGTTCTTCCCGTCCCTGCTCAGCGCGTAGTCCCGGGCAAAGGGGAATGTGTACTCCCGCTCTGTCGCCAGCTCGCGGAATATGACCGTCGTTCCTCTTTCTTCCTTCGTCTCTTTTGGTTTGTCGTCCGGAGCGTCCCCTTTCGGCGTACGGCTCTTTTTCGACGAGTCGGGCGCGGCTTTCTTCGTGGTGTCCGGCGCGGCTTTCTCGAGCTGGTAAGCCACCCACCCGGACCCCTTCTCCGGGAGTTTAAACGATTTCACGCGGGGAATCCTCCGGACTTTGTGTGTCCCGAGATCGAGTATGCCGAGAGAGTCTTTGGGCTGGTCCTCACCCTTCTTCTTGTCATCCCGGGCTTTCTTTATCGCCGGGAAGAGCGGCCTGATCGTGAAGACCGCGAAGTCGGACCCCTGTGTGAATTTCCCCGCCGTTCCGCGGGCGATGGTGTCGGCCGGGCCGCCCCCTGTCGCAAAGACGACGAGTCGCGCATCCCCCTCCTCCGGTTCCAGCGTGTACATCACATGAGCGCCGTCGTTGGCTATCGACTCACCGCTGATCCGGATCCACGAATCATACACTTCATGGCCGAGCGGCTTCTTTGCTGTCTGCGCGACGGAAATCTGAAAGGAGAGGATGAGCATTGCCGTCAGTCCGAGCGTTGTTTCATGTCTCCCCATGCCGTTCCCCCCGTGTGAGTGGCGATTATGTGTATTTGAGCGTGACATCGGTGGTACTCCCCGGCGAGAGTATGTACCTGCGGAGCCCCGGCTCGCGCCCGGAAGGCCACGGGGTGAGTGCGAGGGTTTCCCTCCTGTCCACGGTCAGCTCCCCCACGCATCCCGAAGGCATGGTGACCGACAGCCGACGGTTCCCTGCGCGCCCCTCGGTCGCGAAGAGTATCTCCCCCCGGACGGTGAGCGCGGTCAGCGCAACTTTCTCCAGGTCCCCGGGCTGAGGTCGCACCATGCAGCGGGTGAACCCGGGGGCCAGCGGTTGAATCCCCGCGATCCCCATGTACAGGAGGTACAGCGGGGCGGG
>PMND01000022.1:6576-17857 GCA_003161955.1 Ignavibacteriota bacterium | reverse complement strand
TCCTCCCGGGCAGAGGTCGTACAGTATGCCGAGTGCGAGCGACCGGTCGCACGTGCGTGGCTCCCCTTCCTCGTTCAGCCATGGACGGTTTGCGACGTAGACCCCCTCCACACCGTCCCAGTACGCTTCCTGCGTCCGGCGGAGCAGCCCCTCCGCAAATGAAAGTGATTCCTTTCTCCAGTCCTGCTCGCCGAATGCGCTGCAGAGCGGCGCCAGCGCATGCCTGAGCATCGCAACCGCGTAGAGATTGAACGCGCACTGTTTGTGCTTCTGTTTTCTGTACGCGAGATGGTCGATGTAGACCGAGGGGACTCCCAGCCCTTCCACGGGGAGGAGCCCGTCTTCCCCGCGAAGTGAACGAAGGTACGTGAAGAATTTCAACAGCCGGGGGAAGGGCTCGGCAAGCGCCTCCCGGTCCCCCGTGTAGAGGTAGTGGTGCATGCAGTCGAACACGAACCCGATCCCGTGATCGATCAGCGGTCCCCAGTAGGAGACCTCTATCTGGCGTTCCCAGAGCCGGGCCAGGCGGTCATACGCGGGCCAGCAATCGAGGAAGAACCCCTCATGGGTGATCCCCTGGCTGAACGTCCTGACGAAACGGGCCGGTTGTCTCGTCTCGCCGAATGCGAGGTACACGGCATGGAGCTGGTGGCTTCCGTCCCCGCTGTATTGCTGCCGTTCCCGCCCCATCCCGTCCACGGCGAGCTCGTGCACCGAGTTGTTGACCGTGTTGATCGACGCGGCGAGGAGACGATTNNAGCCACTTGACCGCCTCGTAGTCGAATGTCTCGAACCTGTTCACGCCCTGCGCGCAGACGAATCGTGCCCACGAATGATAGTGCGTGTTGAGAAGCGCGGGGCGGGAGGGATCATGCCCTTCTTGCACCATCAGCTCGACGATCGTCCCCGCGGGCGCATTGATGGAGAACCCGGGCCACCCGATCCCTTCCTCTGCGAACTCGAAGGTCAGGGCAGATCCCTTCCCCTCCTCGAGCCTCACGTCCCACTCGTGCTCTCCCCGGGCGGCCGCCGGGACTCTCGCCTCGACTGTAAACGCGCCGGGCGAGAGGAACTCGAAGTATTCTTCGGGGGGAACGCTCCATGAGACGAAGAACGACGAGGCGAGCCGCTCTGCCTTTATCATCGCCTCGCGCATCAGCGGTACGCTCCGTGGCCGGAGTCCGCACTGTGCCGGGTTTCCGCGGAGGTCAAGCGCGTATTCGTTGTATCCGGATGAGATCGGCGTTGCGGCCGGGGAAGAATCGGGAATGACCATGGGCGTGCGCCAGCCCGCCCCCGGGGTGAACCCGGATGAATCCCAGCCGTACGGGTAGAGGCGTGCGTCGAACTCCTCCTGCAGCGAACGGACGTACCATCGCTTGTAATGCCCCGGTTGCCACGACCGTGCGGCCGAACAGAGCCATGAGAGGTCGGAGACGATCTGCGTGGCGGCCCCGTCCGTCGTTTCGATCTCGAGGCGGAATATGAAACCCGGTTTTCCGGCAGGAGCAGTCCCGTCGCCGTGCCCGTAGAAGAGAACCGTCGCGGCAATCACATTTTCCCCCTCATGGAGCTGCGGGGCGATGTCAAGAGGATCGACCTCCATCCAGCGCGGGTCGGAGGGCGCCGGACCCCACTGGATGCGCGAGCCGTTGACGTGGAGCAGGTAGCGGCTGTCGGCGCAGATCCATCCTGTCGCCCTGCGTACAGGGGCCTTCAGCGTGAATTGTCTCCTGAAAAGCAGGAATGTGTTCGGGAGTGTCCGCCCTGAAGGATACCAGATCCACTGTGCGGGGGAGAGATCGAGTTCTTTTTGATTCACGTCGTTGCCGGGGATCTGCGGATGTTTCCCGGGAGAAGAAGGGACCCCTCCGGCTCCCGCCGGCGGCGCGTCCAGGAGCGTGGCAGGGACGCCGAGAGCCATCCATGTGAAAAAGTCGCGCCGTGTCAGTCCGGACATCACCATGCCCTGCGTATGGGATGCCCCTCCGTATTGAATATGACTTTGTCGAACGGGAGCACTTCGGGCGGAGCGTAGAGGAGGTAGAGGTACTTCATCGTCTCGGCCATGAAATACGGTTCCATCCGGTCCATTTTTGCCTTGGTCACGACGTTGTCAAGTTCCGTGTATCCTTCATCGGTCCGGCAATACGTGACGAGGCTGTCGAAGAACACTTTCCCCATGTTCTGATAGACCGGGTCAAATGTCGTCTGGAAAAGGTAATACGCTGATTCCATGATTTCAGGGTTGAGATAATAGCGCGGTTTCTCGGCTTTCCGGGTCACGTAATTGTACTCGTCGGGCTCGATCCCGTACCTGCACCACATGGTGAAACAGGATTGCATGAGCCGGTCCGCCTTGTTGACCTGTCCGAAGAGCGCCAGGCAGGCAGGGAAATACGCCTCCAGCGCTCCGAACCATGTCTTCGTCCTTTTCCCCGTATTCATGTCCGCGTGACCGTACCAGAACCCCGTCGCGCTCGAGTCGAGGAGGTATTTGTTGATCGCTTCGAAGTGCGTCAGCCACATCTGCTTGCAGTCGGAGTCGTCGAACAGGTAGCCGCATTTCAGCACGTATTCGTAGTAGGAATCGATCCCGGCGTCGAGGTGACTGTCGGTTTTCGTCCATTCCCCCGTCGTCACGTTGATCCCGTCTCCCACAAGACCGATTTCCGATCTCGCCCCGTAAAGTGCAAGAAGCGCCAGCTTGGCGCTGTTGTAGTATTCCCCTTTCCCTGTCATCGCGGTGAGTGAGCCGAACTCAACAAGGAGAGTCCCCGCTGCTGCCGGGTTGCTCATCTCCCCGCGCACCGCTCCCGTCTTCAGGTTGACCTCCAGATAGGGAAGCCCTGTCCCCGTGACGAACGCGGGGAGCATCCGCTTTCCCAGGTCATCGGCGAGGTGGAGGAGACGTTCGTCCCTCGAAAGCTGGTAGTTTGACAGGAGGCTCCCCATGATCCGGATCGTGAATTCGAATACGCTGACGTACACGTCCCTGTCGAACGACAGGTGCGTTGCGATAAATTCTCTCGTGCTGTCCGCTTCCTCCGTCAGGCCCATGAGCGTCATCGTATCCAGGGCTTCGACGGCGGTGAGGTAGAACGGGGTCCCGTACCAGTCGTAGTATGTCTTGCTGACCGGCTTGAATCCGTCATGTCCCCATGCGTACGTCTTGTACCCGTTCCAGGCGTGAAGGAACTCCATCTTCACGCGCGCGGCCATCTCCTCGGGGGTGACTTTTTGAGCGTTTCCCGTCGAGAGGGAGAGGCAAATCAAGAGCGAGCAGAGCGTCAAGCGCATAGCGATTCCTTTTCGATTGGTAATCCGAACCCGGCGTTAAAGGTGGTGCCGGAGGGGCCGCGACCGAAAAATAGCGATTAGTTCTGAATAAGAAAACTTCACCCCGTGAGCCGGCCGCTCACTTACGGCGCGCGGTCAATGCGATCCGCATTTCCCCTCCTGCCGGAATATCCCGTGCGGCGGGGAGCCCGGTGCCGTCCGCATTCGTGAATCCGGCATCTTTCAGCCCTCCGAGAACGATCCGGACAGCACAGTGTTTGTTCCGGGGGATCTTCCCCACCGAGAGCGTGCACTTCTCTCCGTCAGTTGAAATCCGGAGGTCGAGCGAGAAGGGTCCGAGCTCCGTCAGCACACGGTCCAGCCGCAGGTGCGCTCCGGGCATATACCATGAAGAGGGGACCCCCCCCAGGACCTCCAGAGTATCCGCCCGCTCGGTGAGGATCATGTCCTTGAGGAGCAATATGAAAAGTGAGCCGGCTGTGGCGTCGGAGGCGTCCCCCGAAGTACGCGTCCCCAGCTCCTTCGGAAGCTGTTCCTCCAGCCATGTCCCGAGCGGTGAGGCATGGTTGGCGACGGCGTACAGTATGTCCGCCGCCCGTGCGTAGTTCCGCTGGTACATGTGCACGATCCCCTCCTGGGCCGTAAAGAACGGCCACACCCCTTTCCTCAGCCATCCGACGTCCTGGTGTATCCCTTCCGTCGTGTTCGCATCGAGCATGGCAAGCGTTCCGTTCAGGACCGGGTCCGCGTAGGGGAAGAGATGCCCGAAACCCTGCCCGTCCAGTATCCCCCAGTTTGCCTGCTGCGGGAGGGTGGTGGACGACGTGTCCCCGACCCTCATAGGCAGATAGAGATTGCCATGGGAGTCGCGCCTGGCGTCACGCGCCGATGCTCTCCTGAACGAGGTCATGAGCCCGCCGGCGAGCATACTCCACGACCGTGCGCTGTCCCGAATGCCGAGTGAGGATGCGGCGCGTGCCGCAGCCTGGAGAGCGTTCAGCGACCAGAACGTGGTGCCGTATTCCGCGGCGAGTCCCCCGATCCCGCCGTCGGTAAACCCGGGGGGGAAGAGCCCGTAATTGGGAGATATGGAATCACCGAGCGTCAGCGCACGCGTTCTCCGTATCCATCCCACCGCCGCGGAGACGGCGGGAAAGTGGCTCTTCAGCCACGGTCTGTTCCCGGACACATTTGCGTAGTTGCAAAGCGCGAAGAGGATAAGTCCTGTCTCCCTCAGCATGGGGTAGGGTTCGCTCTGGAATATCCGGCCGTCAGTCTGTTGGTAGCGAAGCGCCGTCTCGATCGACATCCGCGCCGATGCGGTATCCCCGAGCGCCAGCATCGTCGACACGTCCCATGCCTCGTCATGCATCCAGAGCCCGCGGTACACGCTCGGGCCCGGCTGGAACTGGAAGTGGCCGTCCACCCGCTCGGCGATCTGGTAGAGGTCCCGGATGCTCGCGTCCAGGACGTACTGTATGGCGCTGTCCGGAACCGTGATGCGCCCGAAGGGGAGGCCGGCTTCTTTCTTCCAGAAGAGCTCCGCCGTTATTCTCGCCTCCTTCAGGTCCGGGAGCCGGGCTGCATCTCCGCGCGTGTTTCCGCCGCTCAGGACGAACACCTGTGGGTCCGTCGTCCCTTCGGGAAGCTCGAGCGTCCAGGTGTTCCCCTCCCTGCGCGCGCGCGTGAACGGCGGCCGTGCGGCGACGAACGGCCGCCCCGGTGACCCGAGCGTTCCTGTCGCCCCGTCAAACGTGAGCGTGCGCCCTGTCCGGACGAGGACGACGGGAGTAAGCCTCCTCCCCTCAAAATGGGCGAGTATCCCGTCGATGCGCGATGTGGCCGTCCCCAGTTCGTTCTCCAGCCCGCACGTCCAGGAGACTTCGGCCCTGCGCGTCCCCTCTCCTCTGATGACCTCTTCTTCGGTGATGCGCGTCCCCCGGGGGAATACCCAGAACGCGTTGAGTATCACATTGGGATCGACGCCGTTCGGCGATGCATGCACCTCAATGGCAATTTCCCCATCATTGTTTTCGTCGCGCGCGTCGAAGAAATACACGGAGGGCCTGTTCTTCTCGTTGTCTTTCAGCGCGTCGATCGTCATCGGCGCCGATCCCTCTACCCGTATCTCCAGCACGCGTTGTCCCCGGGCCCCCTTGTAAGGTTCACAGAACCCCAGCGCTATCCTCCGGGCGCCCCCCGGCGGCACACGCACCCGGTAGAGTACCGGCCTGTTCGTGCCCCAGGCGACGTTCCGGAATGCGGGGTCGCAGGAATCCGGCGGGTTGGCCCACCCCGCGGCTCCGGTAAGCCCTCCCAGCCGGCGTATCTTCCCCCCCAGGAATGAGGAGGAGGGATCCGTCATGGTTCTTCCGTCGAGTGCAAACTCCTCCAGGATCGCGCTCGCGTCTCTCCCGCTCAGACGGACCGTGGCGATCGGAACGCGTGCGTCCCGGATGGAGGGAACTTCCGGCGCAAGGACGATTTCCTTCGCCCCCATGGAGATTTCCGTGAGCGGCCGTGCGTACGGGCCGGGGGCGAAATCGTATCCGAGCGAGCCCCGCTCGGTCACGACAGTCTTCTGCCAATCTGCCGGGAAACAGATCGCGGTCAGATGCGTGGCGGGGGAGTAGCCGAAATCGACTTTCCGCAGTCCGGTCTGGGCGGTGTCCGTCCGGGGAAGGAATGTCAATGCGGCAAGGAGCGGAAGAAGCCGTCTCCGGAATTTCGTCATCCTCGTACCTGTGCCTCCGGTATGATTTCCACAGTTTGTCATTGGGGGGGGACGCCGAAGCAGCCTGTCATTGCGACAATCGTCCTCCCTTCCCGCTGTTCACCAGACGGCAGAGGAGCAGGCCTTCCAGGGGGACGAGTGCGGCCCCTGTCACGCGTATAATAGAGAGTCTCGCCTCTTCGGGGGGGGCGACAGGGGATAGAAAAGGCGCCGAATGTGTCAGACATAAAGGTCGTTCGCGTCGGCCGCGGAGAGCTCGATCAGGAAGTCCGCGATCAGCCGCGTGACCGCGGCAAAATACGCACTTCCTTTTTCAGCGGTGGCCTTGCGGGGATCTCCTGCGCCGGTGTCAGCGGAAACCTTCGTCCAGGGGCGGGGCGCCCACGCCCACCCCTCGCGGAACGCGCGTATCCGGTGCACCTTCACACTCCCATGTCCGGATTCCTCCAGCGGGAGGACGAGCCGGGGGGCGAGGTGCATCATCAGGCTCGTCTCCATCTCGTCGGCATGATCTCCCGGTTCTTCGAAGAACCGGGACCGGCTGACCGACCTGAACCAGTCGAGCGTGCAGAGATATGCCCTGTGCTTCCCCTGGATCTCCCGGATCATCTGTTTGAAATCATTCCCGCCGTGGCCGTTGAGTATGACAAGTTTCGGGACACCGTGAGCGTCGATCGATGAGGCGACATCCCCCAGGATGGCAAGTTGCGTGCTCGGGTTCATGTTGATTGTAAGCGGGAGGTCCATCTGTCCCGTATTGACTCCGAACGGGATAATGGGGAGGACGGTGACGCGCGCGCCCCCTTCTGCGGCCATCGCCGCGGATGCGGCCGCGATCTGCGAGGTTTCCAGGATATCCGTGCCGTATGGCAGGTGCAGGTTGTGCGGCTCGGTGGCCCCCCAGGGGAGCACGGCCACTTCGAAATGCGCACCCCGGATATCGCGGTACGCCGCTTCTGCGAGTATGACCCCCGGGTTCGCCACCCGTCAATCGTCCCCCGTTTCGAGCGGCGGGATGTCAATCCATGTCCGCTTCTGCCACGACTCCATCCCTTTCTCCGCGAGTTGAACCCCCTTTGCCCCCTCCAGGAGTCCCCATCGGAACGGCTCGTTCTTCACGACGTGGCGGAGAAAGAGCTCCCACTGGACCTTGAACGCGTTGTCGTATTCGTCGCCGCCGGGGACCTGCGTCCAGTTTTCGAAGTAGTTGATCGGGCTGGGAATGTCGGGATTCCATACCGCCCGTGGCGTCGCTTCGTATGGTTGTATCACGCAGTCGCGGAGTCCCGCGACGGCGGACCCCTTCGTCCCGTCCACCTGGAGCGTCAGGAGGTCGTCCCGGCGCACGCGGACAGTCCACGACGAATTAAACTGTGCCACGACGCCGTTCGCCAGAAGCATCGTCGCATACGCCGCGTCATCGGCGGTCGCTTCGTACTGAACCCCCTGCTCGTCCCACCGGTCGGGTATGTGCGTGGCGCCGAGGCACGATACCGACGTAACGTTCCCGAACAAGTTGTCAAGCACGTAGCGCCAGTGGCAGAGCATGTCGAAAATGACTCCGCCGCCGTCCTCTTTCCTGTAGTTCCATGAGGGGCGCTGTGACGGGACCGGGTTTCCCTCGAAAACCCAGTATCCGAATTCGCCCCGGACGGAGAGGATCCTCCCGAAGAACCCCGTGTCGACCAGCATCTTCAGCTTCAGGAGTCCGGGGAGCCAGAGTTTGTCCTGGACCACCCCGTGTTTCACGCCGCGCGCCTTGGCGCGCACATACAGGTCGTACGCTTCGGAGGTCGTGAGTGCCGTGGGCTTCTCGCAGTAGATGTGTTTCCCCGCCGCGATCGCCTGCCGCACCCCGAGCACGCGGAGGTTGGTGACCTGCGCGTCGAAGTAGACGGTGTTGTGCGGGTCCGCCAGCGCCGACGGGACATCCGTCGTCCATCGCACGATCCCCGCCCTCGCCGCGAGAGATTCGAGCTTGTCGGCATTGCGGCCGACAAGTATCGGGTCGGGCATGATCCGCTCCCCGTCTCCGAGTTTGACGCCTCCCTGCTTGATGATTGCAACGACGGATCGGAGGAGGTGCTGGTTCATCCCCATCCGCCCGGTCACGCCGTTCATCACGATCCCGACGGTATGGGTCTTCATTGTCTGCATGTGTATTCTCCGGTGAATCGCTCCTTCCCCCCGTGCCGGGGGGGAAGGAGCGATGCGTTGTCGTAAGGAACTACCGATGCGGTGCTGAAGTGCACTGGGGTGACGCACCCTCGGGGAGCGGGGGAGCGGAGACCCCCGCCCTCGGCAATGTCCCGTCCAGCTCCTGGTGCCAGTGCGCGACGTCCCCGGCGGGTCCGTAGCAATAGATCATCGTCATCGGAGCCGGACCGGTGTTTGTGATCTGGTGGAAAACGCCGGACGGGATATAGACCGCCTGGCCTCTCTTGACCGTCGTCCGTTCCTTCCCCAGGCACATCTCGCCTGTCCCCTCCACGATGAAGTAGACCTCCTCCTGCTCCTGGTTGTGCCAGGGGACCTGTCCGCCGGAAGGCTCAAGCGTGACAAATCCAAGAGAGAAATTCGTCGCCTGAATCGGTGAAGCTCCCCCGACGAGGTTCTGCGTCCTGCGCCGCGCCGGGTAGGAGCGGCCCGCCATCTGAGTGAGATCGGCTGTGATCATAGAGTGCTACCCTCCAGAAAGAGCTCTCCTCTTCACCCGAGGTTTTCCCTCAGGATGTCCTTCATGAAGAGCGTGATCTCCCAGAGGTCCGCGACCGGCATCCGGGAATGGGGGAGCAGGGGCATGTACGGTGCCGGCCCGAACTCGGGGCATACAATCAGCTCCTCAGAACCGGCGGCGCGGCGCGCATCGGCGATCCGGCGCCACCACCCCATGTGCGCCTCCAGCTCGGCGCTCCACTCGGGAGCCCGGGGATCGCTCACCTGGGGTCCTTCGACGTGCCCGACCCGTGCGTGAATGTAGTCGGTCCGGGCGATGGCGAGCTCCAGCGCGTCCCCCTGATCTGCAAGCAGAGATTCGTGCACGCAGCACCAGTGGGAGAAATCGGCGGTGAGCCTCAGCTCCGGCATTGCCCCGAGAAGTTCCCGCGTCGCGGGGGCACTGTACGTCGCGCGCCCCCTGTGCGTTTCATGGGAGATGGCAATGCCGAAACGCCGGGCGAGAGCGAGGGCTTCGCGAAAGACCGCGAGGTTCTCGTCGCGCGAAAACGTGTCTCTTCCAGTATGGCAATTGATATGAACAGGGGTGCACCGGGCGGCGAGGGCGAAACGCTCGCCCAGGGAGGAACAGTGCTCCTCCGGGGTCCGTCCTTCGCTCGTGATCATCGCCACGAGGGGGATGCCGTGACGCGCGTGGAGGGCTGCGGTCTCTTCCGGGGATTCCCGGAGCGACGGAATGTATATGTCCGACGCATCGAATCCGGCAGCGGCGATGATGACGAGGAACCGGTCGAGCGGGAGCGCATCCATGTCCCACTTTGACCGCGCGATGCGCAGGCGCATGGTGCCCCCCGGTGTTTCATCCATGAAACGGTGGTTTCACTCGTGACTCAGTGAAGAAAGTAGGCATTGGTCCGTCAAACCGCAACGCCGGAAGAAAAAAAATCCTTGACAAAGCGATGGCATTGTAGTATTTTCTCCTTGGTAAAACGCCATTCCAATAGTGAAACGCGGGCACACCTGGCAATCCGCCTGACGCATTCACACTCGGCTCCTGGTTCACTTCTCAACCTGTTCATTCCAAAGTTTCCTGCATGCAGTCTTCCGCTGAGGAGGGCTGCAAAGAGCCAGCGCACAAACGTATCGTAGTCCATCATGTCACCATTCACCGAACCACTCACCACCGAAGTAAGGGAGGAACCATATGATGCAACGATGGTACCATTTCCTGTGTCTTTTGCTGCTCATTGCCGTGGCCGCCACGCCACCGGCACTCGCGGCGAATGGCAAGATCGTGGGGATTGTTCGTGACGCTTCCACCAAAGATGTCATCCCCGGCGCGAACGTGCTGGTGGTTGGCACAGCTCTTGGCGGCGCTGCGGACGCGCAGGGACGCTACTATATATTGAACGTTCCCCCGGGGACGTATTCGCTCCAGGCTTCCGCCGTGGGATACGGCAAGCTGAAGATCGAAGAGATCGGTGTCGTTCTGGACCAGACAGTAGAAATGAACATCACGCTGACGAGCCAGGATGTGCAGATCGGCGAGATGGTCATCACTGCGGAGCGGCGTGTCGTCGATAAGAACCGCACGTCGACGAAAACGACCGTCACGTCCGAGGAACTCACGAACCTTCCCACCGTGACTGCGATCGACCTCCTGAACACGACCCCCGGCGCCTTCAACGGGTTCATCCGGGGCGGCCGCATCACGGAGACCAAGACGATCGTCGAAGGGGTGGATATCTCGAACCAGTTTTACGAAAACATTGAGGAGCAGTCGAACCAGGGAATCCTCCAGTCAACCGGGCACCTGACACGCCACACCAACGGCGAGCTGAATACGACGACCGATATGAACTTCGCGGCTGTCGAGCAGTTCTCGCTGAACACGGGCGCATCGGGCGCGGACGTCCAGTCCGCGACCGCGGGGACGATCAACTACTCGCTGAAAGAAGGGAACGGTCCTCTCGGCGGAAGCTTTCAGGCGCGCGTCAGCCAGTTCAACGGCCTCCACCACGCAGGCCCGGATGTCTACAACCTCGATGCGGTGTACTTCGCCGACGAGAGCACGACGAACACGCGCCTGGCGTCCAACCGCCAGTTGAGGAGTGCGATCCCTGTCGGGACTCCGGTGCCGGGTTCGCTGAATACGAGCATTATCGCTGACAGCATCCGGTCGGGCAAATACACGTACTACCCCGGCAAGTACATCAACGGCAACCATCCTCTCCTCGATTTCAATGGTTCGGTCGGCGGGAACGTCACCGACGCATGGCGCTTCTTCCTCACGGGAAAGTATCTCGATTCGCACGGGTACTTCCCGAACGACCGGAACCGCGAAGCGGACATCACCCTGAAAACATCGTACAACCTCACGAACTCGATCAAGCTGAACGCGTTCGGCATCGTCAACGACAAGGGGAAGCTCTTCGGCTGGAAGAACTCCACGTACAATGACGACTCGCGGTACTTCCTGGAGGGAGTCCCCCAGAACCAGGGGCTCGATTATACCGGAAGCGTCAAGTTGACGCATGTCCTGACGCCCGCCACGTTCTACGAAGTCCAGGT
>PMND01000022.1:0-6549 GCA_003161955.1 Ignavibacteriota bacterium | reverse complement strand
CCGATGTTCATCTATGAGAACACGAAATCCATCTCCCGTACCGTCAGGGCGGACCTGACGAGCCAGGTCGACTATCACCATCAGTTGAAGGCCGGGTTCCTCTTCAAGTTCAATCAGATCTCGCAGATCAACCGGAACACCATGCTGGGTGCGGACGGGACGGATACGCGCTCCCGTCTCATTGTGGACAACTGGACATTCTTCCCCACGGAGATGTCCATCTACGGTTCCGACAGGATGGAGTTCGGCGGACTCGTGATCAACCTGGGCGTCCGCGCCGACAGATGGGATCCGAAGGCCCCGGATTACGGCAACTACTTCTCGCTGTACGCGCCCGACACGATGATGATCGACGGCCAGTTGCGCCGCGCGAATCTCATCCTGCGCTCGCAGAAGAACGTCGACCCGATGTACTTTGTCTCTCCGCGCATCGGCGTGTCGCACCCGATCTCCGAGACCGCGGCACTCTTCTACAGCTATTCGCGCCAGGCGATTCCTCCCCCGTACTCGCGGATGTATTCGAGCTTTTACACGGTGTTCGGGACAAGCCTGCCGAACTTCACCGCGCTGAATGAGCCGTTGACGAAGTCCTCCAACTACGAGCTGGGCGCGCAGTGGGAATTCCTCCCCGGGAAACTGGGACTGAATTTCACGGCGTACATGCGCGACGTGGAGAACTATTCGACGGTGGCGGTCGGGATACAGCAACCCGGTGGGGCGACAAACATGTTCTTCAACAGCCAGTATGCCGACGCGCGGGGTGTCGAGCTCAGCCTCCAGGCGGCCCGTCAGAAGTACCTTAATGTTGCGACGGTCAGCGGGCGTTTGAACTACGCATACACGTACATCAAGGCATCGGGCTGGACGGGAAGCGACGCTACCAAAACGAACGTGACCCAGTTCCAGGCCGGCGACTCCGCGAAATACGGGAACACGCTTCCGTTCACGGACTTCACCTACTACAACAAAGTCCAGAACGACGTCGCAGGCGGCGCAAGCACGCTGACCGGAGGGTACGACAGGACGCACCGGATCACGTACCTGCTGACGCTTGAATTCCCCGAAGATATCATACTCTCGTCACTCGGAACGTTTCAGAGCGGCTTCTTCTACCCGATCAACTACCCGGTGGATGCGAGAGTGGCGGGGAGGGAGTATGCGACAGCCCCCTGGAACAAGATGGTCGACCTGAAACTGGAGAAGGGTTTCCGCTTCGACAACATACGGTTTGCGATATTTGCCGAAGTGAAAAACCTCTTCAACTGGACNNCGCTCGATGAATTCTGACGGGAGCTGGTTCTATGATATCCCGCGCGAATACTACTTCGGCGTTCGGGTTGACCTCTAATGATCATAAAAACTCAAATCCAAGGGACGAAAGGTATTCGTATGAATAACCGACTGAAGATCGTGATCGCCTGCGCGCTTGCCGCGCTGGTGATCGTCCCGGCGTCGCTCATGGCACAGACCATCACTCCGACCACCGTGTTCAACTACGGTGGAGGGGGAGTGATCTGCGCAGGAGACGTCTGGGAATCGTTTCTCCCCGAAGGGACCACGCCGTACTACGGCGAGGCGTCAACGGCCGCTTCGCTCGGGGTGCGCACATTTGTCAGGATGGGGAATTTTGACCGTGCCTGGTCAACACCCGCGACAAACTACCCATCGGCGTTTCCCATAACCCCGTACTGGAATAAGGATGCATGGGTACTCGTCTACGATCCCGACACCACGTGGAACCGCGGACCGGCGAGCACGAACCCGAGTTTCTTTCCGATCTCGGCGGCGAACAGCGGGACGGCAAATTACTCCAACTTCGCGCAGCTCACATACAAGTCGACGCTTGCGGGCGCAACCGACCCGACAAGGAAATACTTCACCGATCCGTACTGGGCGGACGGGACGACCCGCCAGCACGCCGTGTATGAGGCGGGATGGCCNNCATGACATCAAGGCGCTCGCCTTCCAGATTCAGGAGCAGGCGTATATGTCGATCTCGAGCTATGCGTGCGGCGGCCGCTGCGTCAACGACGTCGTCCCGACGATCTATGCGCGTCAGGCGGCGTGGATAGGCGATCCTGATTCCTCAGGCGCCCCCTGGGCGTTCAGCACCGTGTTCCCGAGTGCCACGACGCTCAACCCGACCCCCGGCAACTTCGATATGGGGTTCAACGGGGGGACGACGAAGAACTACATGGACCTGAAACACGGATGGGTGATGCTCGATGTAAAGAGGGGCGGGCTGCCGGCATCCGCTCTCCACAGCACGTCAAGCCTCCCCTCGAAGCTTACGACGTTCGGGACTCACCCGATCGGCACAGGCGCCCAGCGCGGCTGGTATGTGTCGGGGGGGAGCAGCTGGTTCGTCGGTGCGGCCGGAGATCCGAGGAAGATGTTCTATATCACGACCGGCGTCTGGTATGCGGACGGCGGCATACTTTCGCATAACACAGACTTCACGGCGCTGAACCTTAACCCGAATCCCGCCTTCTTCGCAAGCGGCACCAACGGGGACCCGCTCTCATTCGTTCCCAAGGCGGCTCCGGCACGGCCGAACGGCGACTACAAGAGCACAAACCACTTCGACCAGGCCCCGTTCGAGGACGGATCCGCGGACAAGACGACGCAGTATCCGACCGGGTGGGGAAAGTGGACGCTCGGATGCAGCCATACGGAGAACTTCGACGACGACATGTTCACCGGCGTGGGGCCCTTCGATTTGAAGAAGGACTCGACGATCACGCTTGTGTGGGCCACGGTGGCAGGATACAGGCTCGAAGGGATACAGCACTCTGTCCGCGCTGCCCGGTGGTGCTACGAGAACGACTTCCAGATTCCGAAGCCGCCTCCCCTCCCCAACATGAAGGTCTCGAACACGCTGAACAAGTCCGTGGCGCTCGAATGGGACAAGGTGGCTGAGACCGATGCTCAGTTTAGCGGCTACAAGATCTGGAAATCCTCCCAGTTCAAGAAGCTCGCGTGGCTGGACGAGGGGATGCGGGTTGTCGACCGGTACCAGGATCAGATGACGGTCGGCNNAGCCTCGCTCCCGCGACGACTGCGGGGTACAATTACAAATACGAAGACAAGGACGTGATCCTCGGCTTCCAGTACTGGTATTACATCTCGGCGTACAAACAGGGGACGTTTGCGGGTCCCGGCGGCGACCAGACGACGCAGATCGAGACGCATTCCACGAACCGGAACGGCGCCACGGGTCTCTGGTACCTGACATACCCGTACGGGTACACAAACGCGAACTATCCGAAAGACGCGACGCTGTTGAAGAATCTCGGCGGGGCGCAGGTGGTGACTTCCGCGCTCGCTCCCCGGGGCGACCTCTCACGAGTGGGTGTCAGGCCGAACCCGTACAAGAAGGCGGCCCTCTTCGACAACCGTTCGCAGGTGTACGACCACAAGCTCGTGTTCTACAATCTTCCGCCCCAGTGCAAGATCACGATACTGGATGTCTCCGGCCAGATCATCGATGTCATCAACTTCACTTCCAACGATCCCAGCAAGGGAAGCGTGTTCTGGGATATGTTCTCGAAGGACGGCATCGAAGTTGCCAGCGGGGTGTACATTTACGTGGTGGAATCACCCACGATGAGCCATGTGGGCCAGTTCGCGATTCTCCGATAACCACACCAAAGACGAGGATTGACACATGAAACGTACGTATGTAATACCGCTCATCGCTGTTCTCCTGCTGGCGCTCGGCGCGGCCCTTGCGGACGCGCAGACGCAGAAGGCGGGAATCAACAGCGCCGCGTTCCTCAAGGTCGGTGTGGGAGCCCGCCAGGCGGCCATCGGATCGGCCGTCACGTCCTTGAACGGGGACGCAACAAACATGTTCTGGAACCCCGCCGGGGTTGCGCTGAAGGATGAATCCGCGCAGGCGGCCTTCACGTACAACAACTGGATCGGGGGTCTCTCCCAGGAAGCCGTCGCCGCCAGCTACAACTGGACGGACATCGGCACGATCGGGATCGGATTCCAGTCGTTCGGGATCAGCGGCATCCAGGCCGACAGGGACAACGGGTACACCGATCCCACGCTTCAGTCGCAGGTGACCGACATGAACACGAACTCCACGTACGACTACCAGGACCTCCTCATCCAGGCGACATATTCCCGGTATATCACCGACTACCTCACACTCGGCGTGTCGGCGAAATACATACACGAGAAGATTGACGACGTGGGGGCGGGGACGTTCGGGTTCGATCTCGGGACTGTGTACAACATCGGTGTCCTGGGGTGGAGCGTCGGGGCAAGGATCAACAACCTGGGAGGCGATATGAAGTTCTACGACTACGCCTCCCCGATCCCGCTGACGTTCAGCATCGGCACATCCATGGTTCCGGTGGACGCGGGGATCACCCGGTGGATGCTCGCGCTCGACATCGTGAAGCCGCAGGACGGCACGCAGTACTACTATGCCGGGACGGAGCTCGGGTTCAATAACACCTTCTTCATCCGCGGCGGCTGGAAATTCAACTACAGCTGGTTCGGACTGAACGGCAGCGGCATCGACCCCGGGACGACGTTTCGCCCGCCGATCCAGACGAGCCTCGAGAGAGGATCGTTCGGAGCCGGTGTGCGGGTGCCGTTTGACACCTACGTGATAAACGTCGACTACGCGTACACCGTCTTCTCGGCGCTGCAGGACGTTCATCGCTTTACGGTGAGCTTCGCGATGAAATAGCGACACGCGGCGCTTTCCGGCTGTTTGTGAATAAATAGTCAGGGTGAATGCCCCCCCTGACTATTTTTTTCGCACGATCACGACACGGAGTGAACTTCTATGGACGGGCTTCCGCTTCTTCCCACGACAGTCATAGGCAGCTATTCCTTCCCCGCCTGGCTCGAAAAAGCGAGGGAGCTCGGGGTACAGGGTGTGCTTACGCCCGGACAGTTGGAGGAGGCGCACGATAACGCCGTCCGCTCGGCGGTGATGGATCAGGAGATCGCCGGCGTGGATATCATCACGGACGGCGAGCTGCGCCGGGAAACCATGGTGAATTTTTTCTCCATGAGGATCCACGGGTTCGACATGTCGGGAAAGATGAAACAGATAGGGAACCTCGATCCGGAGATCCGGATGCTCGATCCGGTCGTCCGGGAGAAGGTCCGCCGCAAGGGTTCGCTCGGCATGGACGGGCACTTCAGATTCCTGAAGGCGTGCGCACGGGCACGCACAAAGGTCTGTGTCACGGGACCCCAGATGCTCGCCAAGAGGGCGACGAACGAATTCTACCCGACCGACAGGGAGCTGGTCTTCGACCTGGCCGGCATTCTCAACACCGAGCTGAGAGACCTCGTGGCCGCCGGGTGCGATTTCATACAGATCGATGAGCCGGTCTGGGTCGGCTACCCGCAGGACATGGGCTGGCTCGTCGAATCGTTCAACCGGCTTGTGGAGGGGGTCCGCGCAAAAATCACCCTGCACACCTGCTACGGGAACTACCAGCTCAAGAAGCTCTTCAAGGGACAGTACGACGAGCTCTTCCCTGCGATCCTGGAGACGCGCACGGATCAGATCAGCATGGAATTTGCCGTTTCCGGCGGCGCGGGACTGGATCTGTTCTCCCGGTATCCCACCGACAAGGAGATCGTGGTGGGTGTGATCGACGTGAAGGACGAGAAGGTTGAGACCCCCGACGTCGTCGCCGGCCGGATCCGCAGCGCTCTGAACTATGTACGGGCGGAAAAACTGTACATCAGCCCCGACTGCGGCATGAAGTTCATGCCGCGCGACCGTGCGTTCGGGAAATTGAAGGCGATGGTCGAAGGGACCCGGATCGTGCGGAAGGAACTCGGGGCCGGCTGATAATCAGATCGGTGGGACGAAATGACTCGGCACGATGGTTCCCCCCGCGGGGGGACGCTTCGTGATCTGTTCGGCGCCGCACGGCGTGTGACGTATGACGCAGGTGCTCCTCAGGTCGTGGCGACGGTTGCCGCGTGCATAGCGGAGGAACTCGCTCCCGGTGCGGCCGTCGGGAGCATCTCGCCGGGGGAGTCTCT
Organism: Ignavibacteriota bacterium; assembly: GCA_003161955.1. Taxonomy (GTDB): domain Bacteria; phylum Bacteroidota; class Ignavibacteria; order UBA10030; family UBA6906; genus Fen-1273. Next base: position 519 of record PMND01000022.1, on the reverse strand, counting down.
TCCACGGAATGCCCGGATACACGTCGGGGCCGGAGCGTCTCCGGCCGGCGACCGTGACGATGAGCCCTGTCTCCGGCTCCGGTTGGACGCAGACGGACGCTGTGAACTCCAGGCATCCCGGACGGAGTGGCTCTATGCGCTCTTCTGCCTGGTGCGTGACGAGTGGCTTGACGGGAGCGCAATTGAGCGGACAGTCCGCCCCTCGTTCCCGTGGGTCCGGAACCTGAGCGATTTCCTGGTCGGGAGTCTCCGGAACTCCCGCAGTTTTTCCCGTGAGGAGTATGTCCGCCAGGTGGCGCGCCTGGGATTTACTCATCTCTCGATCAACAGTCTCGGCCCCGGCCCCGCCTGGGAGAGCGGGCCTCCGGGGGACGTCTACTCCTGGTTTTACGATTACAGCCCGGATCTCGATCAGTTCGTTGACAGCAGCCTCGTGCGGGGGTATTACCCCGCGGAATATCTGAAGGCGAATCTCGCAGCGCTGAAAGCCAATGCCGCGCTCGCTCTGAAGTACGGGCT
>PMND01000065.1:4298-8983 GCA_003161955.1 Ignavibacteriota bacterium | reverse complement strand
CCTCAAGTACAGGGGGACGCTCCATATTGAACACGAAAAGGATGAGAATGACCCATTGCCCGGAGTTGCCGAATCCGCCGGGTACCTCCGGGGTGCTCTGGACGTCCTGTAAATCCAATAATTCAGAGAGACCGGCATGACCACGCGACGTGAATTCCTGAAGAACATTGCCATTGGCACTGCGGCGGCGACCGTCGGGTTGAATGCGAAAAGCTACGCCCGGATACTCGGTGCCAACGACAGGGTGAACTTTGCCATCATAGGCTTGCATGGACGCGGCTACGGGCATCTTGACTCGTTGCGGGCCAACAGGAATGCGATGGTGTCCCACGTGTGCGACGTCGACAGCCGGGAGCTTGACAGGTTTGCAGGCGTTGTAAAGGAGAAGTTCGGCCGGGCCCCTGTCAGAGAGAAGGACTTCAGAAGGGTGCTGGAGTCAAAAGATGTTGACGTGATCACGATTGCCACGCCGGAACACTGGCACGCGCCCATGGCGATACTGGGGCTCCAGGCGGGGAAGCATGTGTACGTGGAAAAGCCGTGCAGCCACAATCCGCATGAAAGCGAGCTGCTGGTGCAGGCGCAGAAGAAATACGGCAAGCTCGTCCAGATGGGAACCCAGCAGCGCTCGTCTCCTCATACGATTGACATCGTAAAGAAGATCCATGAAGGGCTCATCGGCAAAGCGTATCTCGGGAAAGCGTGGTACAGCAACACGCGGAAATCGATCGGGGTGGGCAAAGAAGTCCCTGTTCCCGAATACCTCGACTGGGAATTGTGGCAGGGTCCGGCGCCGCGGAGACCCTACAAGGACAATATACACCCGTACAACTGGCACTGGTTCTGGCACTGGGGGACCGGGGAGACACTCAACAACGGCACGCATGAAGTCGATGTGTGCCGGTGGGCGCTCGGCGTCGATTTCCCCAAAAGGGTAACCGCCTCCGGCGGCCGATACCATTTCGCCGATGACTGGGAGTTCTATGATACGCTGGTGACCAGTTATGAATATGACGGCAGGATGATTACATGGGAAGATCTGAGCTGCCAAGGGAAGGAGCTCGACAACAGAAGCCGCGGGTCCACCATTCACGGTACCGAAGGGACGGTCCTGGTCGACAGGGACGGGTATGAGGTGTATGATCTGGATAACAAGAAAACCGCTGAATACAAGGTGGGAACGACGAGCACCACGCGGGACCTGGTGAGCGCTGATACAATGACCGATGATCATTTCCGCAACCTGATCAACGCGATCCGGGAGGGCGAACGGTTGCATTCGCCTATCGAAGAGGCGAGCATCTGTGTCACGATGCTCCAGCTTTCGAACATTGCCTGGAAGGTGGGCCGGGTTCTTACGTTGAACAGCTCCGATGCCCATATCCTGGGTGATCCCGGGGCCGAAAAACTCTGGCAGCGCGAGTACGAAAAAGGCTGGGAGCCGAAGATCTAGGCCCTCCCTCGAGCGAAGAGCCCGGCATTCCATCATCCCATGATGACGAGGACCTCGTTCTGCTCCTCCATCTGTCCCACGGGGATGAGGTTTCCTGCAATCTCCCTTCCGTTGATCTCGATCTTTCTCACCCCCTTCTCGACGCCGCTCTCGTTCCTGATCGTAATGTTCAGATACTTGTTCCGGAACCTCCTTGTGATTGTGAGCTTTTTCCACTCCCCGGGAATGCAGGGATCGATCCGCAGTCCCGTGTACTCCGGCTGGATGCCGAGTATGTACTGTGTCGCGGTGTAATAGGCCCAGGACGCGCTGCCGCTCAGCCACGGAAGCCGGGACGCACCGTGGCGGGGGCTGTATTTGCTGTTTGTAAACTGGCAGTACACGTACGGTTCAATTTCACGAATCTCCGCTTTCCGGTTGCAGGCGGCGGGCATGAACCTGCGGTAGTAGTCGTACGCCCGGCTCCCCCGGCCCAGCATCGCTTCGGCGATAATAGCCCATCCCTGGGTGTGGCAGAAGACCGAGGCATTCTCTTTCATCCCTTTGTTGAACAATCGTGCCTTGATCACCTTCGGATCAGTTTTCTCCACTGGCGGGTCGCAGATCATCAGCCCGTAGTCAGTGGAAAGGCGTCTGTTGACGACGTTCATTATTTCCTCGGCCCGGCGTCCGGTGGAATGGCCGCTGTACACGGCCCATGGTTGCGGCTCCAGGAAAATGGAAGCTTCGTCGTTCTCCTTTGATCCGAATTTCAGGCCGTCCGCCCTGTAGGCGCGCAAGAACCATTCTCCGTCCCAGGCATGGCGTTCTAGGTTGTGGTCCAGCGTTGTCAGATGACCCCGCGCCCAGGAGACCTCCTCCGGCCTTTGCAGCATCTCGCATGTGTCCATGTACGCCTTGAGTGCATACCGGAGTTGAAAACCGACAAACACTGACTCGCCGTCGTGGCCCAGCTCGAGACAGTCGTTCCAGTCCGCAAACAGACCGCACGGCAGTCCATGCGCTCCGAGCCGGTCCAGCGTGAACTGGATCGCCCGCCTCAGGTGTCCGAGGACTGTGTCTTCGCCCCTGTCGGCATACGGGAGGACCTTGCTGTAGAACGACACGTCGCCGGATTCTTTGACATATGCCGGAACGGTGTTGAAGAGCCACAGAGAGTCGTCGGAACGGTACTCTCCTTCCGCCGGTGCTTTTTCTGTCCCCGGTCTGTGTGCGAACGGCTTCACGACAGGCATCGCGCCGCCTGTGGAGACCTGGCCGGTGATCATGAGCTCAAGACGCTCTCTGACCTCATCGGGGATCGAATGCATGACGCCGAGCATGTCCTGTACCGTATCACGGTATCCCAGTCCGTCTCTCTCTCCGCTGTACACAAGACTTGCAGCCCGTGACCATGCATACGTGATGAGACAGTTATACGGGTTCCACATGTTCAGCATGCTGTTGAGGTCTCTGTCGGGCGTCCGGGCGGTCATCCCTCCTATGCGTGAATGCCAGTGGGACTTGAGTTTGTGGAATGCCTCGCGGACTCTCCCGGGGGTGCCCGATTCCCGAACGGCGGCTCTCCCCTCCGAGCCCGCGCTGCCGATACCCATCAGCACGACCAGCTCTTTCGACTCACCCGGACGCAGCGTGACGTCCACCTGCAGCGTCCCGCAGCCGTTGTCCCCGGTTGCAAGTGAATTCTTGCAGCGTCCCCGTTCGACGGCGATGGGGTTGGCGTACGTCCTGTAGGGTCCGAGGAAAACTTCCCTGTCCGTATCGAACCCGCTGACGGGAGCCCCCGTGAGAGCCAGAAATGTGTGCCGACCCTGTCCGTCGTCCTCAAAGTGATCCGGGCGCTGAGGCATCATAACATTTGTGCCGTGGTCGATAATCCCGTCGACCATATCCATCTTCATGATGAACTGGGAGTATTGCAGGTTGTTGAGGTCCTGGGCCAGGTTCCAGTTGTTGGCGTATTCGACATACGTGAACAGCCTCAGGCGTCTTTTTTTGCGCCCGGCGTTCTTCACTGTGAGCAGCCAGCATTCGTATGTCCGGCCCAGCGGCACGAAGAAGAGTGTTTCCGTCTCTATGGAAGAGTAGGCGGAGGAGATCTGCGTGTATGCGGTCCCGTGGCGGCATTCGGTCTTGTATTCCTTCAGCGGCTTCCCGACGGGCTGCCAGGAGGTTGACCAGAAGTCCTTGCTGTCCCTGTCATGGATGTACACATATCGCCCCGGTTGATCCGCCGGAATGACGTTGAATCGGAGCCGTGTGAAGCGCCCCTGCGCGGCGGATTTGTAGAAGCTGTATCCGCCGGCGTTATTGGTGATAATGGCGCCGTATTCCGTTGACCCGAGATAGTTGCTCCAGGACCGCGGCGTGTCGGGCCGCGTGATCACATACTCCTTGTTCCGGTCATCGAAGTGTCCAAACTGCATGTTCAGTTCTCCGGGGGATGATGAAGAATCGCGAAATCAGAAGAGACGACCCGCGTGTTCAAGCGCAAGATATCTCTTTATGGCTTCCAGAAAATAGTAATCGGCGAAAATGGCCGGCTTGTCGGTGTTCTGATTCCCGGGTTGCGTCAGGTATTGTGTTGAATGAAGCAGGATGGCATGGGTCTCTTCATTCTCCGCCAGATATGCTCTTGAACAGAGGGCGGCGAGCATCGCAGTCGCCTTCTCCAGGTATTTTCTCTTTTGCGGGGGATCATGGACATATGTACTTAATTCAAAAAGAGCGGACGCGACAATTGCCGTCGCTGAAGCGTCTTTGACGTTTCTGAATTCGGGTAATGAGTCGAAGTCCCATGCTGAGACATTATCCGGCGTCAGCCTCTTCAAGAAATAATCCGCCAGTGCGCATGCCTTCACAAGAAAGCCTTCATCCTTTGTGTATCTGTAGCACACGGTCGTGCCGTAAATGAACCACGCATGGCCGCGCGTCCAGGTCGAATGCTCGTCCTGCCCCTGCAGCTGGCCTTTATTGAATATCGTCCCGGAGCCCTTGTTATATCGAACCACATGATATGTGCTTCCATCCGGGCGGACAAAATCGCGATAGGTATTCAGGGCATGCCGTATCGCATGTTCTCTCAGAGATGCCGGCGCCCCATTCTCCGCACCCCAGAACAACAGCTCCAGATTCATCATGATGTCGACGACGACCGGGAAAAGAGCTGTATCCCGGCTGAATGGGGGCTCATCCCAGTAGCACCGCAGCATTCCCACATTCGGGCTGTATC
>PMND01000065.1:3541-4182 GCA_003161955.1 Ignavibacteriota bacterium | reverse complement strand
ACGCTTCCCTCAAGGTGCCTGAATGACACCCCGAGCGCATGCTGAACGACCGAATCCGGGAGCTTCTGGCCGCCGGATTCCCCGGCGCACGCAAGGACGAGAAACAGGAGGAGAATCGGTTTCGCATCCCGTCGGTCAGATGCGGCACCCGGCGCGTTGCTCAGGGACCTGAACATGGAATCACACCTCTCGTGGCAATCATTCTATCGAATGTCGCGCAAATTGTCGGGAGAATCAATTGGCGGAATGGATTTCCGGTTGGCGACCCGTTCGGGGTGTGCGCGGGTGTGCGGACGGGGGCAACCCGGTTTGATTTTGGTGCGCCCCTGCACTATCTTTGCGCCGTCTGCGCTTTGGAGGGGAGTCCCCTTGAACCGTTCAATTGCCGCTCCTTGAGCAGGATCTTCTGCGCATATTTGATCTCATTCTGTCATCACTCAAGAGGACTCTGTGAATTCCGGATTGTCGCTTCCTCTTTTCCTTTCTGCCGCGTTTCTTCTGGCCTCCTCCTGGCTGCAGCCGGGGGAAGGTACCCGCATGAGCCGGCCGGTGCCGGCGGGGGAACAGCCTCAGGGGGCGGGGATCTTTGACGTCAGATCGTTCGGTGCCGCGGGGGACGGCAAATCGCTCGACGTCGCCCC
>PMND01000065.1:0-3527 GCA_003161955.1 Ignavibacteriota bacterium | reverse complement strand
AGCCTTATCTGGGGTGAGGATGTCGACAATGTCTCCATTGCCGGGCCCGGACTGATCTATGGGAAAGGACTGAGCAGGGGTCTTGAGAGCGGAACATACAGGGACCCGCCGGAGGGTGCGGGAAACAAAGCCATCAGCCTCAAAAACTGCCGCAACGTCACGCTGCGGGACATCTCCATCCTCCATGGCGGCCACTTTGCAATTCTGGCGACCGGCGCTGACAACCTCACTATCGATAACCTCCGGATCGACACCAACAGGGATGGCGTCGATATCGACTGCTGTCACAATGTCCGGATTTCCAATTGCAGCGTGAACTCCCCCTGGGATGACGGGATATGCCTGAAGAGCAGCTACGGACTCGGTCGCTTGAGGGGAACGGAAAACGTGACGATAGTGAATTGCTATGTCACAGGTGGATACATCGAAGGAACGCTCCTTGACGGAACGTTCCGGCGGGCGCCGCCGGGGTATGCCGGATACACCGGCCGGATAAAGTTCGGTACCGAGTCGAATGGCGGGTTCAAGAACATCGCGATCAGCAACTGCATTTTTGAGGACTGCGGCGGCCTTGCCATCGAAACCGTCGATGGCGGCGTGATCGAGGACGTCACAATCGACAATATTGCCATGCGGAATATCGTGAACTCCCCGATATTCATCCGGCTCGGCAATCGGGGACGCGGCCCGGAGGAACCCCTCCCGGGTTTTATACGTCGGATCAACATAAGCAACATCGTCGTCTCCGGCGCGCACCGTCAGCTCGGCTCAATTCTCAGCGGCCTTCCCGGGCGGCCCATCGAACAGGTGCGAATCAGCAACATGCAGATTCTGCAGGAGGGAGGGGGGACAGCAGAGGACGCCGCCGTGCGTCCGCCGGAGAAGGAAGCGGACTATCCCGAGCCGGACATGTTTGGCACCATGCCCTCCTATGGATTCTTCATCCGTCATGTCAGGCGGATAGACCTCAGGGACATAGACATCCGGACAGAGAAAGACGATTTCCGGCCGGCATTTGTCCTTGTGGATGTGCAGGGCGCTGACATTGATCACGTAAGATGGAGTCATCTGCCGGGTGCGCCCTCTATTCTATTGCGGGATGTCTCTGATGTCTCGATCCGCCTGAGCACTCCGGTCCCGGATATCCATGTTGACCATACGGAAGAGATCCAGTATTGACAATAGCCGCAGAACAGGGTACACTATGACGGTTCATTGTATTATTCGACACATGCGACTCATCGTGATCATCCGGAGCGTGTTCGTTCTTGCGCTCCCCGGACTTCTCGCGCAGGCATCGGACCATCCCACGCTTCCTCTCGGCTCCCCCGCGCCCGATTTCAACCTCCCCGGCGTCGACGGGCGGACCTACTCGCTCAGGGACTTTGCAGATGCGAAGCTCCTTGCCGTGATATTCACCTGCAATCACTGTCCCACGGCACAGGCCTACGAGGGACGCATCAGGACTCTGGTTGCCGAATTCCGCGGGCGGGGAGTCGCGTTTGTCGCCATCAATCCGAACCACGCGGAAGCGGTCAGGCTCGACGAGCTTGGATACACCGACCTCGATGATACGTTTGAGTCGATGAAAATCCGCGCCGCGGACCGTCAGTTCAATCTTCCGTATCTCGATGATGGCCCGACAGAGGCGGTGGCCCGGCAGTACGGGCCCGTTGCCACGCCGCACGTCTTCGTCTTCGATGCCGCGCGCCGCCTGCGCTTCCAGGGGCGGATAGACGATTCCGAGCGTGAGGAGCTCGTAAAGAACACCGACACCCGCAATGCCCTCGAGGCTCTCCTTGCCGGGAAGGAACCTCCGGTGACCGGGACCAGGGTCTTCGGCTGCTCGATCAAGTGGGCCGAGAAAGCCGAATCCAACCGTCAGTGGGAAGAGAAGGTGCGGCAGGAGCCTGTAACAATAGTGGCCGCTGACAGCGCGGCGCTCCGGGAGCTTCGCACCGGCAAGTCCGGAAAGATCAGGGTGGTGAACGTCTGGGCGACGTGGTGCGGGCCGTGCGTCGCGGAATTCGATGACCTGATCGGGACAAACCTGCGATTCCGGAATCGCGACTTCGAGCTGGTCACCGTTGCGGCCCAGTTCCCCGACGAGAGGGAGAAAGTCCTGAGATTCCTGCAAAAGCACCACGCGTCGACCCGCAATCTGATATTCGGCGGCACCGATAAATACAGGCTCATGGAGGCGCTCGATCCCGAATGGAGCGGCTCTCTCCCCCACACGCTGGTGCTCGGTGCCGGCGGCGAGGTACTCTACCGCCAGACCGGGGACCTGGATTTCCTCAAACTCCGCCGGGTGCTCGTCCCCGCGCTCAACGCGCTCGCCCCCTGGGGCGGGCTGAGCCCCATCAAGTAATCGCCCCTCGCCGGGCGGGAACAATAATGACTGCAGGTCACATTATGTGGAAAAGTGTCTTCCGTTTCGGGTATGTTGTCGCTTGTGTGCTCCTCCTGGCGGTTGTTCCGGGCTACGGCGGCACCGTCGTGTTTGTTGAAAAAGACTTCCCGTCGGCGGAGAATAGCGCAATCACACGTCCGGCGCTCGAGCGCGCATTTGCCTCACTGAACCCCCGGTTTATCGGGCTCGCCGAGCTGCGGAAGGACAATGCTCTGGGTGAGGGGGATCTGCTTGTCCTCCCCTACGGGTCCGCCTTTCCCGCCGATGCGTGGGAGACAATCTCCCGCCATATGGACCACGGCAATCTTCTCGTACTGGGGGGGCGTCCTTTCTTCGTGCCGGTGTACCGCGACAGCGCCGGCTGGCGCGCCGAGCGTCCGTCGAACGCGTATGCCCGGAGAGCCGGCATTGAGCATTCGTACGCAGCGCCCCAGCATGGGCCGTGGACTCTGCAGTGGGATGAAGATGCCCCGTTCTTTCAGGGAGGCGTTCTCGACCCGCGCCGGGTCTTTGTGAACGCAGGTCGTGGAGGGAGGTATCGGGGGCTCGGTTTTCTCGTTGATCCCCGGGGTGACCGGGTGGCCGCCCCGGTGGTGGCCGAGGATCTTGTGGGACGCGGACTGGCTCCCCGGCGGCGTGTCTACCTCAGCTTCGATGCTGAACCGGCGTACTGGGAATCCACAGAAGGGATCGGACTGATGCGGCGCGCTGCAGTCTATGCTTCACGGGGCGGCATCCGCATCTGGCTTGATCTTGAGCATCTCTCGCTCGATCCGGGAGAATCCGTCACAGGCGCCGTGGATGTTCTGCGGGGAGGGGGGCCTGCGACACTCACGCTGGAGCTGTTGTCCGGTTCGAATGTCGTCGCATCACGATCGCTGGAGTGCGGCAGTTCGCTGCACGGAGAGATCGGTCTGGCGCTCCCTTTGAACGATGCCGGTCTCTTCAGGGTGCGCGCGACGGTCTCCGCGGGAGATACGCTCCTGGAGAGGTACACGTCGGGAGTTTCCGTCCGCGATCCCTCTCTTCTCCGGTCGGGTGCGCACCTGGAGGCCGGACGCGATTACTTCCGGCTGGATGGAAAGCCATATCTGATGGTCGGGGCAAACTACTT
>PMND01000005.1 GCA_003161955.1 Ignavibacteriota bacterium | reverse complement strand
CGCTGGGTGACGCGCATCCCGATGTCGCGCCAGTTCACTTCAGAGGCGATGAACAGGTTGACGTAGAGCGTGTCCCGGTCATGGAAGTAGATGCACTCGCCGTACCGCGCGTGGTTCTCCAGCCCCGTCCCGAGGCAGCAGGTAAAATCGTCGAACGGCGTGCTGAAGAGCTTGTGCGTGCCGGACCCCATCGGCACGAAGTAGCACACCATGCCGTCGTCCGGATTCTGGGAGGCGAGTATGTGGTTGTACAGAGCGCGCTCATAGAAGTCCGCGTATTCGACATCGGGCTTTCTTGTGAAAAGGAACCGGGTCAGCTTGAGCATGTTGTAGGTGTTGCAGGTCTCCATCGTCCCTTCGCTCAGCCGGTCGCTGAGCCGCCGGGGAGCGCCGAAATGCTCGTATTCCCCGTGTCCGCCCGCGGCATAGGAGTGATTCCGCGTGACGGTTTCCCAGAAAAACCGCGACATACGGGCGAATTGCGGCTCGCCCGTTATTTCATAAAGCCTGGCGGCTCCGATCAATTTCGGGATGTTTGTGTTCCCGTGAAGCCCCTCGAGCCGGTCCTCTCCCCGGGCGAGCGGGTCCATGACAACCCTGTGGCAGAATTTTTCCGCAAGGTCCAGGTACTTCCTCTCCCCGGTGATTGTGTACACGTCGGCAAGCACCTCGTTCATGCCGCCGAACTCACAGTCGAGCATGCTCTGAAAGAGTGAATCCGAAAGGCCCTTCGTGGTCTCGAATGCCCAGTCCGCCATCCCCCGGAGAACATCCCGCGCCTTCGTATTCCCGGCGAGAAGAGAGGCATCCCTGAGCCCCGCCATGATCTTATGTACCGTGTACCAGGGAGACCAGACTCCGTTCAATTCGAACCCTTTTGCCCGGATTTTCCCCGCCTTCACTTCAGCAAAAACCCGTTTTCCGTCCGGGATCCCCGTGACATAGCCGTTGCCGTTTGCCTTCTGGCATTCCGCAAGCTGATCGACGACGTAGTTTATCCGGTCGAGGAAACGGCGGTCTGCGGTCCCCCGGTACTGAAGCGCGCACGCGGAAAGATAATGCCCCACGAAGTGGGACGAGAGGGCCTCCTTCTCCCACCCGCCATACGTGGAGTCCCTCGGTGGGAGGCCTGCGTACTCCCTGCAACGGGAGAGAAGTCGATCGGGTTTCAGCACCAGGATGTACGCCTGGTCCATTTCCATCGCGTGCCTGAAGGGTCCTTCAAGGAGGTGCACGTCACTCAGGTCGAACACTGACACGGACGGAGGAGCCTGGACCGTATTCTCTCCCTGCGGCGAAGCAGCCAGAACCTGCGCCAGGAAGAGCAGGCTTGCGGCGACAGGCGCNNCCGCTCGAGCGGCACCTGGAACAACCGGATCCGGTCGTCGGCCCTCGCGATTCCCCTGTTTGTCTCATTGATGTGATCGATCAGCGCCTCGAGGGCGGGCTGATCGGTGAAAGCAATCATGAGCATGGTGTTCATTCCGGGGAAACTCCGGGTCCCGAGATGGGCCTCGGTGCCATGCCCCTTCCCCTTCACCTGTTCCCACCTCGTGTAGTAGTCGATCCCGATCTTTTCCAGGATCTCCATCACGCGGGCTGTGTAGACTTCATTGCAGACGACGAACGCCATTTTCATGGTCCTGTTTCCTTTCGAAAGATCGGGTCAGTGAGTCCGCGCGGCCGGCACCGCGGCGTCACGTTTCCCCCGAAGCGGACGGGGGAGCAGCCGGAGAATCCAGCCGAACGCTCCGCGTAGCGAAAAATCGTCGATGAGCGAGTAGACAACCGGGACGACGAAAAGAGTCAGGAGCGTCGATGTGATCAACCCGCCGATCACCGCCTGCCCCATGGGGGAGCGAAACTCGCTCCCCTCGGCCGAACTGAATGCGATCGGCACCATGCCGAAGATCATCGCGAACGTCGTCATCAGAATCGGCCGGAGACGCGTCGCACCCGCCTCGACGAGCGCTTCCGTCCGTGCCGAGCCCCTGTCGCGGAGCACGCCCGTGTAATCGACGAGCAGGATGCCGTTCTTCGTCACCAGTCCCATGAGCATGATGATCCCGATGAGCGAGATCACCGATAAGGAATTCCCGAATATGAGCAGCGCGATGACCGCACCGATGANNAGGACAATATAGACAAAAACAATTGCCAGACCCAGAGAGATCAGGATATTCACGAACGACTCCGACTGAGTTTGCCCCGAACCGGTAACGTCGACGGAGTAGCCCGGTTCCAGGGGGAGACCGGCCGTCTGCTTCAGGATACCCCCCAGCACCTCGCCCAGCGAACGCCCCGACGTATTTGCGTCGATCCTGATCTCGCGCTGCCGGTCGTACCGGTTGATTTTCGAAGGACCCGAGCCCTGTCCGACACTGGCAACGTAGCTGATGGGGACGATGATTTTCTGCTGGTCCCGGGNNCCGAGATCAGACGCCTTTTCACGGTCGATGCGGATGCGGATCTCCGGTTTGGAGATCTCATAACTGTTCTCAACGTCGACCGCCCCCGGCGTCGCGCGGACGATCCGCTCCACCTTTTCCCCGAGCTGCTCCAGCTTCGAGAGGTCTTCCCCCCGCACGCTCATGACGACGGGCTTCGTCCCGCCGCCCGGCCCCTGCGCGATCAGGATGCTCAGGTTTGCTCCGGCCAGATCCAGCAGGTCCCGGCGCACGCCGGTCATTATCTGTTTGATCCCCTGTTTCCGGTCCGCCTTTTTCACAAGCTTCACGAGGACATTCCCCTTCGTGATCGGGTCGTTCCCGGCGCCGATCGTCGTCAGCAACGTCGTCACTTCAGGCCGCTTGCGCAGCACCGCCTCAACCCGTTCGCAGATCGCGGCGGTCTGTTCCAGCGAGGTCCCCGGGGAGGCGTTGACGCCTATGGTGAACTCGCTCTGGTCGCTTTCGGGGAAAAAATCCGACCCCAGGAACCGCATCAGCACAAAGCTGAGCGCAAAAAGCCCCAGCGCCGCACCCAGTGTCATACGCCGGTGGGCGAGCGACCATGTGATCGCGCGGCGGTATTGCTTGCTCAACGTATCAAAGAACCGGTTGAAGAGGTACAGCCCCCGGCGGAAGTAATTCCCTTCGTTCTTGAGATCCTCATCCTGGGGCCGGAGCCACCGGGACGCGAGCATCGGGGTGAGTGTGAACGCCACAAAGAGAGAGACAAGCACCGACACTGCGATCGTGATGCCGAACTGATAGAAGAACCTTCCGACGATCCCGGACATGAATGCCACAGGAATGAACACCGCGACGATCGTAAACGTGGTGGCCATGACCGCGAGCCCGATTTCGCTCGTGGCCGCCTTCGCCGCCTCCATGGGGGTCGCNNAGGGCCATCAGCGTCATGACGTTAAGCGTGAAATTCAACGCGAACATGATGATGAAGCTCGCTATGATGGACGTCGGAAGCGCGATCGCGCTGATAATGGTGGGACGCGCATTGGCAAGGAACAGGTACACCACGATCACGGCGAGGAGCCCCCCGTACACGATGTCGAAGAGGACGTCGTTGACGGAGTCGCGGATGAATGTGCTGTTGTCCTTCGCCATCGT
>PMND01000121.1:11500-12316 GCA_003161955.1 Ignavibacteriota bacterium | reverse complement strand
AGGTCGCCGAAAGCGGGGTCTGTGCGGGATTCATGCGTTATCTCCTCAGGTTCGCGATTTTTTCATCATAGACCCGGTTTGCCCATCGCACGTAGATCGTGGTGAGGACCCACGCTGAGAGGATCACGACGACCCCCAGCAGGATTCCCAGACTGAGCCCGGGAGTCAGGATTGATCCCATCAACGGCTTGTCAAACGCGATGAGCAGGATGAAACCGAAGTAGATCGCCAGCATGCATACACTCAACGTGAGCGCCACCCGCCAGCGTTCAGCAGAGATCTTCCTGAGGGCTTCCTTGCGGTCATCCATAGCTGTCTCGCCTTCTGATAGGTGTGTACGGAAAGATCGTGCGACAGGACATCCAGGCCTACTCTTCGAGCGTCGTCAGATCTCCCTCATCCATGCCGAGCGCCCGGGCCTTCAACACCCTGCGCATGATCTTGCCCGAGCGTGTCTTCGGGAGCGTCTGGACGAACTCGATGGTTTCCGGCTTTGCAATCGGCCCTACCTCGTGGGCGATATGAGCCTTGAGTTCATCCACCAGCGTGTCGGTTTTGGTCGCGTTCGCCTTCAAGATGACGTAGGCGTGGATTGCGACCCCCTTGATCTCGTGGGGGAGGCCGATCACGGCCGCCTCGGCGACCGAGGAATGGCTCACGAACGCTGATTCGAGCTCGGCGGTCCCCAGCCGGTACCCGCTCACTTTTATGACGTCATCGACGCGCCCGATAATCCAGAAGTATCCGTCTTCGTCTTTCCTGGCGGAATCACCGGCCGTGTACATCCCGGGGAAGCGGCTCCAGTATGTCTTCACA
>PMND01000121.1:5776-11456 GCA_003161955.1 Ignavibacteriota bacterium | reverse complement strand
TTTTTGTGGAACCAGCGCCACGCCTCGGGATTGATCGGCTCACCCACGGAGCCGAGAAGCCGGAGCGAGGAAAGATCGTGGCGGTTCGGCCACTGGTGCCCGAACCGCATGAGGCCCCGGATCGCCGTGGGGGTGGTGTACATCACCGACACGCCGTACTTCTCCACGATGGACCACCACCTGTCGGGGAACGGGAAGGTCGGCGCCCCTTCGTACATCACCGATGTCGCTCCCGCGATGAGGGGGGCATAGACGATATAGGAGTGGCCTGTGACCCATCCCGGATCGGCGGTGCACCACCACCTGTCTTCTTCTTTAATGTCGAACACATCCTTGAATGTGGCATACACGCCGACCTGGTACCCGCCGTGGGTGTGGAGTATCGCTTTCGGTTTTCCCGTCGTCCCGGAGGTGTAGAGGATGTACAGCGGGTCCTCGGCATCCATCTCTTCGGTCTCGCATCGCTGCGACGTCCGGACGAGCGGCATCGACATCAGGTCGTGATACCAGTAGTCGCGACCCGCTTCCATCGACACTTCCTTCCCCGTGTTGCGGATGACGACGACATTTTCGGGAGCGGCCGTGCGCCTGAGCGCCTCGTCGACGATCTTCTTCAGCTCGATGACCTTGCCGTTCATGTAGCCGCCGTCCGCGGTCACGATGACCTTCGACTCGCTGTCCTCGATCCGTCCGTGCAATGCTTCCACGGAGAACCCTCCATAGACGACGGAATGCACGGCCCCGATCTTCGCCGTGGCCAGCATCGCGATCACGGTCTCGGGAATGCGGGGCATGTAGATCGTGACCCGGTCCCCCTTGGTGACGCCCATGCTCTTCAGAACGTTGGAAAACTTGCACACCTCCCGGGCCAGTGCGTGGTAGGAGAACGTCCGTACATCCCCCTTTTCGCTTTCCCAGATGAGGGCGAGCTTGTTTCGCCGCCAGGTGCGCACGTGGCGGTCGATGGCGTTGGCAACGATGTTGGTCTTTCCCCCGACGAACCATTTGAAGAACGGCTTGTTGGAGTCGTCCAGAACACGGTCCCATTTTTTGAACCATGTCAGCTCTTCCGCTCGCCTCGCCCAGTAGGCCTCGATGTTCTCGGAAGCCTCTTTCCGCAACGCCTCGGGGTCCCGCACGTTCGCCTGTGCAATGACGTCAGCAGAAGGGGTATATACTTCGCCTTTGGGCGTGTTGATGCTGTTACCGGCGGACATAGTCCGGCCCTCCATGTGGTTGGATGTTGGAAATGAACTGCGTTCAACTCAACTGGCGAAATGAAAATATGCATGAGGGAGGAAACCGGAAAAGCCCTTGCGTATGGCGGCAACCTCAAAGGAGGCACGGAGTTGCCCCGTTCCGAAGGAACTACTTCCATAAACTGCGACACATGAACCGAAGATAGAGACGGTGGCAATGAAAAGCAACGGGCGGCACCGGGGGAGCCGGCGAAAGGAGCAGGCCGGAATTTGCGTGTTGTTCTGCCGGACCGGTGACGTGTTAAGAACGCGCCGAAGGCGGGTTACAGCGAAGCCGGAGACACGTTAAGGCCGAGCCGAAGGCGTGTTATGGACTAACCAGGGCTCGTATCACAACAACCGCCAGCAAGATCAGCACAAGAATCCCGATGAGCATTGGGAGCATTTTTTTCCAGGGCATCCCTGCGGTCTTTCCCTGAAATCGTATGAACGGCTTCGTCACAGGCCTCCTGGTATCGCCTGTCGGACGGGTGAAGACCTTCGAGATCGAAAATGAGGCACGTTTCAGATGCCGGAGCTCGGCGAGCATCTCATCCACCGATTGATAGCGGTCCGCCGGGCGTTTTTCGAGCGCCCGTTCAATAACCGAAACGAATCCGGGGGCGAGATCCGGGCGATACTGGCGGATGGGAATTACCTGCTCATTCTGGACCGAGGAGAACATCGCCGCCTCGTCTTTTCCCCGGAATGGAAGCTGGTCCGACAGCATATGGTAAAAGAGGACTCCCAGGGAAAATACGTCGGACCGTTGGTCGACCACACCTCCCTGAATCTGTTCGGGGGACATGTACGCGGCGTCTTCCGCTGTGCGTGCCGGTCTTTCGAGCTTCAGCACATCTTTCAGGCTCTCCAGTCCGAATCCGAGGATCTTAAGCCGCCTCTTCGCGTTCACAATGATGCTGCTGCAACGGAGGTTCCTGTGGAGAATCCCGTTGCTGTGAGCTTCCTGAAAGGCCGAACAGATGGCAATGGCGAAATTAATGGCGACCTGGTTGTTCATGATCGGCATGCTGGACTTCAGATTCTGGCCGTCGACGAATTCCATCACAACGAAATAATCGTTCTTTTCCACCTTGAGCGAATAAAACGCGCATATGCAGGGGTGGGTAAGGAGCGCGGCGCTTGTCGCATCCTGCTTCAGCTTGACCGTATCGGACTCGGAAAGTTTCTGGCGGATCGGGAGGAACATGAGCGCGACAAGACGGTCGCGCTTGGTATCCTGGGCTTTGTAGACGGTCCCGCTGGCCCGTTCGCCGAGCTTCTCGAGGATCTTGTAGTGCGAGATTGTGTTTCCTACCATCGCGGCCTCCTGTTCAGGGTATGGTGGGATACGACGGAGTTTGTGGCCCGGTCTGCAGCCCGGGGGTTCTGCCGACAGTCACGGTTTTCGTGCATCTGCTGTCCAGCCGGTAACGAGCGTAAGATCGGCCGGCCGGGTGCCGGAAGGATTGTAGACACCGGGCAGCCGCTGATTGTCGGGCGTTGTGCTCCGTGNNCGCCGTGACCTTTGAGTCCATGGACATGAAGTACAGGAGCTCGCCGTGCCCGGAAGCGGAGAATTCTCCCCGTCCGTCACCAGGATCATACGATACGCCCTCAGCCACGGTGGCGGGAAGACCCCGTAACTCGAGCCCATCCGGATCGAATGGCTGGGCTATCAGCGCGCCCTCTTCCATGAAGAGAAGGCAACTGTTTCCGTAGACGACGTTCGAGTGTTTGCGCAGCAGTTCCCTGTTTTCCTTCCCGTCGAGTGAAGCGACGTAGATGATGTCCGAGGACGAAGAACGGGCGAGGTAAAGGAAATGCCTCCCATCCGGCAGGAACCAGGGCCACCGGTGTGAATGCTCAAGCCTCGACGAATCGAGGTTCGTGACGGAGGCGGGAGTCCCCCCCGCGGCCGGAATCCGGCTGAGGGGTTCGGACGAAGAGGGAGAAAACAGGATTATGCCATCGGCGCTCCAGGTGGCGCCCCCGCCGGAAGGCGCTTCGCAGAGCGTGCTGACCGCTCCACCGGACGCATCAATCCTCCTGAGCTTCCCCCCCGAGAAGAAACCGATGAACCTGCTATCCGGCGACCAGAACGGGTACGAGGCCTCATCGGTTCCGGCAAGCGGGACACACTGAAGAGAATTGAGAGAACGGACCCAGAGGCGTGTAACTCCAGCGAAGTCCGTTGCGGCGAATGTCAGCTTCTTTCCATCCGGCGCGAGAGCAAAATGTCCTCCGCTGGCACCGCCGGAGGTCCGCGCATATGTGGAATTCTCCGGCGGACGGATGAACGAGCGGACCGTGCGTGATTCGGAGGCCGTCCCCCGGAAATACAGGAGCGCGAACGACGCGGCCGCGACAGCGAACATGAACACGAGAACCCAGGGGAGAATCCGTTTCGATGCAAGGGAAGATGAAGCATGTGCCTGGTCGGACCCCTTTTCCCGCTCTGCTCCGGCCGGACGATTTTCCGGCTGCGCCGGCGAGAAAACCCCCCACTTTATCAATCCGGCATTCAGGGTCCCCGGGTCAGGGGGGGGAGGGCTGAAGGGCTCCGCTCTCGGATATACTCCAACCTTTACCATGCGCTCGCCACCGGATCCGCCTGCAGACCTGAGGTAGCGGCGAAGGTTTTTGGCAAGCTCCCTTGCCGATTGATATCTCTCTTCCTGGTCTTTCACCAGACATTCAAGAACAACCGCGTCGAGCGCATTGTCGATCCCCTGGACGGCAGACGAAAGAGGGTGGGGCTCGACTCTCAGTATTTCCTCCATGAGGGCTGCTTCGTCCGCCCCCCGAAACGGGGGTTGTCCTGACAGCATCTCGTACAGAACCGCTCCGAGAGAGAATATGTCCGTCCGCTGGTCCGAGGCGTGCCCCTGGATCAACTCGGGGGACATGTATGCGGCGGTGCCGGCGGTACTCCCTTCCCTCGCCTCCGGGGAGAGTCCCCCTCTTCTGATAAGCCCGAAATCCATTACCTGAACGACCCCGTCCTTCCGGATCATGATGTTTTCGGGCTTGATGTTCCGGTGGATCATCCCGTGTTCATGGAGGATTGCGAGTCCTTCCGCAACCTGCATGCCGATCTCGATCGCGCGTCTGACCTGCACGGGTCCGGCCATCAGCTTCTTCCGGAGGGTCTCCCCCTCGACGTAGTCCATGACAATGAACATCTGTTTTTCATGTTCTTTTATCGCCTGGACGGTGCAGATGTTCGGGTGGGTCAGCGTCGAGGCAGCCCTCGCTTCCAGGATTGAACGGGCGCGATCGACTTCTGAGTGGGAAAGCTGTACAGGCAGGAACCTGAGAGCCACCATCTGGCCGAGCGTGAGGTCCTGGGCTTTGTACACCACTCCCATGCTCCCCTCACCGAGTTTCTCGAGGATCTTATAGTTTAAGATCGTCTGGCCGACCATTGCACACTCCTACAGGTATGCAGGATACCACTATTTCAGGAGATTCTCAATGAGGCCGGGGGTCGAAACCAGACGAGGGAGGGGAACCAACAGGGCCACCCGGAGCCAGGACAGCCGGGGAGCCCGTGTGGCGCAACATGCAGCCGGATCAGTTCTTACTCGTCAACGCCGACTGAACGGGCTCGAACTGGAATGACCGCCTTTTCAGATCGCAATTCGCCGAGATCGAAAATGGCGCTTTCTTTTGCCTGGCAATTATCCCACTGTACATCATCGAGGAGCTTCGCTTCGGTCAGATCCAGACCGGAAGCGGGGCGGGAGACTTCACCCGGTTCCGCATATCCCAGGGTCGCGCTCAGAATTGCGACACCGATTGCAGGTGTGGTTTTCATGGCACCCTCCTTTTGTGATGAACGGCTCTTTCCTCTGTCCGGCACTGCGTTCGTCCGCCTCCGGGTGGGAGGATTGACATTGCCTTCCCCCCTTCCTACATTTTCTCGCAGCGTTCTTTAGCGCACTCAACCTGCAGGGCGCTGATTTCCCGACTTCAGTTTTTCTATTTCGAGGGACATTCGTTCCACCGGAGAACAATCCCATGGTCATCCGAATACTCACACCTCTCCTTGTTGCGGCCACACTGCTGCCGATCTGTCCCCTCACTGCCAGAGCGAATCCCGCGGATGCAAGGATTTCATCACGCGTCGTAAAGGCCACCGTATATACCGACAGGGCGATGGTGACGCGGGAGGGAAAGGCGGACGTCACACCGGGGGCCCGGCAGATAACGATCGGTGGTCTCCCCCCCATTCTGCAGGACCAGTCGGTGCGGGTCTCCGCGTCCGGGAACGCCCAGGCAAAGATACTCGAGGTCAGGGTGGACCAGGTGTTCCTCGATACCGTGTCCGCCGCCAGGATCAAACCACTCCTCCAGACACGGAAATCGCTGAACGACGAGATCCGCGTGCTGAACGACCGCCTGGCCGTCCTGACACATCAGCGGGATTTTCTGAACAA
>PMND01000121.1:0-5584 GCA_003161955.1 Ignavibacteriota bacterium | reverse complement strand
GATATCCAGATGACTCTCTCCACGGCACAGCCTGCCCTCGGCGGCACACCCCCTGAATTGCAGCCGTGGTACGTGAGCGTTGCGCCGCAAATCCGGGGAGGGAGGGCTGAGGGTGGAATGGCGATGCTGGATGAGTCAGCACCCACGGGGGGAGCCAAGATGCTGCGGAAAGACCGGCCTGTGCCGGCCAGCGTCGCCGCCTCTGCACCCGTCGCCTTTCAGACGGCGGACGTGAAGGAATCGCTCACATCCGCGTCGTTCCCGATCACGGGGGAGACCACCGTCCCGGCGGACAACGCGGACCACAGGGTGACGGTCATGATAGCCCCGCTCGGGGGGACGTTCAGCCACAGCGCATCTCCGAAGCTACAGGCGGAAGCATTTTTCAAAGCCGCGCTGCGCAACAGCACGGACTATCCCCTGCTCCCGGGCCCGATGAGCGTGTATGTCGACAACGGCTTCGTGAGCATCTCCAGACTCCCGGCGGTAATGCCCGGAGAGAAATTCGATGCGTTCCTCGGCGCAGACAACGGCGTGCATATCGAGCGGAAATTGCTCAACAGGGTGACAGACATCTCGGGCCTCTTCTCCAAAACGAGGAAGACGCGCTACGAGATACTCATTATTGCGGAAAACCGGAAGAAGACCCCCCAGACGCTCTCGCTCCGCGAGAACGTCCCCGTCTCGCAGGATGAGCGTGTGAAAGTGGAGATCATTCTCCCCCGTCCTGATGAGGCGACCCCCGACGCGAACGGGATACTCACGTGGCAGATCCATCTCGCTCCGGGGGAGAAAAGAGAATTCAGGGTGCAGTATTCGATAGAAGCGCCGGTCGACCTGAATGTAGGAGGAATCGAATGAATACCGGCTGCCGGCGGAGACCGCTCTCATCGTCATCCTCTCGTGCCATCCTTCGCTCGCCAGCTGGCCCGACTATTACCCGGAACACCTGAGCGGCCGGCAGTTCTTTGAACGGAAGACTCTCGAGGCGATACTGAGCCGGTTTGCGAACATCACGCCCGGCCCGCTCCAGCACTGCACGAACGCGTTATTCACGACGATGCCGACCGGCTCCGGCGACTTCTATTCGGGGAAACAACTTCGATCCGCGAACTGGAACTACCTGCGGCCCGTGTATTAGCGACTCCGGGATCGGGCGCCCTTCACCTTCGGCAACCGTATGTCCCCCTCCGAAATCCGTATCACCATGCAATGCAGCGGCCTCTTCTGCGAAGGACGTTCCCACGGTATACCTTTACTCTCCCGCAGGTTGCTTCGACACGCCTTCGGCGTGTCTCGCAATGACAGCCACTGCGCTGTTCTAGATCCAGGCGCGGCGGAGGAGGACGACTTTCACGAGCTGCGTGAGGGATACGTAGCAAAGCAGTGTCACGAGCAGCAGCGGCCAGTAGAGTTCGGGAAGCGCCGTGAACCCCAGAGAGGAGGCAAAGGGGGAGTAGGGAAGGTACATCCCGAAAACCATAATGAGCGTCGAGGTGACCACAAGGGGGAGGCTCGCCCGGCTCTGCAGGAACGGGATCTTGTTGGTGCGTATGACGTGGATGATGAGCGTCTGCGTCATCAGCGATTCCACGAACCATCCCGTCCGGAAAAGGGAGGCGTGCGCGGGATCCCAGCAATTGAACACGTACAGCATGATGAAGTAGGTCGTGTAATCGAAGACCGAGCTGATCGGCCCGATGTACAGGATGAATTTCTTCAGCTCGTCCATGGACCAGGGACGCGGCCGCGTTATCTGTTCCGGATCGACGTTATCAGTAGGGATCGGCACCTGGGAGAAGTCGTACAGCAGGTTGTTTGACAACACCTGGATGGGCAACATCGGGACGTACGGGAGGAACGCGCTCGCCCCGAGCACGCTGAACATGTTGCCGAAGTTCGAGCTCGCGCCCATCCGGACGTACTTGATGATGTTTGCAAAGACCTTCCGCCCCTCCAGGACCCCCTCTTCCAGTATCATCAGGCTCTTTTCGAGCAGGATAATGTCCGCGGACTCCTTGGCAATGTCCACCGCAGAATCCACCGAGATACCGACATCGGCCGCCTTCAGGGCCGGCGCATCATTGATGCCGTCCCCCATAAACCCGACGACGTGGCCTCTCTCCCTGAGTATGCGGATGATCCTCTGCTTGTGCGCCGGGGAGAGACGCGCGAAGAGGGTCGCCTTTTCGACGGCATCGGCCAGTTCCGCGTCGGTCAGCTTTTCAATCCCCGTCCCCAGCACAACCTTGTCCGTCGGCATGCCGACATCGTGACAGACCTTCTTGCTCACCAGGTCGTTGTCGCCGGTCAGGATCTTCACGACGACACCGTGCTTCTGGAGGGCCGCAATCGCAGGTGCAGCGCTGTCTTTCGGGGGGTCGAGGAAGGCGACGTAGCCGATCAAGACAAGATCGGATTCATCGTCCTTCGAATACGCCGTCTTGAGTTCCGGCTCCTTGTATGCCACGGCGAGGACGCGGAAGCCATTGGTGCTGAGGCGCTCGTATTCTTCCTTCAGGTCCTCGATGAGGATGGGGTCCATGGGGAGAAGATCCTCCTCGAGCTCGAACCGGGTACAACGGGGGAAGACTTCCTCCGGAGCCCCTTTCGTCAGGAGACGGTGTTTCCCCTCGGGAGTCGCCACGATGACAGACATCAGGCGCCTCTTGAAATCGAACGGGATCTCGTCGATCTTCTTGTAGGCGGCGAGGGTGGCCTGATCCAGAATCTCCCTGTGATCGAGTATCGCGCGGTCGAGGACGTTCCTGAGTCCGGTCTGAAAGTGGCTGATGAGGTAGGCGTCGAGAAGCACCGCGTCGCTTTCTTTCTGAATGACGTCACAGTGGTGCTCGAGTATGACCCGGTCCATTGTGAGTGTCCCGGTCTTGTCGGTGCAGAGGATGTCCATCGCGCCGAGGTTCTGAATCGCGTTGAGGCGTTTGACGATGACCTTTTTGCGCGACATCAGGAGCGCCCCCTTGGAGAGGCAGACCGAGACGATCATGGGGAGCATTTCAGGGGTGAGACCGACCGCCACCGCAAGTGCGAAGAAGAACGCCTCAGCCCAGTTCCCCTTCGTGATCCCGTTGATCAGGAACACCAGCGGGACCATCACCATCATGAACTGGATCATGAGCCAGGTGAACCTCTTGATCCCCTTGTCAAAGCTCGTCTCCACCTGGTCGCCGGCGATCGTGCTCGCCATGCTGCCAAAGTACGTCGACTTCCCCGTGGTGACGACCACCGCCGTCGCCGACCCGCTCTCCACGCTCGTGCCGAGGAAGCAGAGGTTCGAGAGCTCGATCGGCGTGAGGTTCTCCCGTGTCTCGCGCGCGTCGAATTTCTCGACCGGCAAGGACTCGCCCGTCAGGCTCCCCTGAATAATGAACAGATCCTTCGACGTCACAACACGGATGTCCGCCGGAATCATGTCCCCCGCGGCGAGGGCCACCATGTCGCCCGGAACGAGGTTTCCCAGGGGCATCTCGGCCTGCTGGCCGTCCCGGATTACCGTCGCCGTGACCTTGATCATCGCTTTCAGTTTCGCCGCGGCCGTATCCGCGCGGCTTTCCTGTACGAACCGGAGCATGACGCCAAGAACCACCATCAGGCACATCACGGTCCCGGCCCGGACGTCGCCGGTGAGGAACGATATCGTGGCAAGCGCGGACAGAAGGATCACAAGCGGGTTGCGAAGCGTGACAATCATCCGGAACAACCAGCCGTGGTGCACTTCCTGCGCCACTTCGTTGGGGCCGTACTGTTCGAGCCGCGCATCAGCCTCGGCCTGGGTGAGGCCGGCGGCTGATGTCTTGAGCGATTCGAGGACCTGTGCGGATTCTTTGCGGGACGATTCGACGAGGAGGGGGGAGACTGCTATTCCGGCCCCCGGCTTCTTGAGTGGAGTTGCAACTGCAGGGGCGCTATTGTTCGTCGATGCCGGCGGCACTGCGTGACGGGTTCAGGGGGATGATCGTTTCACCATTAGATGCCAAGATACTATGTTAAGGGGATTTGTTCAACCCTCCGAATGACCTTTTTGTCAGGTCCTTCCCGTCAAAGCGTGAACACGAATTCGACAAAAGGCTGCCAGACCGGACCGGGAGCCGGGGAGTTGATATCCAGGAGCTGGGCGCCACGAACACCGAGGAGTGCCCGGTTCCCCCTTCCCAGTTCGACCGCGACTCCTCCTCCGAACGAAAGAACCGCGCTCGTGCTTTTGAGGTTGCCGATGGCAGTCCGGCCGTCCCCGGCCCCCGCGACGGAGTCGGGGTTCGTCGGCGTGTAGTCGATAAGCGGCTGCCATGCCACCCCCAGATGGAGGAATCCGTTTATGAAGGATCCGCTGTAGGCGCTGTTGATCGTGAGTCCGAAGGCCGCACCCAGGGACTGCTCGATCCCCGAATCGTCGAAGTACGACACGTACTGGTGCTTGCTCCCGAACGGCGGATCGACTGTCGTCGTGACGGTCGCCCGCGAACGGAACCGGACGGCGTTGAGCTGCATCCCCGCGTCAAACCGGGCGCCATACTGGTCTCCTACGGTAAAGAAACTTACTCCCCCCCGGAAGTTCGTGAACTGATCGCCCCCCGCTTTCGCATATACCCCCCCCGCGGTCAGCCCGAAATGGTGCGCCACAGTAAGCTGGACGTCAAGACTGTATTCGCTCGAGGGGACTTCCCAGGTGAGGTTTCCCCTGGGAGAAGTCGCCGCGGAGTTTAGAGTCGGTTGGACGCCGGAGCCGGGCGCCGGGTCTATGGACCCTTTGATAACGGGGGCGTTGTCCATCGCAAATCCGGGGATTACCTGTAATGTTCCGGGAACGGGATCAATCGTAACGTTAATGGGTGTCCTGGCAATCGGCCCGCTCAGCGAGACTTGATTGAGCGTGAATGTCTCAGAAGTGACGCAACCCGCCGCCGTCAATGAAAGGCAGACCGGGACCAGACACCAGATCCGGGAACTGCTGGTTTTCATTTGAGTCGCTCCCTGTTCGTGTTAGTATTGAGTGACTTACCCGCTGTAATGTACAATTCTTCAGATTCGAATTCCCCATTTTTTGATTGAAAAACTTTCTTTGGAACGGACTAAACCTTTTTGCCCCTTCGCCGGTCAAAAATCTGATAAGTTGGTCAAAACCAGCAAGTGAAGAGAGAAGCCTCCCCGAAAAATTCTCCGTTAGCCATGTGGCGGTTTGCTCTGTTTCTCTGCCTTCTTCCCGGCCTTCGCTTTTTCCCGGCGCGTGCTGATCAGGCTCCTCCGGTACAGTGTCCGTCCGCTCTTCAGCATTCAGACTTTTATCGGCCCATAACCAAACTCATTGTCAGGAGAGATGCAGCAAACCGTACGGATGCCGTACACCGGACGGTCTCCCATGCAATCCGGAGGAGGGGTGGGAAGCACAAGCAGATTGCCGGCAGTCCGGACCCCGGCCACAATGTGACGTACCGACCCGCCGGCTCATTCCTGCGGGACGAATCGGTGGCATGCGAACCCGATACATCGGTCCTTCGGTTCAGAGGACCGCCTGATTCGACCGCCCTGAGCCGGATTGCGGCCATTGTCCCTGCTCTCTGTGAAC
>PMND01000107.1 GCA_003161955.1 Ignavibacteriota bacterium | reverse complement strand
CCGGGACGGATTTCACCCCCGCAACGTCACTGGATGCGTTCGAGCGGGAGAAACCGCCGGGGACGTACAGGATATTCTGTCTCGGCGGATCCACCACCGTGGGCTATCCGTACTGGTTCAACGCCGCGTTTTCGACCTTTCTCCGCTCCAGGCTTCACGCACTCTTCCCGGACCGTTCCATCGAAGTGATCAACCTGGGTCTCACCGCGACAAACAGCTTCACCGTCCTTGATATCGCACGCGATCTCTCGGACGCGGGCCCGGATCTCCTCCTCGTCTACGACGGCCACAACGAATTTTACGGGGCCCTCGGTGTGGCCTCGCGCGAGTCGCGCTCCGGCGCCCGATGGCTCACGGAACTGTCGCTGAGGCTCCTCCGGTTCCGGACGTACAGGCTGGCGAGGGACCTCTTCATGGCAGCCGGCGGGGTGTTTTCCAGGGCGCACCCGGAGGACGATCGCGGAACCATGATGGAACGCCTGGCCCGGGGGGAAAATATCCCCATCGGAAGCCGGCTCTACAGGGAGGCCCTCGACACGTTCCGGGAGAACCTCCATGCGACCGCGGATCTGTGCGCCGGGTGGGGCATCCCCCTGATCCTGGGCACACAGGTGTCCAATGTCAGGACGCAGCGGCCGTTCATCTCGATGCCCCGCCCCGGGATGACGCCCGGGGAAACAAAAGAGTTCACGTCGGCTTTCGATGCCGGACTGGGCGCGCTCGGCGCAGGACATCCGCAGGAGGGGATTCCCTTCCTTCTGAAGTCCGTTGCCCTCGACTCGTTGCGCGCGGATGCGGAATTTGCGATGGCGCAGTGTCTGGAAACAGTGGGTGACGGAGGCGGGGCGAGGACCGCATTCGCCAGGGCGCGGGATCTCGATCAGCTCCGGTTCCGTGCGAGCACCGATTTCAACGCGGCGATACTCGGGATGGAGGACGGAATGCACGTGGGCGTGGCGGACATGGAGCCGTTGTTCGCCGGCGCCTCGGCCGACTCCATCGTCGGCAATGAACTGATATTCGAGCATCTTCACCCCACGGCACGCGGATACTTCATGATGGCAAAAGGGTACGCCCGCGCGATGGAACGGCTCGGCCTTATCGTACCGAAGGAAAGCTGGGTCGTCCGGGACACGATCAGTGATGACCTGCTGTGGGGAGAACGCCCCCTCACCGTTCTCGATGAAAGGATGGCCGCCCGCAAGGTGGAGATACTCACATCCGGTTGGCCGTTTAAAGCCGGCGTGCCGTCCGTCCCTGCCGTGGGCCCGGCCGACACGCTGGGCCAGATCGTTGAGATGGTGACCCGTTCCCGCTGGACATGGCAGCGGGCGCACGAAGAAGCGCTGACGTACTACCGCGGAAGGGGGGAGTGGGGATCCGTCGAAAGGGAATACAGGGTGATCATCAGCCAGACACCGCTCGATATACGGCCGCAGCTGAGCCTCGCCCATTTCTACATGGAGCGGGGCCGGCTGGGAGAGATGGGGGCCGTGCTTGCCTCGACGCTTGAAGTGGAGCCGACGAAACTCGCCTACAGGTCTCTCGGCGATCTCGCCCTGGGTGCCGGAAAGCCGGGTGTGGCGATCGCGTATTACCGCACGCTCGCCGGATTCCCGCAGGAGAAAGATGAACAGCTCGAAAACGGATATCTCCTCGGTCTCGCGTATGCTCAGGCGGGGGCGCTCGACAGCGCCCGCGTGCAGATGGAGAGGCTCCTCTCGCTGAAGCCGGAGTACGCTCCTGCCGGAGAGCTCCTGAAGAAGCTGAAGGGTGTACGGTAGCGCGGCGGAGATTTTATGGAACCGTATTCCCCTTCGAAATATCGACCTCCAGCCAGTCCAGCTCGGGAGTGACAAACGGGACGGCGAGCATTTTCCCGCCGAACCCGAGTATCCGGAATGTCATCA
Organism: Ignavibacteriota bacterium; assembly: GCA_003161955.1. Lineage (GTDB taxonomy): Bacteria > Bacteroidota > Ignavibacteria > UBA10030 > UBA6906 > Fen-1273. The sequence goes on along the minus strand of PMND01000107.1, from coordinate 3,336 downwards.
TGGGGATCGGAGTGACTTTGAGCGCCTTCAGCCGATCGGCGTAGACGTCGACCCCTTTTTCCTTCGCGATGGAAGCGAGCCGGAGCGTCACCGCCCGCTTCGCCTTCATCTGGAGAGTCTCCTCCCGGGCCTGCAGGAACCTGCGGGCAAGAGACGTGTCCCCCTCCAGCGGCGCCGATTTCTTGCCGGTCAGCTCGAAGTAGACGGGCCCGCCGGGAAGGTCCAGAGGACCGTAACGCTCCCCCGGACGGAGCCGGAAGGCAATCTCTCCGATGGGAGGCCGGTCGGTGACCGGGAACCAGGGAGAGAGGCCGCCGGTTTCCCTCGCGGCCGGGTCAGCGGACCATTTACGAACGACATCTTCCATCGACGCCCCGCCTCCAAGATCCTCCATCGCACTCTGCATCTGGTTGAATGTCGTCGTCCGCAATTCACGTAACTGAACCTGCGGCACGGTCACGGAGGAATCGCGCCACTTCAGCGTCGCCCAGACCTCGGCGTCGCTTGCGTTCGTCCCGCCGGCGATCGCATCCCTGTCCACCGCCGCGAGGAAAGACTGCCGCCATATTTCCACTTCCCGGCGGACGTCCGCGGTCGTGTCGAGGCTGCGCCGGAGGGCCTCCTCCCCCATGAGCTCCCGCTGCACCAACCCCTTCAGTTCCGTATTCAGCCGGACCGGAATGCTCCCGAGCGCCGTTCTTTGAACCCCGAACCCTTCCCGCGCAAGCCGGTCGACCACGTCACCGACAGTCCAGACCCTGCTCCCCGCAACGGCGAGCGTATCACCGAGCGACGCAGCGCAGATGCTGTCGACGGCCGATGCCCGCGCGGGGGTCAGGTAGACGACCGAGTCCCGGGGCTCCTGTGCGAATACCGATTCGAGCGCACTGATAAGCCTGTTGAGCGGGACAGGGGCGGCAAATCCGGTCTTGCCCCGGAGGACGCCGGGGGCAAACTCCTCGAGACGCGCCTTCTCTTTTCTCCGCCGGAGAATGGTCATGACCCTGTCCCGGAGCACGTCGGAGGCCAGGCTGGCGTACCCGGGACTCCGGTGGACGCCGGAAACGGTGAGTACATAAAAACCGGTCCCCGCCCGGACGACGGGGGAAATTTCATTCTGTTTCAGATGGTAAGCGGCGGATTCGACCGCCGGATCCGCCTCCCCCCAGACGAGCGTCGCAGTATCGCGCAGTGCATGGAACGACGAATCGATACGCAGACTACGGAAATCCTCAATGCGCCGCATCTGGGACCTGACAAATCCCGCGTCTTCCTCCCTGTCGAAATAGATGTACCGGATGGAGAGCTCGATGAGCGCCAGGGCTATCCCCTGCGACAGCTCCTTCCCGGAAACGGCGGCCTTCGCAATCACCTCGTGCTTGTACAGGGCATCACGCGCGAGGAGTTTCCGCGTCTCACGGAGGGCGAGCTGAATCACGGCGTCCGTGTCCAGCCCCCGGGCTGCGGCATCGGCAGCCAGGAGTTTCTCGGCAATAATGGAGTAGAGCACCTCAAGTTTGCGCGCTTCGGCCTGGCCGCGGGCCTGCCTGCCGAACCCGGGGAGCAGTTCATAGCGCTCCAGGAATTCGTGCTCGGAAACGAAGACGTCCCCTGCGCGCGCGATCACATGTTCCCCGGGGAGGGGAATCTCCTGCGCGGGGGCGCGGCAGGCCGCTGCCGCGAGAAGTGTCAGAAGCGTCAGTGCTCGTTTCAGGTCTCGTCCCTCCCTTGAGGTGCTCCCCGATTCCTGGGGAGCTTGAGGCAATATACTCAAACCGTCCGCGCGCCACAAGGGAGGCGCACTTGCGGATCATCACGCTGTTTTCTAGATTGCTTCATGCTCTCCGGGAAAAGACGCCTCCTCTTCAGACTGATCTCCGTGCTCTTCCCGCTCGTCCTTCTTCTCCTCCTCGAGGTTTCCCTCCGGTTCTTTGCGCCGTCGCTTGACTCACCGTTTGTGCGCGAAGCGGCGGTCGACACGGTCCGCATGCTGCAGGTTAACCGCGCATATCTGGAACGGTACTTCCCGGCAAACGCACCGATGGTGCCGGAACTGAAGCCGGGTCTCATGCGGGCCCGGAAGACGAAGGGGGTTTTCAGGGTCTTCTGCGTCGGCGAGTCGTCGATGCTCGGCACTCCGTACGAACTCTCCGCGACGATACCCGCGCTCGTTCGCAAGCAGCTACGCCATCTGTTCCCGGCCCCGGAAATTGAGGTCATGAACTTCGGAGCATCGGCGATCAACTCAAATGTGGTCGCCGATCTCGCCCCCTCCCTGGCGGATCTCAGTCCGGATGCCGTCCTCCTCTATCTCGGACACAACGAGTTCTACGGTCCTGACGGGGTCGGAGCCCCCTGGATCGAGAAGAAATTCCCGGCCCTCACGGAACTCAAATACCGTGCGCGGGATATCAGAATCGTCCGCCTCGCCCAGAGAATGCTGGGGTCGTTCATGCGCGGATCGCAGGACGGCGAACGCAACCTGATGAAACAGGTCTCCCGGGGGGCCACGGTGGAAGCAGGCTCGGCGGAGGAAGTGCGCGTGATCGGCCGTTTCGGGGAGAACCTCCGAAGGATCATTAAAACGTTCCGTGACCGCGGGATATGCGTGATCGCGAGCGACGTCACATCCAGCCTCATGTTCCCCCCCTTCATCAGCGGAGCCCGTCACGAGGAGATCCCTCCGCTCATCGCGTCGGGAAATTTCACGGAGGCCCTGGGCCGGCTCGAAGTACTGAAAGGGACTGACACCGCGGATGCGTTCACCGACTACTGGCTCGGACGGGCGCACCTCGCGCTCGGGGACACCCGCGAGGCTGCCCGGTTCCTCCGGAGAGCGCGCGACGAGGACCTGCTCAAGTTCCGGGCGCCGGCGCGCACGGACAGTATCATCCACTCGGTCTGCCGGGAGGAATCAGTTCCCTGCATCGCGGTTGACTCGATATTCTCGGCGCTCTCCCCCGCGGGTATCACCGGAGCGACGCTATTCTGGGAACACCTCCACCCCACGGCGAGAGGATATGACATCATCGCCAGGGCGTTCGTGGGAGAAATGATAAGGCTTCCGATCCTGCCGCCGTCCGGCGGTGAACCCGGACTCCTGCCGTTCGACGCCGACAGCCTGAGTCTCTCCTGGCTGGATCTTGCCTACGGGGAAATCTCCGTGCGGGCTCTGACGGGGAGGTGGCCGTTCACTGATTTTATTTCCCCTTCCCCCCTTCTCGATTCCGCCGATCCCGCAGAGAGGAAAATGGTGACCGACGTGTACCTGAAGAAGACCGGCTGGACTGACGCCTGCCTGCAGTTCGCCTCATACGAGGAGAAATCCGGCCGCGC
>PMND01000058.1 GCA_003161955.1 Ignavibacteriota bacterium | reverse complement strand
AAGCCCGTCTCCGAATTGAACACGTTGTATCCGAGGCCGCACACGTCCCCCGGGACCGGCTCCACTTCGTATTCGGTGTTGCTGTACACCCTCATGAAATAATCGTTCCGCGATACGGAGGCCACCCCGACCCGTTCTGCGCAGTCGAGGACTTCGGCGTCGGAAAGCTCATTGTACCGCATGCTCGTCAGGGAGAGGGCTTCGCCATCCTCCACCGTGACGGTCACGTCCCCTCCCGGGATGGCCAGGAGATAGTCATTGAGCACCGAGGTCACGGTGTCAATATTCAGACGGTCGAGCAGCCTTGACGGAAAGCCGTACCATTTCAGCAGTTTGAAAAGGAACGATCCCCGTACCGGGTATTCCCCCGTCTTTCCGTTGGAAATCCGAAGAAAATGCTCCCTCCCGTCGTTGACGACATGGAGCCGCTCGGGGGGGAGGACATACTTTTTCAGGCGCCGCCCGGCCAGGAAATCCCGCACTTCGCTTATGTCCGTCTGAGAGAATTCCGCACCTGTTCTGTATTCCATTGTGTTCTCCCTTTCTTGTTGTTGCAGCAGGCTTTCCGCCTGTTTTCTGAACCCAAGTTACCATATCTTGCCCCTCGTAGCGTCTCATCCGATGATACAATTTCCCCAGGTACCCCATGCTCGAGGTTCAAACAAAAGTGAAGAGGCAGATCGAGATGCTCGGTCTGGCCATTGCCAATACCGGCGGGTTGAAGGATGCCGATTTTGCCGTCCTTTTCAGCAGAGACATCCCGACGATAAAGCGTGATATGCAGGAGCTCCGGAGCCTCGGCATACCGATCCACTCGGAAAAGAAGAAAGGGCTCTGCCTCGAGGGGAAAATGGACCCCATGCTCATCAGGGAGCTGCTTCTCCAGTATATCGGGATTTGCAATTCGACAAGCGGTTTCGACAAGGCCACGGCGCTTCTTGTCAAGAAGCAAAAACAGCAGGCGCTGAGCATCGTGGTGACGCTTCAGAGGTGCATCGACAGCAACACGATCGCCGTTGTCGATTACCGGAAGGATGACCGGGAGGTGGAGCGCGGGCGGGAGCTGCACCCGCTGATCATATTCAGCAGCGAGGGGTACTGGCGGGTACTGGCGGTGAACGACGAACGGATCAAGCAGTACCTGCTCGACAAGATCGTCGACATCAGGGCGTCCGAAAGACACTTCAAGAAGGTGCCGCAGGAGCGGATCGACGAGATGTTCCGGTATTCATTCAGNNGGCAGATGATGGAGACGCAGGTGATCACTGAGAACGAAGACGGGTCGATCGTCTTCGAAGCCACCGTGAACTCGCTGCAGGAAGTGGCAAGCTGGGCGGTGAGCCGGGGAAGCGGGGTCACGGTGCTCGAGCCGGCCGAGCTCCGTGAGATGGTCGTCCTGCTTGCGAGAGGTGCGCTTGCCAACTACGAAGGTCACGCGGCAAAACCTTGATGGCGCCGGAGGCGCCACTGCCAGTGTCGCCTTTGGCGCCATCGTTGACTACATCAGGTCGGACTGTGTCAGGGAGAGCGTGTTCCCGTCCGGGTCCTTGAACCACGCGACCTGCTCACCCGAGAGAAACGTACAGACCCCGAGGTCGTCCTGCTTGAAAATATCATAGCGCTGGAACACGACCCCCTTCATCGCGAGTTCACGTATCGTGCCGGCGATATCAGGGACGATCCATCCAAGTATCGTGAAGGGAGCGGGCTTGAACTCCTGAACGAGAGCGATCCTGAGCCTGACCCCGTTCGCTTCGAACATCATCGCGTAATGGTCTTTTGAGACAAACCGGAGGCCGAGCACGCCCTCGTAAAACGCCCGCGCCCTGTCCGGATTCTCGGTGGGAACAAACGCAATCACATTAGAGGAACCAAGCATGCACCCTCCTGTGCTTTAGTGCGGCCATCCCCGGTTCATTCCAAACCAATGGGGTGGATGAATATAGCCGGAAGGGAGTGAACTATCCAGACTTATTCTCAGGAGGAAACGGAGGGAATGTCGGGCTTCTTTTCCAGTTTGAATCTCATCGTGCAGGACGTGCCGTGCGATGTGTCCATTGTGAGCGTTCCGCGCATCTGCTCGACAAGCGTCCTGACGATCGCAAGACCCATTGTCGTGGCCGAAGAGATGTCTGTCCCGGCGGGGAACCCGACGCCGTCATCCCTGACGACGAGCTCCACGTTCTGATCCCCGATTGAACGGAGATGGACCCACACCGTTCCCTTTGTCCCGGGGGGAAAAGCGTGCCTGAGGGAATTTGTGAGCAGCTCATTGACGATAAGGCCGGCAGGGATCGCCTTGTCGACCTCAAACGGTATCGCTTCCAGGTCCAGGACGCACAAAATCTCGGGTCTGCCGAACGACTTGCACAGCTCGTCCGCCAGGCTTTTCAGGTAGATCGCGAAATCAATGTTTGCCAGGTTTTCGGAATTGTAGAGCTTTTCATGTATGATCGCAATCGACCTGACCCGCTGGCGGCTCTCCTCCAGGATCGCCTTTGTCACCGGGTCCTGAGTCTTGGACGCCTGAAGGTTCAGAAGGCTCGAGATCACCTGCATGTTGTTCTTCACCCGGTGGTGTATCTCCCGGAGGAGGATTTCCTTCTCCCGAAGGGCGGCCCTGATCAACCCGTCCGCGCGCTTTCGTTCCGTAATATCGCGTGCGTTCGCAATTATCGCGGGCTTCCCGTCCATGTCGAACAGTTGTATGCTGAGTTCCACCGGAATGCTCTTCCCGTCCTTCGTGAGGTGCGTGCTCTCGCACACGGCGTGCCCTTCGGTCCTGAGTGTCGACAGCACGCCGATCAGCGCCTGCCTGCTCTCCGGATGCACGATATCCGCAGGACGCATGTGCATCAGCTCCTCATGCGTGTACCCCAGTTGTTTGCATGCAATGTCATTCACCTCGATGATCTTCTCGGCACCGCCGTCCGGCCGCATCGATCCGAACACCGCGATCGATTCACTGCTGCTGTTGAAGAGCAGATGAAACCGGGCTTCGCTCGCGCGCGCGCGGGACGAGCTTTCCTCCAGAGTCTTGGTCATCAGCTCCACGGCCGCACCTGTCATCATGAGTATCACGGTGATGTCGATCAGGCCCAGCAGATCTGTAGAGGAGCTATATGGTGAGACGATGACCTTTTTGATTTCCAGTATCCCGACAAGCGCCGGCATCAGGACGATCGCCGCCGCAATCACGACATACACCCGGCGTCGAAGCGTCAGGGACGCCAGCACCAGTATGCCGGGGAATGTCAACAGGGCCGCGTCGTGCGTCCCCTTCGAGGAGAGCATCAGAAACAGAGCGATCCCGGCGAGTGCGCAGGTCAGGAGGATGCCCGCGAGCTTTTCGTGCCCCTTCTGATTTACCCAGATTGTCAGAAGCGATATCACGCCGCCGATAACGAGCGTCGACATAAACCCCGGTTCGCCGGCAACGATCCTGGCGATCGCAAGCACAATGAAGCCGCAGCCGGCGAGAGCCGCGGCAATGCTGATCATCCTGGATGTGTTCCGCGTATCGGTGCTCCCCTCTAATCCTGTCCCCTCAATCGAACCCATCGAACTCTCCTGGCGAATGCGGGGTCACTCCTGGGTGGAAGCGGTCCTGCTGGACGCGGCAAGGCCTTCCTCATTGACGGCGAAGAAGGCCTATGTGATGGAGCGGCGAAGATTGAGAAAACTACCGAACTGCCATCGAAGACGCAATGTGTCCGGGCAGTTCAAGCAGAGTATATTTGCTCCGCGCGTAAATCTGTCAATGCGTCGCGTCGATGAAGACTGAGGGGTTCCAGAATCGTTGCAGATCGACGAATGTTCGTCGATTGATTGCGGATGCGGTGAGCGCGGAAGCGTTGTTGTTCATGGCGTCATGGTTCTTCGCAATGCGGGCTATGACCCTCGCAGGTATCTCGCCAGCCGCCTCCGGATCACTTTCAGGGCATGGTTAATCTGGTGTTCCACCGTCCTGACGCTGATCCCGAGCATCCCTGCGATCTCCCTGTTCGGTCTTCCATCAATCCTGCTCAGGACAAAGACGGTCCTGCACTTACCCGGAAGTCTCCCGATAGCGCTGCTGAGATTCTCTTCGAGCATTGTTGCCTCGAGATATCTCAAGGGGTCCTCCGCTCCCGAAGGCCCGGGGACAGGAAGTTCGGCATCCAATTTTTCGTGTCTCTTCCGGCGTCTCAGATCGTCCTTGACAAGGTTGCCGCTGATCCGAGTGAGATACGCCAAGAAGCTCAGCCGTGGGTCAAGTGTTCGGCGGTGATCCCAGACCCTGATGAACGTTTCCTGTACGACATCATGAGCGGAGTCGCTCTCCCGGGTCTGAAAAAGCACGTGCCGGAAAAGGAGAGGCTGGTATTTTTCGAACAGGAGCCGGAAGGCCTCCCTGTCGGATTCTTTCACCCGTTCCAGGAGCCGGGCGTCTGTGTGTGGGTCATTCACTGTGGGCGGAAAACGCGCTCCTGCTGAATATTGAGCCAAGATACGGGGTTGCTCTCAGACCTGCAATGTCGGGTCCGAATAGGTGGTACGGGGGGAGAAGTTCGTTAGTATATCAGGAGGCAGGATATGAATCTCATACGCCGATTGCTCTGGCCGCACCGGGGAAAGATCAGCCCGGCCCGGGGGGATGAACCCTCGTCAACCCGGATCGATGAGCTCCTGGAGCGTCGAACCACGATCGCAAGAGGGACCGACCCGGAGACGGCGAAGATGTGGCACAAACTGGAGGCTGAGCTTGGAAGAGAACCGCTTCCCGCAACTATCCGCCCGCGTCCTGTGAGCGTGCGATTGGCAAGACCGGCGATTGCATTTGCGATCGTGGTCTTCCTCATTCTGGCCGGCGAGTTGTGGACGCATCATCCGGAAGGTGCGACGTACACCACGTCCAGAGGTGAACATGCCACGATCAACCTCCCGGACAGCTCGGTGGTGACGCTCAATCATACTTCCGCGTTGACCGTCGAGCCTGCACGGGGGGAAGCCGGTCGGCGCGTCTCATTGAACGGGGAGGCTTACTTTCGGGTGCACAAGGATGGAACTCCCTTTGTCGTCTCCACAGCTCTCGGCTCCATCAGGGTCCTGGGGACAGAGTTTAACGTCCTTGTGAGGGACGACCGATTGGAAGTGGCGGTTCTCAGCGGCGTTGTAAGGATGAGCGCGGTAAGGAGCGGGAAAGACAGCAGTGTCGTTCTCTCCGCGGGGGAAATTGCAGCGTGTCAGGGAGGCGGATTTCCGGAGACTCCGTTACGCATCCCCTCCCTCGTCTACCCGGGGTGGATCCACGGCAGATTCATATTCTACCGAACGTCTCTCCTCTCAGCCTGCCGGGAGCTCGAGTCGCAATTTGCCGTTGAGGTGAAACTCGGGGATCCCCGGTTGAACAATGAAACCATAACCGGATCGATGGACAACACAAATATCGAGTCCGCCCTCTCAGCTCTCTCGCGGCTGACCGGTAACAGGTACAGGCATGAGAACGGCGCTTATATCGTGTTTTAGTCTTCTCCTTCTGATCGCGGACCCTCACTGCCTCTCCGCGCAGGATTCTTACGCCCCGGCGACGTTCCGCCTGAACGGTGTAAGCCTTCGCTCCTCTCTCGATTCGCTCATGAAGTGGTTTCCGGTGTTCATCGTATACCTGGACAACGACGTCGAAGGGAAGACGGTCTCCGCTTCCTGTACAGATTGCCGCATCGAGGAGGCTCTGAACAGGATGCTCGCGGGGGCCCCTCTCGTCTGGACCAGGCAGGGAAACCAGTATGTGCTCAGAGCCCGGGAACCTCAACAGGCGCGGTCCCTCGCCACACTCTCGGGAACCGTCAGGGATTCGCTGACGGGAGAACCGGTCCCGGGAGCGGAGGTGATTCTATGGGACAGCGCCGACCAGGACAGGAAAACCGTCCAGAGGTGGTGCCCGACCAACCCGTACGGATTTTATTCTCTCCGGCGTCTTCCCGAAGGGAAATACACACTCGTCGTCCGTGCCCTGGGGTATTCGACTGTCATCGCTACCATCGTTGTATCCTCCGATTCCCCAATCGGCCGGGACATCCTTCTGAACCCGCACGATATCACGCTCCAGGAAATCACCGTCGAGGGAGAGCGCACGGTGCTGACCTCTGCCGAGGGGATCACCAGAGGGGTCTATATCCGCTCCACTCCGTCCGATCGGAACAACTATCTCCTCGACGGGGCGCGGGTGTACAACCCATCGCACTTCGGGGGAGTCCTCAGCACGTTCAACGGCGAGACGCTGAACGACGTTCAGGCCGTTGTCGGCGGACTCCCCCCTTACTACGGAGGCGAGATCGGCGGCGTCCTCGATCTCTCCGTGCGCGGGGGGAACTCCGGGAGGCTCTCCGGATCAGCGGGCACCGGCTCCCTCGGTTCCCACGTCTCGCTCGAGGGCCCGCTTTCCCCGGGCACGACGTTCGTTGCCTCGATACGGAGAGCGTATCCCGAGGCCGCGATACCGTTTCTCGGGGGCCAGGGAACACCGAGCCGGCTGGGCTCGTACGAAACGATAGCCAAGCTCACCCGGCGGCTTTCGGGGAGCAGCTCGATTTCCCTGAGCGGCTATATGGGGAGGGATACCTACACCAACGATGTCGCGGGGCCCGGGGAACGCCTCGACAACGACTTTGTCTGGGGAAACAAGATGCTCAACGTCAGGTGGCTCGACATAGCTTCCCCCTCTCTGTTTCTGAGCGCATCTGCCGACTATACGCGGTACGACTTCGCGCTGGGGCAATCATTGACGGGGGACACGCAGTTCCCCGACGGACTGAGTCTTCCCTCCGGGTATTCAATCGAGGACATCGATGTGCATGCCGATGCGGAGCATTACTACGACGAAGAACACACGCTCCGCGCCGGCGTCGAACTGACCCATCACCGGCTCGCCGGCTCCATAGATGCGTTCACGACCCAGATCGCGCCGCTTTCTCTGCCGGGTAATTCATCATGGGAATCATCGGTCTACCTCGAGGACCGGTGGCGTGTCCTTCCGCCCGTTGTGGCCGAAATCGGGGGGCGCGCCACGAGCTACGCGGGAGAAGGAGGATCTTTTTCGGCAATCGATCCGAGGTTCTCCCTCCTCGTCTCGCTGGATGAGCGGACGCGGATCTATTCCTCGCTGACCTCCATCACGCAGTTCATTCAACCGTACGTCAACAGCGGGATCTTCATTTTCTACCCGTCCATATTCTGGTACCCTCCCACCGACCAGGCGCGCCCGTCCACGTCGCTGCAGGTGACGCTCGGCCTCGAAAAGGCATTCAGCGGGGAGACCGTCATCGCCTCGGTGGAATCCTTCTACAGAAGCACGCACAACCTGCATGAGTTCGTCATCGATACCACGGCACAGCCGGCGGGGGACCTCAACAGCGCGGTGATACTCGGGACCGGAAGCGTGTTCGGTTTCGAGCTCTCAATTCGGAAGCGGACCGGGGAATTGTCTGGATCACTCACCTACTCGCTTTCATGGGCAAATCAGAGATTTGCGGAGCTCAACGGCGGGGAGCCGTTCGTTCCCCGGTTTGACCGGCGGCACGAGCTCGAGATCGACCTGTCGTACACGCCATTCGAGAACTGGTCGTTCGGCATTCTGTGCGTTCTCGCCTCCGATCTGCCCGAATCGTCTCCCGAGAAAGTTACCGGGACCCGGGCCAAAGTAATCACGAACGGGAGGATCGACTCGAACGCGGTGAGCGTCTCGTCAACGCAGGCGACGCAGATCTTCGATGTGAACGGAAACCGGATTCCGGGATTTCAACGATTGGAACTCAACGCGGCCCGTACTCTCTCCCTGTGGGGGCTCTCCTGTCAGATCTCCCTCCGGATGCTCAACGGGTACGGGCTTCTCGACCCATTTGTCTGGGCGTTGCGGAACAGCTCCGACAGACGGTCGAGATGGGACATATCGCTCAGGGAGCCAGACCTATTCCCATTGTATCCGTCGCTTGGATTGACCGTGAGGTTCTGAAACCAAAACTTCCACGCCCCGCTGCTCTCAGCAGGGACGCGTTCCGCGGCGGGGCAATTTGATAATTCTCGAGGACTCTTCCATGAAACGAAAACTGATTCATGCAGCCGCTATCCTCATCGTCCTTTCCATCGCCGGATGCTCAGACATTGGGAGGACCGGACCAGGGTCTTCCGATCCGACACAGCCGGCCCCACCGAGCCCCCTGACCGCCGCCCAGAAAGCGATTGTCAGCGCGGACAACTCGTTCGGTTTCAAGCTTTTCGTCTCTCTGAACAAGAAGTCCACGCGGCAGAACCTGTTCATTTGTCCTCTGAGCGTCAGCATGGCGCTCGGCATGACGATGAACGGAGCCAATGGATCGACAAGGGACGCAATGCAGGAGACACTGGGGTTTGCGGGAGTGACGCAGGAGGACATCAACAGGTCATACGCCGGTCTCTCCGCGCTTCTCACCGGGCTGGATCCCACGGTCCAGATGCAAATCGCCAACTCGATCTGGTATCGCCCAACGCTGATTGTCGAGGATGCATTCAAAACTGTGAACATGACCTACTTCAACGCCGAAGTGAACAGCATCGATTTCTCAAACCCCTCCGCTCCCCAAACGATCAACGGCTGGGTTGACAAGAACACCAACGGCAGAATCACGAGCGTGGTCCCGGCACCGATCCCGGACGGAATCGTGATGTATCTCATAAACGCGGTGTACTTCAAGGGGACATGGACGTACCGGTATGATCCGAAGGAGACCAGGGACGACTATTTTGCGAGTGCGGACGGTTCCGAGAACCCGTGCAGGATGATGGCGCAAACAGACACGGTGCCGTATTTTTCCGAGAACGGCGTTCAAGGGATCGATCTCCCGTACGGGAAGGCGGGGTTCAGCATGACGGTGATCCTCCCTCCCGCGGGAGTGGACATTGACAATTTTGTCTCGGGTCTGACCCAGGAGCAGTGGAACCGCTGGATGGCGAAGCTTGTAAGAAAAGCGGTAACGATAAACATGCCCAGGTTTCGAATCAACTGGCGTCAAAGCCTGACGGACGTCCTGTCGGCGATGGGGATGTCTGTTGTCTTTTCGGATGGCGCCGACTTCACGGGAATTGACAGGCGGGGCTCACTTGCCGTGAGCGATGTCCTTCACGTGACGTTCGTCCAGGTTGACGAAGAAGGGACGGAGGCAGCCGGGGTTACAGTGATAGGCATGATGGCAACGGCGGTGAGGGAGGATGGCCCGGCATTCATGAGGTTAAACAGGCCGTTCATTTTTGCGCTGCGGGAAAACCAAACGGGGACGATCCTCTTCATCGGAAAGGTCGCGCTTCCTTCATGGTAAAGAGCGAGTGGCACAATTTGTCTGGAAAGAACCCGGGTACATTCTCAATGCGGTTCCGAAATATATGAGGAGTAAAATGATGAAGAAGTCAGTCCTTCTTATCTTCCTGGCGGCAGTTCTGCCTGGGTGCAACGATTCCGGTCTGGCCCCTCCGGAGGATGAGCCCGCCCCCCGCTTTCGCGACGAGTTGATTCTGATCCCCATAATTCCGGGGACACTCGTCTACCTGCGGACTATGGATTCTGTGGGGACAATTAAGAGGTCATTCGCTCGTTCTGAATCCGTATTTTTGAAGTACTCATTTGTCAACCGAACAGGCAGCGACCAAAAAGTGACGATGGGCATGTCCTACCCGTTCGCCCGGTTCTTCGTGATGCAAGGCCGGGACACAGTAGCCGACAGCTTTGCCGGTCTGGCGTTTGCGGCCGTTCCATTGAAAGCCACACTAAAAAACGGTGATTCGCTCACGGCGAGCTGGAAGGTCGACCCGGCGAAGGTTCCGTTGCCTCCGGGATCGTACCTGACCTCCGCTTCCTCCAGTTTTGCATTGGTCGGCCTGGGCGTACCGGACAACTGCTGGGCGATGTTTGAGATCAATCCGTAAGCGACCGGCGCCAGACGGGAATGACGGCGACAA